>JBDGQM010000157.1:0-4249 GCA_042219065.1 Salinibacter sp. | reverse complement strand
AACAGCTTCTCATTACGTCCTCTGCTGCGCATCCGCATCCGACTCGGGCTGCCGTTCCGCGCCCTCAAAGCGCGACGCCGCAAACAGGTCGAGCGCCTTGGGGGGCTGCCCCCCGCCCGCCAGGTCGGCCAGGAGCCGCCCCATCCGGAAGCCGTAGCCGATGCCGTGCCCCGTAAAGCCGGTCGCAAACAGGCCGTTGGGGTGGTCGGGCACGCGCCCCACCACGGGACGCTCGTCCGGCGAAAACCCCATCGTGCCGCTCCACCGCTGGGCGATGGGAAGCGATTGGGTCCACGGGAAGTAGGTGTGCAGGTACCGTTCGATGGTGGCCTGCACCGCCGGGGTCGTGGCGTCCGTGCTCGTCTCCTCGGCGTCGCGATGCGGGTGCCGTCCGCCACCCGCGAGCACGCGGCCATCGTCCAACTGCCGCACGTAGAACCCGCCGCCGTGGGAGTAGACCGGCACCGGGATGTCGTGGGCCTCCGCGGGGGCCGTGGCCAACATCTGGGCGCGCACGGGCCGGACAAACGCGGACGTGCTCGGCACCAGCTCCGGCAGGGACGGCCCCATCGCCAGCACGACCCGGTCGGCCCGAAACCGCTGCTTCGGGGTGTCCAGGCGAACGCCGGAATCGCGCCACGCGATGCCCTCAACGGGGTGGAGCGTGTGGACGTCGGCCTCGCTCTTCGCGGCGATGTGGCGGACGAGCCGAAGGGGATCCACGACCGCCCCCGACGTCACGAACAGTCCGCCGTGGAAGCCGGAGGCCCGAACGCGGGCGTTGGCCTCGTCGGGGTCGAGGTAGATGGCCGGAACGCCCGCGGTCCGCAGATGCGGCAGTCCGGCTCGGAGGCGCTCTTCTTCCGCCGCACTGCCCGCCGCCGTTAGGCTGCCGTCCGAGCGCCAGTCGAAGGCCGTCCCCCGCAATTCCTTCGCAAGCAGATCTCGGTTCTCGCGCGTGAAGTTCCACAGCCGACGGGCGGTTCGCTCTCCGTACCGGTCCATGTCCGACCGGTAGTCCGTGTGCGTGCCCTGCAGGACGAAGCCTGCGTTTCGCCCACTCGCCCCCGCCCCGAGCGTGCGTGCCTCGAGAAGGGCCACCCGCAGGGACGGCTGTCGGCGGGACAGCCAGTACGCCGTCGAACAGCCAATAATGCCCCCGCCGACCACGATCACGTCATAGACCGCCTCCTGCTCGTGCCGGGCCTGCTGCCAGATGGACACTGTCATACCGTCGAACCAAGGGCCGCTGCTGAGAATGCGAGAGGAACTTCTTAAACGGGATGTGCCCGCCTCGATCAAGAGTGCGCAGGCGGAATGGGGCTGATATAGGAGTATGGGCGTACGGGTGTTCTTTCTCCCACACCCACATCCTCCCAAACGCCCAGACCCAGAGGCGCTATCTTCAGGGATTTCTGCACGGCTCGGTCACTCCCAAGGCTCAACCCTCAACCCGAAACGCCCAACGCTCAACCCACAACGACCAACGACCCCGCCTATTCCTGCACGTCCACCAGAATTCGTCCCTGCACCTCCCCGTCCAGAACCTCTCGGCTCGCCGCAGGAATGTCACCGAGCGGAATGGTGCGGGCGTGAATCTGATCGAAGTGGTCGGTCGAGAGCAGGTCTGCGAGACGCCCCCAGGCCGCCCGCCGGCGATCATTCGGGCACGTATTCGAGTCGATGCCCAGCAGATTCACGCCGCGCAGGATGAACGGAAGCACCGTGGTGTGCAGGTGGTGGCCGCCCGCGTTCCCGAACGACGCCACGCTGCCGTGCCGCTGCAATTGGGCGATGAGGGTCGCGAGCGTATCGCCCCCCACCGCGTCGACCGCCCCGGCCCAGGCGCCCGACTCCATCGGCCGGGTCGGCCCGTCCTCGAACTCGCGGCGGTCCACGATTCGATCCGCCCCCAATGCCCGAAGGTGCTCGTGCGCCTCCGGGCTTCCCGTGGACGCTGCCACCTCGTACCCCAAGGCATCGAGCAGCGCGACGGCGAAGCTACCGGCCCCGCCCGACGCCCCGGTCACCACAATCGCACCATCCGCCGGCGTCACCTCGTGTTCGTCGAGCGCCATGACGGAGAGCATCGCGGTAAAACCGGCCGTCCCGATCGTCATGGCCTGCGCGGGGGAGAGCCCCTTCGGAAGCGGCACCAGCTTGTCGCCCTCCACCTTTGCCCGCTGGGTGTAGCCGCCCCAGTCCACCTCGCCCAACTGCCAGCCGGTTCCGATCACACGGTCGCCCTCGTCGAAGGCGTCGTGGTCGCTCCCCCGCACGCGCCCAACCAGGTCGATGCCGGGCACGATCGGGTAGTCGCCGCGGATCACCTGCCCACGTCCCGTCACCGCCAGCCCATCCTTGTAGTTGAGACTCGAGTACAGCACGTCGAGCCGCACTTCGTCCGGCCCCGCATCGGGAAGAGCTTGGGGGTCGAGGGTCCGAACCTGAGCCACGACATCGTCGCCTGTACGGTCGAGAACGAGCGCAGAAAACATCGGCGGGGGCGGAGAGCAGAGAAACCGTGCGTCTGCAGGATGCCACACGCTCGGGCGGCATTTGATTCGACGCCGAGCGCCCGGCAGCCGCTCGGACCCTGCAGAACCGGGAATGACGCGGCTCCCTTCTTCCGGAATCTTTTCAACTGAGCTTCGTACAAAGATCCAGAGAGGGTTTCGCGTTCGGCCTTAATGCCCCGACATGAGTGCTCCTCGTTCCGATTCGGTCTTTTCTTCGATCCTGGATGCGTATTCGATCCGGATCATGCTGAGCCTGGTGGCGAGCCTCGGCCTCCTGCTGGCGCTCGTACGGCTGCCCGTGCAGTCCTCGACGCAGCGCGTGGGGTGGTCTACGCAGTCCCCCGGCGACCGGATTCTGCTCAGCGAAATTGACTCCGAGCGTGCGCCGGACGAATCCGCCCCCGAGGGTCCCGAGCAAGCGCCCCCCGCCACGAAGCTTCAGTTCCCCCGTCCCGAAGAGGCAGCACGATCGACGTCCCCAGAGGCTCCAGCCGCCGGTTCGTCGTCGGGCGACACGGAGGATCCCGCTACCACCCCGAACGAGGCACACTCGGTTGCCACCCTCGGAACGGCAGACCGGCGCCCCCAGATTGTAGGCGGGGCGGGAAGCCTCTACCTCCACATCGACTACCCCGCGGAAGCCCGCAAGCAAGGCATTGAAGGGCAACTGATACTGAAATTCACCGTCCGGCGCGACGGGGACGTGTCGGACATCGCGATCGCCGAGTCCCTCCATCCCCTGTGCGACTCCGCCGCCGTGGAGGGCCTGCGATCGGTCGATTTCGTCCCTGCCAAGCACGACGGAAAGGCCATCCCGGTCCGCATGGAACTGCCGGTCCGATTTCAGTTGAGGGCGATGTCGAGCAGCCGAGGAACGCCCAACCCGGACCGTTAGAAGGCCGGGGGACGGGAACGTTCAGAGCCCGGAAAAGTAAATCTGATTGCATTTGAAAGCGCTTCCAAGACGGTCGCCTTCCAGAACCAACCGCCCATCTGCTTATGCCCGACTCCACAGTCGCGTCCCAACCCGACGTCGAAACGCCCGAAGATTTTCTCCCGATCAACGGCACCGACTACATTGAGTTTTACGTCGGCAATGCCAAGCAGGCCGCTCACTACTACGCCCATCTCTTCGGCTTTCAGATCAAAGGGTATCTGGGGCCCGAGACGGGCCACGGGGAAAAATCCAGCTACCTGCTCGAACAGAATGACATTCGGTTCGTCCTGACGTCGGCCCTGGGGCCCGACTCGCCCATCAGCGAGCACGTCCACCGGCACGGCGACGGCGTCAAGGACATCGCCCTGTGGGTGGACGATGCCGCCGACGCCTTCGCGGAAGCGACGACCCGAGGGGCCACGCCCGTGCAAAAGCCCACGATCCACGAGGACGAGGACGGGCGCATCGTGACGGCCACCATTGCGACCTACGGGGATACCGTCCACACCTTCGTGGAGCGCTCCGACTACGACGGCCTCTTTTTCCCGGGCTTCCAGGCCTGGGACAACGAGTTCTGGGACGCCCCTGCCGGCACCGGCCTCAAATACGTGGACCATTGCGTGGGCAATGTGCACGAGGGCGACATGGATGCGTACGTGGAGTACTACGCACAGACGATGGGCTTCTACAACATGCTCCACTTTACCGACCAGGACATCTCGACCGAGTACTCGGCCCTGATGTCGAAGGTGATGGCCAACGGCGACGAGAAGATCAAATTCCCCATCAACGA
>JBDGQM010000156.1:0-5511 GCA_042219065.1 Salinibacter sp. | reverse complement strand
CTCCAGTGCACGTTGCGAGTCTCAAATGTACACTTCTTTTCTCCGAACTGAGGTCATCCTTGCATGTCTTATCCTCTCCCCGAGAACGAGGCGGATCGCCTTAAAGCGCTCAGTCGGCTCCACATCCTTGACACCGACCCGGAGGAGGAGTTCGACCAAGTCGCAGACACTGCACGCGAATTTCTAGGCCTCAAGTACGCGGCCGTAAACTTCATTTCCGACGACTCGCAGTGGTCCAAAGCAGACTGCGGCATTGACCTCGACAGGACTGCGCGCGAGCACTCCTTCTGTGCACGCGCCGTGGCTGCCGGCGAGATGCTCGTCGTGGACGACCCGGAGAACGACGAGCGGTTCGCCGATAATCCGCTGGTCACGGGCAGCCCGCACATCCGCTTCTATGCGGGAGCCCCCCTCACGGTGGAAGGCTACAATGTCGGGACGCTCTGTGTCTTCGACGACGAGCCCCACTCGTTTACAGAGCAGGACCGGACGCTCCTCTCCGAGCTTGCTACGCTGACCTCCGAGCTGCTGAAGGCCCGACTTCAGACCTACCGGGTTCACTACTTGAGCTCGGCCCTTGAGCAGGTCGACGAGCCCGTGTTTATCGTTGAGGGCACCCCGGACCGTCCGGAAGACGTGGAGATTACCTGGGTGAATTCGGCGTACGCTGCCTTTATGGGGGAGGAGCGGGAGGATTTGCTGGAGACGGGCCCCTGGATTTTTGAGGATCTCGACGACGATTCCGAGACGAAGGCGGACCTCCGCCGTGCGTTAGAGGCCGGCGAGGCCCTTCGGGGGGAGACGAGCGGGCGGTACGAAAGCGGGGAGCCGTACTTCGTGGCGTGGCTGCTTGCCCCGGTCCGCGACAGCGACGGGCAGGTGACCCACTGGGTCGCCGTGCAGCGGGACGTCACCGAGCGGCGCGTCCGCGAGGAGCAGCTCGAATACGAGGCCAGCCACGACCCGCTCACCGGTCTTCTGAACCGCTCGGCAATCGAGGCCCGGATTCAACGCGCCCTCACCACGGACGGAGGAGCCGGTTCCCTGCTTTACCTGGACCTCGATAAGTTCAAGCAGGTCAACGATACCTACGGGCACAGCGCCGGGGACCAGCTTCTCAAACAGGTCGCCCGCGTTCTCGAGGAGGCCCTCCGCGAACAGGACGCCGTGGGGCGAATCGGGGGCGACGAGTTTGTGGTCTGGTTCTCCCCGCCCATCACCGCGGACACCGCAGAGCAAATCACCAGGCGCATCATCAAGGCGTTCGACGAGCCCTTCGAGATCCAGGGCGAGGCGCTCGACGTCGATTTCAGCATCGGGCTCGTCCGCGACATCACGGCGTATGAGACGGCCGACGCGGCCCTGGAGGACGCCGACGTGGCGATGTACGAGGCGAAGCAGTCTCCCGACCAGACATTTGTGGCCCACGACCCCGCTGAGCCCGGGGACACGTCCTCCCAGCGGCCCCTCAATCCAATGATCCAGGAGGCCGCCGACGAAGGAGGGTTCGAGACGTTCCTCCACCCGATTGTGCAACTCAGCGACGGGTCGCTGGCCGGGTTCGAGGTGCTCGCCCGGTGGCGTCGGCACAACGGAGAGCTGGCGCCCCCCGACGATTTTCTCGAGGTTGCGGAGGAGACCGGACTCATCGTCCCCATCGGCCGGCAGGTGCTGGAGGGAGGATGCCAGGCCCTCCAACAGCTGCGCAACGGAACGGTCCTGGACCTCTCCGTCACCCTGAGCGGCAACTTCTCGCGCCGGGAGTTCTTCCGGGAAGAAACCTACGCGTTTATCGATCGGATGCTCGACACGTACGATCTTCCGCCCGAGAACTTTACGATGGAGATCACCGAACGGGTTACGGAAGACGAGGCCCAGAATGGAGCGATGCCCGTCGAGAAGCTCAAATCACTTGGGGTCAGCGTGGAGATCGATGACTTCGGCACTGGGTACTCGTCGCTCCGCTCCCTGCTGGAGTTTCCGGCCGACGGGCTGAAGATCGACAAGGGCCTCACGCGTGAAATCGCGGGGCGCGATCGCGGGTACCACGTTGCCCGATCGGTCATCGAGATGGCCCGCTCCCTGGACCTCTACGTGACCGCCGAGGGAATCGAGACGACGGACCAGCTCTCGGTGCTTCAAGAGCTTGACTGCCAGTATGGCCAGGGCTACCTGTTCTCCGAACCCGTTCCCGTAGAGGAGGCGGAACCCCTGGCCGATACGTTCCCCCGCGACCTTTCCTCCCTGTAAGCGGCACAGGATTTTGCGAGACCCTGGGCGCCAGAGCGTTCCCGCAGAGAGTGCCGCCGAGCATGCCCCGCTTCCCACCGCACCGACGCGCTGCACGAAACGGTTGACTGAGCCTCCATGGCCGTGTTGAAGGACCAATCATTCGAGGACACGTCCGTGCTCGTCGCGGTGGAGCACCCGGCCAGCGCGCAGCTGCTCACGGATCGGCTGGAGCGCCGCGGTGTGAACACCGAGCGCGTGCAGGACGGAAACGACGCGCTCGACATCGTGGACAATGCGTCTCTCGACATCATGGTTGCCCAAACGCGACTCCCGGGCCGAACGGGGCTTGAATTGCTCCGGCAGGTCCCCCACCTCGATCCCGCGACCATTCTGCTGGGACGAGAAGGAAACGATGAGGTGATCGTGCGGGCGTTCGAGTTCGGAGCGGCCGATTACATCACGCGCCCATTTTCTCCACGCATTGCCGTGGCCCGCATCCTCCGGTTCCTGACGCTGCCGGTCGCCGCCTCGTCCGAGGCCGCCCCGCGATAAAACAGTCGTTCTTCGCAGTGGCGCTTCGTCGTGCACTACGTTTGGGAGACGGCTCAAGTCCTGGGCCCGTATCGTGCCTCGGGACGACGATGCTGTTCGTGGAATGGATATTTGGGGAGATGTCCGGGGTCCTCTGGGGATTGATCATTGCCTCCCTTGTGCTGACGGCTTTTTCTCTTGTGCTGGGCCTGACGGCGGTCGCGGCCCATTTCACCTCGAAAAATCAGAAACGGACCCGTCAGCAGAATCGAGAGCAGTGGCGGCAGGCGCTGGTGGACGTGATTGTCGGGGATGCCTCTCCGCAGGCCCTTTCGGACCAGGTCGAGCCCTCCCAGCGAAATCAGTTTCTGTCGTTTTTGGTCGTATACGCCACTACGGTTCGGGGCCAGGCCCTGGAACGGATCCGGGAGGTGGCTCGTCCGCTCCTCTCGACCGCCGAGAAAAACCTTCACGCCCGTTCCCGGATGGTGCGCGCGCAGGCGGTACGGCGCATCGGACTCCTGGGCGGACGAGAGCGCGCCGGAGTTCTCGACGACGCCCTCGATGACAACTCTGAGTTCGTCGCCTTGATTGCGTTTCGCCACCTCGCGGAGTGGAGCGGCCCCAACGATGCCCCGCGCCTGTTGAACGCAGTCCCGCATCTGTCCAGGGCCGACCGCGTGCAACTGGTGAGCGCGCTGGTCGAGGTGGGGGAGGAAGCCGCTCCATTTTTCCGAAAAGAACTGCGAAGCGGGGAGCGAAGCGTATTCGAGCGCGTCGTCTGCGCCGAGACGCTTCGCTGGCTCGGGGACGGAGACGCCGCCCCCGTTGCGGTCGATCTGTTGAAGACCTCTGACCCCGACCCCGAACTCACCGCGGCCCTTCTTCGCCTGTTGCGTCGGGTGGGAAATCCCCGGCACGCCCCAATCGTCCGCCGCCACTGCCGCGCCGACGTGCCGTTCGTCCGGATTCAGGCGACCCGGGCCCTCGGCCAGCTGGGCGAGGACCAGGACGCGTCGCTTCTGGCCGATCAGGTGCAGAACGACCCGTCGCGCTGGGTGGCCCTGAGTGCGGCCCAGAGCCTCGCGGAGCTCGGTCGTACTGATCAGCTCCGGCGTCTCTCGGAGAGTGGGGACGACCGGGCCTCCATTGCTGCTGACTTGCTTCCCGCCAGGGCATGATTGAATCCATCCTCCGATGGTCCAACTACATTTTTCTGGGGTACTTCGTCGTCCTGAACGGAAGCTACCTGGTGATGAGCACGGTCGCGTTCGGGGCGCTGATGCAGTACCGAAAGCTCCTGCGGGCCTACAGTCCCGAGCAGACCCTCACCTCGAAGGCCCTGCCCCCTATCACCCTCATCGCTCCGGCATACAACGAGGAGGCCACCTGCATTGAGTCGACCCGCGCCTTTCTCAGTATCGACTATCCAAACTTCGAGGTTCTCGTCGTCAACGACGGGTCGAGCGACGCCACCCTGGCGCGGTTGAAAGACGCCTTCGAGCTAGAGCCAGCCCCCCGGTCGCCGACCGCCACCCTGGAGACCGCCGAGGTACGCGACGTGTACCAGAGCCGCATCCACCCCAACCTGTGGGTGATCGACAAGGAAAACGGGGGCAAGGCCGACGCCCTCAACGTGGGGATTAACTTCTGCAAGACGCCCTACTTCTGCGCGATGGACGCGGACACCCTCGTCGAGGGCCAGGGGCTCGTTCGCATGGTTCGGCCCTTCCTGGAGGAGCGATCCACGGTCGCGGTGGGGGGCATCGTGCGGGCCGTCAATGGGTGTCGGGTTCGGTCCGGACGGGTCCTCGACGTGTCGTTGCCGAGCGAGTGGCTCCCCAAACTACAGGTGCTGGAGTATCTCCGGGCGTTTCTCTTCGGTCGGGTGGGATGGGACGCCCTGGGGGCAATGCTCATTATCTCCGGGGCGTTCGGCCTCTTCCGACGGAAAACGGTCGTGGACGTGGGCGGCTACAGTACCGACACGGTGGGCGAAGACATGGAACTGGTGGTTCGCATGCACCGCCGCCTGCAGGAGGCCGACGAGCCCTATCAGGTCCGGTTTGTGCCGGACCCGGTGGCCTGGACGGAGGTCCCCTCCACGCTCCGGGTGCTCGGCAGCCAGCGCGACCGGTGGCAGCGGGGCCTGACCGAGACGATGATCCGCCACCAGCGCATGCTTTTTAACCCAAACTACGGCCGCATCGGCCTTCTGGCCTATCCCTTCTTCTACTTCCTGGAGACCTTCGGCCCGGCCCTGGAATTTCTGGGGTACATCGTGTTCTTCATCGCCCTCGCAATGGGGATTTTGTCGATCCCGTTCGCCATCGCCTTTTTTCTCGTCGCCTTTGTGCTCGGCCTCGTGCTGTCCCTCAGTGCCGTGGCGCTGGAGGAGTTCTCGTTCCGGCGCTACGAAGCCGGCGGCGATTTTGCGCAGCTCCTGTTCCTGCCGATCCTAGAGACCTTCGGCTACCGGCAGCTCAACGCGTGGTGGCGGATGAAGGGCCTCTGGTCCTACCTGCGGAGCAAAGAGGGATGGGGGGTCATGGAACGAAGTGGATTCAATACATCTGATGAGTAATCGACTTCTGCTATTCATTGTCGCCCTTGGGATTGCGCCCCTGGCGGATCCATGCCCGGTGGCGGCTCAGGAGCCGTCGCTGACCGACCAGTCGTGGGAGGCATCGGTGCGCTACGACTACGACCGGGTCTCGGACGGACGGGCCGACTGGCGCCGGTGGACGG
>JBDGQM010000155.1:0-4104 GCA_042219065.1 Salinibacter sp. | reverse complement strand
CGTTTACGTAGGGACGACCCGCCGGTCGTCCCTACATCGAGATGGAGGCAAAATCCACCTTTCGGTTCCCATTTATTGACCGCGCCGGCCCCTCTGGACCTGAACACCGATTCGGCGCAGACGGTATAACTCCCATTCCCCGCGAGGAATAGGGAGCGCACGGCAGGGAAATCGCCGCGCGTTCCGGACGGGTCATCTGATCGACAACAGAGACGACACGCGCCCCCTCGCCCTTCGCGCTAGCCAAGCGGATAGAAGAGACCGAGAAGAATGCCGTACACGACGTGGGCCGCGAGGGTGAGGGCCGGCGTGTTGCGGCCGTAATTGAGGGCCATGAAGCCGGGCGGCTCGAGCTGTCGCGTGGGGGTGGGGCCGTAGTGGGGACTCGCCATGCGCGGGTGCAGGTCCGGCAGGGCGGGCATGAGGACAATCAGAAGAAACAGCCCGTGGAAGACGCCGAGCAGCCCGCCCAGCCACCACGTGGCCCACTGCCAGCTCTCAAACACGAGGGCGTAGAGCAGCGCAAACGCCAGCCCGAAGACGATGTGCAGCCCAAACCCGAGCGCCATGGCCCGGCCCCGGTGGGAGGTGAACATGCTTCCAATCATAAACGGAAAGCTCATTCGGGACCAGCCCAACCCTTGACTCGTCGACATGAGGAGCGTGAGCACCCCCGTAGCAAAGAGCCCCCAAAGCAGGGCGGACCCAATGCTGAGCGCGAGAATGGACGTCATTGCGGAGAAGAATCCGGTTGTTTATACAATGTCGGTGCGTTTTCGGACACCTTCTCGATGGTGATGGCGGCGTTGATGAGGCCGACGTGCGTGAAGGCCTGCGGGAAGTTGCCCAGAAAGGCCCCCGTTTCCACGTCAATCTCTTCGGCAAAAAGGCCCAGGTCGTTGGCGTACGAGATCGTTTCGGACAGTTTCTCGCGGGCCTCGTCCACCCGTCCGAGGCGGGCGAACAGTTCCTCGTCCCAGAAGCTGCAAATGCCGAACGCCCCCTCTTCGGACGAAAATCCATCGTCGGTGTCGGCGGGATACCGGTGGAGCAGCCCGTTGTGGGCCAGCTCCTCGTGGATCCGGGCAAACGTGGACTTCATGCGGGGGGCCGTCGCCTCTTTGTACCCATAGGTGGGGAGCAGCAGCAAGCTGGCGTCCAACCGATCCCCGTCGAACGTCGCGACGTAGCTGTCTTGCGTCTCGTCGTAGCCGTGCTCCTCCACCGCAGCCCGGATTTTCGCAGCCTCGTCCCGATACTTCTCCACCGGGACATCGACGTACCCCTCCTCGTGCAGCGCGACGAGGCGCTCCAGGGCCACCCAGCACATCGCCTTCGAGAACGTGTGGTGGTGGCGGCCGGAGCGCACCTCCCAGATGCCCTCGTCCGGCTCCTCCCACCGGGCGCACACCTCGTCCCCCAGGGCGCCCAGGAGTTGGGCATGCCAGTCGTCGAGGCTGTGCTCCCGCTGCACAAACTCGTAGGCCGCACTGATGAGCTCGCCGTACGTGTCAAGTTGCAGCTGATCGTGGGCCCCGTTCCCCACCCGCACGGGCGGCGATTGGCGATAGCCCTCCAGGTGCTCCAGCGTGCGCTCGTCGACGTTTGCATTGCCGTGCACGTCGTACAGCACGTGCAGCTTCGGCGCGGTGAGCCGCGTGGCGTGCAGGAGCCACGAAAAGAAGGCCTGCCCTTCCTCCTCGTAGCCCAGTTCGTAGAGGGCCCGGAGCGTGAGGGCCGCGTCGCGAAGCCAGCAGTACCGGTAGTCCCAGTTGCGCTCCCCCCCGATCGCCTCCGGCAGAGAGGTCGTGGGCGCCGCCACGATGGCCCCCGACGGGGCGAACGTCATGAGCTTGAGCGTCAGGGCGCTCCGCACCACGGCGTCGCGGTGGGGCCCCTCGTACTCGCATTGCCCGGCCCAGTCGCGCCAGTAGTTGATGGTCCGCGCCAGCTTGCGCTCGGCGTGATCGCCGAGAAGCGGAAGCACGGCGGGATTCGCCTCGTCGTACGTGAGGGACAGAAACTGACGATCGCCCTCCTGCAGGGTCCACTGCCCGTGCAGGGTGCCGTGGGCGTGGGAAAGGGTGAGCGGAAGCTCGCTCCGGACGATGAGCACCGCTCCCTCGTAGTTGTAGAAAAAGCCGTGCGGGCCGCGGTCGTCGAGCGGAGGATCGATCTGCCCATATTCAATCCGTGGGTCACACACAACGTCCACTTCCACAGTCCCCTCCACGCACTCGACCCGGCGGAGAAGCTCGCGCGTCGGCCACAGCTCGCGCTCATAGGCCTCGCGGTGCGCCACGGGCATCAGATCCGTGACCCGAAGCACCCCGTCCTCCGTCGTAAAGGTCGTCTCCAGGACGTTCGTGTCATTGACGTAGCGACGGTCGACCCCGAAGTTGCCAATCGGTTGAATCCGGAAATGCCCGCCCACGTCGGCATCGAGAAGGGACGCGAAGATGGACGGGCTGTCGAACCGGGGCCAGCAAAGCCAGTCGATCGACCCGTCGCGCCCCACGAGGGCGGCGCTCGCACAGTCTCCAATGACGGCGTAGTCCTCAATGGGGACGTACCGGGAGTCCGCGTCAGGCATTCCGGCAAAGACGGTGGACTGGAGATCCGAACAAAACGCCGAATACTGCCGCCGATCCAGGTGCCAAGACCGGGCCGTTCAGCCCAACAGGGCAACCTCAGAGACTCCGTCTCGACGTGCATCCAGGGCGCCTCTCGGCTCTCACCCACCGAGGCACGTCACAGCGAGGCAACCGGAACGGCGGAAACGGTGGAGACAGGTCCGCAGGACTTTTTATCCCGCAGCACATTTTAGGGGAAAGTGACCGCTCAATGCCAGTGGACGATCTGTATAATTCTTAAAATTCGACGCATTTCCGCCGTAGGAGCCTGCTGCGGTCCGGGTCGAGAAGTTCAGCCTCGCCTCCCGATTGACGCCGACGCCACGGGGGCCATTCTACCGCGGCTGCCCATCCGCCGGGCGGCCCCGCTTTGGCAAGGGCGTCCCCGTCTCCCCTGCCTGCTCCGTAGGTTCCGACGACGGGGCGCCTCCCGTGTCGCGGTCCGCGCTCGATGATGTCTCGAGGCGGCCCCGGACGCGCGCATCGATGCGGATGGTATCGCCGATCGACGCCCAGAGCAGCGACGGCCGTTCCACCCCGAAACGAGTCAGCGAGATCTTGAACTGGGCACGGGCGTACACAGAATCCTCGCCCGCCCGGACCGTAACGGGCGTGTCCATGGAATACGTCTGGCCGTGGAAGGTCAGGGTGCCGGTGGCCTCCCACCGCCCAGCCCGTCCCTCCTTTGTGCGCCCCCAGCGGAGGGGCCGAATGTCGGTGGCGCGGAACCGGACGAGCGGGTATTTCTCGGCCTCGGTCACCTCCCGCATCTTGCGGTCGCGTCGATCGTTGCCGCTGTCGAAGGTGGCGACAGGCACCTGAATGGAGGCGCGGCTGCTGTCGGCATTCTTGGGATCGAGGACGAACCGCCCGGTAACACTCCGGCTCGTGCCCGTCCACTCGTGCAGCGGCGCCGAGCCGGTGTAGTCGATCACGCTCGCCGCCGAGTCGACCGTGGCGACAAGCCGCTGCGCCTGGACGTCCGCGCCCCCCACGAGGACCAGCAGACACGCGACGAGCATGCTCATCGCGGACAGCGGTCCCCGGTGGCGAAAAATGCTCCTGCGAGAAGAGGTGAGGCTGAGCATGGCACGTGGAGCGCTAATGCGTGCGTGTGAGCGTCGGGTCCCGGTGCTCGTCTCCTCCCGTCCCCCGTGCGATGATCTGGGCGAACATCCCGCTCAGTCGCGGCGCGTCAGGCACCGATTCCCTTCTGGCCCTGACACGTTTTTGGGATGGGTTGGGCTCTGAACCACGGAGTTTTAGAAATAGACGCCGGTTCTGGGTTCAGGAAACGACCGCGGGAGTCGTAACGCATTCGCCACTCCTTCGCGAACGCCTTTCTGGAGGGGGGAGCATCCAAGCTTCGCCGCGAATTCCCGGCGCGCGACGGAAGAACTGCGGCCCGGGACGGATTGTGCGCTTAGTCTCGCGTCGGCGCCCGAATCGCTACCTCCGCCAGCACCGGCAG
>JBDGQM010000154.1:0-8665 GCA_042219065.1 Salinibacter sp. | reverse complement strand
GTGCCGCCGTCCGGGTCGGGCGTGTCCGGGCCGATGCCCGCGGCGTCGAGGGCCGCGTCGTTGGCGATGGCGGCGTGGCCGCTGGCGTGGGTGAGGTAGACGGGCGTGTCGGGTGCCACCTCGTTGAGGCGGGCGTTCGTCGGGAAGCCTCGAACCGTCTGCGCTGGCGTCGAGGTCCACTTCTCCTGGTGCCAGCCGCGTCCTTCTACCCATCCCCCCGACGGAGTGGCCCCGGCGGCCGAGTCGACCCTCGCGACAATCTGACTCCACGAGTCCGTTCCCAGGAGACCGAGCTGCATCTGCGCCTCGCCCATCCCCATGAAGTGGCCGTGCCCTTCGATGAAGCCCGGCATGGCGAGGCGCCCGTCGAGGTCGATGACCCGCGTGTCGGCCCCGGTGTAGGCGTCGATCTCCTCCGCGCTGCCCACGGCCAGAATGGTGTCGCCCGCGGCGGCGAGGGCCGCTGCGTCCCCGTGCCTTTCGTCGAGCGTGGCCACCGTTCCGTTCGTCAGAACGAGGTCGGCCGTGGGGCCGGACGAGCAGCCGACCAGCATAACGGCGAGGGCGAGGGTGACACACGTGAGACGAAGCGACATGGCACGGGTGGGGGTGTGGTAAAAATTCGGGGAGCGGCAGGGGATCCCCGCGAGCAACATACCCACAGTCTCACGGTTCGGGGGCGGCTTGTCAACATGTGCAGAACATCCGCACCTGATCCGGCAACCGCGCACCACCGAGCAGAACTTGAAACGAGGTGTCCGCTTTCTTTTCAGTCCAAGCAAGTCTGTGGTCCCTGGAAAGCGCATTGGGGACCCCCCTGGAGAGTGCCGTTCAGTGATGATGCGCGCTACAACATACGGTGTCATGAGTCGCCTTTCCCTCTCTGACGGCTTCGCGCTCTCCCCCGTAGAACCGCGGGACAAAGAGGCGCTCGTGGAGCATCTGCAGGAGCGGGCGATCTCGCGCAACACCTTGAGCATTCCCTACCCCTATACCGAGGAAGACGCCGAGGCGTGGATCGATGAGCGCATCCGGCACCGCAAGGAGCAGCCCGCCGAGACGACCTTCGCCGTCCGCGCACCCGACGGAATGCTCATCGGGGCGGTGGGGGCCGGCAGCTTCGACGTGGGATCCGCCCACCGGACCAACATCGGCTACTGGCTTGCCCGGCCCTACTGGAACCGGGGCATTATGACCGAGGCGGTCGGCCGGTTCGTGGACTACGCCTTCGCAGAACTGGAGGTGGTGCGCCTCACGGCGGAGGTGGTTGCGGGGAACGAGGCCTCAGTGCGGGTGCTGCAGAAGGCCGGGTTCACGCAGGAGGGCCGGCTCCGCCACCACCGCAAGACGGACGGCGACCTCGTGGATGTCCTTTACTTTGGCCTGTTGCGGGCCGACCTCGATACGCCTCCCGCCCCCGACTGATTTCCGCTCGCCTTCCAAGCCGTGTCTGGGGATCTCCGACCCGCGTCTTCTCAAAACGCAACATCTCTGTTTCCCGTCCGGGCCCCGCCGTCCAGACGCGCCGCGCCCGGTCTCTCAGAGGAACGGGCATCGCGCCCCCTCGTACCCAGTCATCCGTGCTTTCATGCCGGTCTGGCCTGGCGCCGTGCCCTGCCGAGCCGCCGGTTGATTGATTCCTTCTACCGCGTATGTCCACCACCACGACCCGCGACGCAGATTCCTCTGAGAACGAGCCCACCATGCCCGGCGAGACGGACCTGGGTGCCGTGGAGCCCGACCCCATCGGCCCCTCCGGCGATGGCGATCCCGGCTTCGTGGAACTCCCGGTCGTCGAGAACACGAACAAAAACAAACGCGGCGAACGGCCCGAGTGGCTCCGCGTCTCGCTCCCACAGGGCGAAACGTACAAGGACGTGCGGGAGACCGTCGACGACCACGACCTGCACACGGTCTGCGAGAGTGCCAACTGTCCGAACATGGGCGAGTGCTGGAGCCGCGGCACGGCCACGTTTATGATTCTGGGCGACGTGTGCACCCGCTCCTGCGGCTTCTGTGCCGTGAAGACGGGCCAACCGCAGGATGGCCTCGACTGGGACGAGCCGCGGCGCGTGGCGGAGGCGGTGGAAAAGATGGACCTCGACCACGCCGTCATTACCAGCGTCAACCGCGACGAGCGCGAGGACGGCGGCGCGCCCATTTTTGCCGAGGTGATTCGGCGCATCCACGACCTCGGCGCCACCTGCGAGGTGCTCACCCCTGACTTCCGCGGCATCCGCGATGCCTGCGAGACGGTGTTCGACGCGGAGCCGGACATCTTCAACCACAACGTGGAGACGGTGCCCAGCCTCTACCGCCGCGTCCGCCCGCAGGCCGACTACGAGCGGTCCCTGAAGGTGCTGCAGTGGGCCAAGGACGAGGGCCTGCGCACGAAGAGCGGCATCATGGTGGGTCTCGGCGAGACGAAGGAGGAGGTGCTGGAGATTATGGACGACTTCGTGGAGATCGGGCTCGACGTGATGACGATCGGGCAGTACATGCAGCCTACCGACCAGCACCTCCCTGTTGAGGCGTGGGTGGAGCCCGAGGTGTTTGACTGGTACAAGGAGGTCGGCGAGGACAAGGGCATTGAGCATGTGGAGAGCAGCCCGCTCACGCGCTCGTCCTACCACGCCGAGGAGCACGTGTAGAAACGGCGCAAGCGGGGCCTTTTGCGGCCCTCGGAAGGGGATGCAACGGATTTGCGAATGCCCCTGTCTGATGGGATGACGACCGAGAGGATGCTCGGTCGCCACACTCATGCTCCGTTGCGAAATGATCCTTCTCCGCTATGCTGCTGTCTCGTGTTCCCCTGCATGCACTCCTGGCATTCGTGCTGTTCCCGCTCGTGTTCGCCCCCGCGGCCCTCGCTCAGGCCCCAGCCCGCACGGTGAATGACACCGCCCCTCTCGATGCTGACGGGGAGGTGACGGTGGACAACCACGAAGGGAGCATTACGGTGACCACGTGGGACCGCGATCGCGTGCGGTACGAGGCCGAGATCATGCCGACCGACGAGGACCCGAACGCCGAAAAGGTGTCCATCCGTACCCGCACGAGCGACGGCCAGCTCCAGCTCGCCACCACCCACGAAGAGGGCGACGACGAATCGGTGGTCTTCGGCTTCGACGAGGATGGATTCCGGTGGGGCGGCATCGACATTCCTGCGGTCCACTACACGATCAAAATGCCCCGCACCGCGGCCCTCGCCCTCGACGACCACGAGTCGACGATCGACGTGACGGGGCTCGCGGGCGATCTCCGCATCGACACGCACGAGGGTCGCATTTCCGTGGCCGAGCAGCGGGGCTCGGTGACCATCGACAGCCACGAGAGCCCCATCTCGATTGCCGACCAGACGGGGGACGTGCGGATCGACACCCACGAGGGCCGGATGGAACTCCGCCGCGTGACGGGTCGCCTCTCCGTAGAGACCCATGATGGCGACCTTACCGCCAGGAAGCTGGACGGGGGCGTCCGGTTTGAGTCCCACGACGGCTCTGCTCGCGTATCGTTCGCGTCTCTCTCCAACGCGGTTTTCGCCGACACCCACGACGGGGACGTCACGCTGACCCTGCCTGCGAGCACCGGGTTCGATCTCGACACGGAGTTCGACGACGACGCCGACATAACCTCTGATTTTGACCTGCAGCCGATCCGGGTCTCCGACGAGGACGACGATGAGGTCAACTACCGGGGCGGCGTGAATGGAGGCGGCCCTATGGTCCGCCTCGAGACGGACGACGGCGACGTCACGCTCCGCTCGCGCTGACCGCCACGGAGGCCCTCCGGCCCTCCGGCTGGAACGCAACCTTCCCGGGACGCCTCCCTTAAAGCCCGACAGCGTTCCCCTCCACCGGTCCTCTGTGTTCGATGCTTCGTGTTGTCCGCCCGTTGGCCGCCGTTCTGATCGTCGGAATAAGCCTCGGCGCGGTTCAGTCCGTGAGTGCCCAGTCGGCCTCTGCCTCGAAGACCCGAAGCGACACGATCGACTTCAGCGCCACGGGAGCCGTCGAGATCAACAACCAGACGGGCAGCATTACGGTCCGCACCTGGGACCGCACGCAGGTGGGATACAAGGCGACCCTGTCCCCCAGCGAAGGCGACTCCGTCATGGCGGTCCAGCCGAACGTCAACCGGTCCGCCCAGAAGTTGGTCATCGGTCAGAGTGGTTCCTGGTCCATTCAGATTCCGGGGGTTCTCACCATCTCCACGGACCAGGGGGACGACCCCGTCGGCGACTATCAGGTGGTGATGCCGAAAGCGGCGACCCTCGAAATTGACGATTCGGCGTCGACGATCGAGGTCACCGGTACTGAGGGGAGCGTAGACGTCAATACCCGTCGGGGCACAGTGCGCGTTCACAACGTAAAAGGGAACTTATCCCTGGACACCCACACCGGTTCTATCAAGGCGACGGGCCTTCGCGGGAGCATGGCCCTGGAAACCCACAGCGGACGCATCACGGCTGCCTTCGATGCATTCACGACCTCGAGCTCCGTGGAGACGCACTCGGGGGCCGTCCGCCTTTTTCTTCCCGCGGATGCCGGATTCGAGCTCCAATTGGACCTCGACGAAGAAGACCTGACGGTGGACGAGGCCTTCGGATCCCCAACATCGTCTGACGATGACCGGCGCGCCTACAATGGGGGCGGGCCGGCCTTCGAGGTTGAGTCTTCTTCGGGCCCCGTAGAGGTGCGACCGCTGAAAGCAGGCCCCTCCGCGCCTTAGAGATGCTCCATCTCTCGTTGGTCGACGCGCTGGCCCTCTCCGTCGCGCATCCGAAACAGCATCCACGGCTCCTCGGGCCGATCCAGGTAACAGAGCACCTCGGCGCCGAGGGCCTCGTGGGCGGCGCGGGCGCAGGCGGGCCCGGCGTCCCAGGGCAGGTCGGGCGCGTTGAACCAGAGGCTCGTGTACGGGCCGTTCTTGACGTGCTCGGTGATTTGGACGGGCACGGTCGTCCCTTCATGGTCGCCCTCGTAGGTGACAATGGGCGCGTCCTGCACCCGCTCCAGCCCCTCGAACACATGCTCTAGCCACTCGACAGCGGCCTCTTCGGACAGATCGCGGACGTAAATCTCGAGGGTCTCGTGCGCCATGGTCTGATTGGATGTTGGAAGCAATACGAACGCTGAGATCCCGGTGCCTCTCACCTGCCTAGCCTCACCGGTGGGAGCGCGGGAACGGGAGAAAGCGGGGGGTGGAGAGTGCACCAGGTCGTCGGGTCGCGAACGTCCCGAAACCTCCCTTTGCGTCGCGCCCCCTCGCCCGTCTCCCCTCACATTTGAGGTATGCTGGGCGCGGCGCAAGGAAGAACTGGTTTCCACGACACCGCTCCGTCGGTGGCTCCGTCCCTACCGATGGTCTTCGATCCGAAGTTGTCGATCGTGTCGGTTGGCCTCATCGGCGCGATTGGTGGCCACGACGAGAATCTTTTCCTGCTGCTTCTGCCGCGCCACGAGGGCGTTCACCATCTCCCGCCCCGCCGCGTCGAGATTCGCAGCGGGCTCGTCGAGAAGCAGAAGCGGCGGGTCGGCGAGCAGGGCCGCAGCGTACTTTACGCGCTGCTGCATGCCGGAGGAGTACGTGGCGACCCGGTCGTCGGCCCGGGCGGCAAGGCCCACCCGGTCGAGCACCGTGTCGATCCGCCCCTCCGCGTCGGCAAGGCGGCGGGCCTGGGCCAGAAAGCGAAGGGCCTCTCGGGCCGTCAGTTCCTCGTAGGTGCCGACCGCAGGGGCCACGAGGCCCGCGTGCAGCGAATGCGTCTCGTCCGGCACGGCCGTTCCGTTCACCGTGAGCGTGACCGCCCCGCTCCGAGGCGTCAGGATGCCCGCCAGGATGCGGAGCAGGGTCGACTTGCCGGCCCCATTGGCCCCCGTCACCGCCAGCGTCTCGCCGCCGCGCAGCGTCACCGACAGGTCCCGAAACAGCACCAGCCGTCCGAAATGGTGCCCGATGTGCTCGACCGTAAGGGTGGCCATGAACGATCTGCAGGTGGTTCAGCGTGCGGCCCCGTGCCCGTTTCGGTGCGATCGCGATTCGGGGGCCCCCTACGAGGCCCCGTCGTCTGTCAGCGGAAGGCGCGCGATGAGGGTGCGCTCAACGGGATTGTCCGCCCACTGCTCCGGGACTTTGCTCTCTTTCACGCGGTACACGTCGAGCGACTGGGCAGCGACACGGTCCGGCAGGCCCGTCCGCACGACGTCGGCGACCTGCTGCAGCAGTTGCATCCGCCGGGTCGAGTCCGGGGCCGCGAGCATCGCCCACGTGACTGATCGACCGCCCCCCCAGAACCTCCTCCGTCATGGCGAAAATCAACCATTCTCGAAGGTAGGCGTCGCGTCGGAGAATGTGAATGCCCTCTCGGGCGGTCGGCCCCGTCCCAGATCCAGCGCCTGCCCCCAGTGTCGTGCGGGAGGTCTCCCCGTTCTGCTCACGATTGCTCTCAGGGTCCCGCCTGTAAACCGGGCAGGACGGGCGAGCCCGATTCGGAACACGAAACGGGGCCTTTACACCGTCCCCGGCACACTCCCCGGAGTGCGCTGTACTTTCCCGTAACTATATCCCTCGGTTTCTTCCGCTTGCGTATGTCCTCGCAATCCGACCCGCAGCCCCCCGTGTCCGGCGACGGGGCCGCTCCGGATCCCGCCGTGGCCTCGCCCACGGCGGCCGACACGGCGCTCTTCGGCAAGGACCCGATGCCGCGTCTCGTGGACGTGCACCCGATGATGAACCAGCCGTCGGGAGCGCCCGCGCGGGTCCGCCTCTATCAGCGATCGGAGGACTTCTCCACCATCATCGAGCACGAGGACACGTTCTATCCCTCGTTTTTCATCTCGGACATCACGCTCCTCCGCGGCCTCCGCGACACCTTTCGGTTCCAGCGGCTGGAGGGCGACAACTTTTACGAGCACCTCGTGGCCTTTCGCACCTGGGGGGATTACTGGGACGCGATCCGACAGGTCGAGCGCCGCACGGACAGCGACCAGCAGCAACCGGAGGAGATCTACCGGGTGGGCTCCCCCGCCCAGCAGTACCTGATGCAGACGGGCCGCACGTGCCTGCTCGACATGACGCTCGACGACCTGCACCGTCTGCAGCTCGACATCGAGGTCTACTCCGAGGGCGACAGCTTCCCCAACGCCAACCGGCCCGACGACAAGGTCATCATCGTCGCCCTCTCCGACAACCGCGACTGGACCGAGGTCCTCCACCTTCGCGACGGCATTGGGGAGACGCAGCTGCTGCAGGAACTGGTGCACGTGATTCAGGAACGCGACCCGGACGTGATTGAGGGACACAACTGCTTCCGGGCCGGGACCCCTGTGCTAACGCCGGACGGTTACCAGCCCATTGAGGAGCTGGAGGTCGGGGACCGTATTCTTTCGGAGTCCGACGCTGGAATTGAGGAGGATCGGGTGACTGAGACCTTCTCTACCCCCTTCGAGGGCGACCTCGTTACCCTGCGGGCCACGTACCTCGGAACGGTGACGAGCACGCCGGACCATCCCCATTACGGCTACCGAAAAGAAGACGGCGTCGGCTACCACGCCGCAGACGAGTTTGAGGTCGGGGATTATTTGGCTCGCCCCTCTTCGGACGTGACGCCCGACGACCTCGATCTGGACGAAGATCTCTACCTGGCGGGTCTTCTCTTCGCCGATGGGCACCTGTCGAAGGCCACCAATCGCATCACCTTCGGCAATACCAATCACGAACTCGTGGAGTGGGTGAGCGCCCAGCTCGGGGGCAAAGGCACAATTTACCGACGAGAAGGAACCGAAAGACACGCGCCCCTTCTGCGCCTCCGTACCCACGACTCGTCTGCTCACGACTGGCTGCAGTCAATCGGCGTTCCGGAAGGAAATAAGTCTGCTGAGACCGCCCCGATTTCGTTCGAGCACGTTGCCGAACAAGGCCCCTCCGCTGCGGCCTCATTCCTGGCCGGTGTCATCGAAGGCGACGGCCACCTGTCCCAAGCAAATGGGTTCGTGCAAGTGGCAGTCGGGACCGAGCGAGGAACGCAGGCCCTGAAGACACTTGCTCAACACCTCGGACTTGTGGTCAGCGACAAAACGGACGGAATTGCCCTGTGGCCGACCAAGACGACACGGGCGGTGCTCCATCGCATCCTGTCGTGGCTAAAGAGCGACGAAAAGCGGACCGTCAACATTAATTCCAAATCACGCCGGCCGGACGAGCTTCCGTTCGCGGTCATCGAGAAGGTCAAACCGTTTATTGATCACCTCAGCATCTCGTACGAGGACTTCCCCCTCCCAAAGACGACGCTCAACTATTACCTTAACGGGCGGACGAGCATCAATCGACGGAAATTCGCTGACATCGAGCACACTGTCCAGGCAGCGATCTCCGAATCGGGATCTCCCTACTTGCAACGGGAGTGGGAGACCGTGTGCCGAGAGCTGGAGGAGATCAAGTCCTACCGCTGGTTCCCGATTCGGGAGACGACCTCCGAGCCCTTCACCGGGATGGTCTACAACATCGAGACGGGGAACCACAACTACATCGCCGACGGAATCCTCACACACAACTGCTTCGAGTTCGACATCGATTATCTGCTCGACCGCTGCGCCCTGCACGGGGTCGATTTTGCCATCGGGCGCGACGGATCGGTGCCGCGGCAGTACGACTCCAGCATGCG
>JBDGQM010000153.1:0-5742 GCA_042219065.1 Salinibacter sp. | reverse complement strand
GACGGACCGGTGGAACGGACAATATCCGTCGGATCATCTGCCGGTGCTGGCGGAGATGACAATCCGGCCGTCGGCGCAAAGCTAACGGTCATGACCCACAGCGCTGGACTTTTTCTCTATCGCCGTATCCTCACACTCGAGGTCTTCCTCGGCCACTTCGGCGGCGTGCTGCCGAGGTTTGTCGTCAGTCAGGAGTTTGAGGGCCCTTGTAATACCGTCTGCGCCGAATCGGTGTGCAGATCCAGAGGGGTCGGCGCGGTCAATAAATGGGAACCGAAAGGTAGATTTTGCCTCCATATTGATGTGGGGACGACCGGCGGGTCGTCCCTACATAAACGGATAGGAGCAATAATGTACATTGAACGCTCGCAATTGGTATAATGGCCATGCGTGGCTCACCTCCCGCCACGGTTGGCCGGATCTAGATTCCTCCTCCAGGATCCCCAACGTACTTCGTCGTGGTTCAACCCTGTAAAGGAAGGGCCCGCCCGCAAGCACTCGACGAAACAATTCGATTCATCATTTTTTTGTTTTCCTAAGATGGTTACTGTCGGAGAGATGCGTTGCGGACGGGTGCGAGTCGGGAACAATGGAGGGAGCAAAGGTCCCGAACTCGCTGATTCGCTCTGTGCGTGCCTTCCGCCAATCTGCACCGTCACCATGGCTCGCGAGCGAGAGGTTTCCCGTCGCGATGTCCTCCACCGCCTGGGTGCGTAATCCCCCCTGTTTTCTGATGGAGGTCCTGAGCTGTGCAGGCGTTCTCGGTGCGCACACGCAGAAGGAAGATTGTTGCGACCATGGATTCGATTGGGAATAAAGCACGCGGGTCCCGACTACGCCAACTGTGTTTCGGTATTCCCATCCACTTGCCAAGCAGGTTCTGAAGGGGGCGCAGGTCCTAGCGGACTCACTGCCGGTTCCCGAGGCCACGCAATATGAGTCTCCTCCTTCGACACAATTGCATTCTCCTTGCCGTCCCTCTGGCCGTGTTCGGAGGGGGCGTTCCGCTTGGCGGATTCGGGCTCGCGTCCGCGTACGGACAGGAGCCTCCGTCCCCTCCCGTCGAACAGCTGGAGAAACGAGTCCAGTCCATCTTCGACGAGAGCTGCGCGCGAGCGGGATGCCATGCCGGGCCAAGGCCCCAGCAGGGGATGAATCTGACCCCGAGCGAGTTTTACTCGTCCATCGTCGATCAGCATAGCCGCGAGAAGCCCGCCCTCCTGCGCGTCGATCCGGGAGCGCCGGACAGCAGTTATCTGGTCCACAAGATTGAGGGGCGGCCCAGTATCGAAGGGGCGACGATGCCGTTCGCCGGAGAACGGTTGTCCAGCGAGGAACTCTCAACGATTCGGGAGTGGATTACGAAGCTCGAGGGCGAAGACGAACGGACCACCGCGTCTACGAAAAGCCCCGCCTATCCCTTCAGCGGATGGCGACTCCTCAACCTTCCGACGACCCGGGCGCTCGACGAGGGAAGCTCTCTCTTTTTGATCAGTCATCGCTTTGCTCCGCCCGTGAATCGGGGCTACGACGCGCTGTACGGCCTCGACGGGCCGTCGGTGATTAAGCTGAGTCTCGGCCACGCCCTTACCGACAACTTGCTGGTGACGCTGGGGCGAAGCAACGAGTCCAACGACGTGGAGCTGGGAACGCACTATCAACTCGCTCAGCAGCGGGGCGAGCGCGGGTGGCCCCTGGGCCTCAGCCTGCACGGAACGGTGAACTGGATCACGGAGCGTCCGCCGGACGGGAGAAGTCGATTCCGGGGAGAGGCGTTCAAAGTGACCGGCCAGGCAAGTGTCGCCCGGGCCTTTGGCGACCGGATTGGCGTCCTCCTGGTGCCCGGCGTCCTCTTCAATCCGGCCGTAGGCCCCGACGGGGAACAGGCTCTCCTGACCCTTGGAGTCGGGGGGCGAGTCGACGTGTACCGCAATATCAGTGTCTTTGGCGAATGGGTGCCCATCCTCTCGGGCTACGTTAGAACGCGGTCGCTCGGGAACCTGAATCGCTTCGACAGCTGGGGGACGGGGGTGCAGATCACGACCAGCGGACACGTCTTCCAGATCGTCCTCACCAACTCGGTCGGGGGGGCGACGGATCAGTACCTGGCGGGGGGCGATCTGGACGTCCGGAACGTTTTGGATGGGAACCTCCGCCTCGGCTTCAACATCTTTCGCATCCTCAACTTCTAGCGTTGTGCACCACCGCTCGACCCTCCTTGCGTGCGCTCTGTGCGTTGTGGCAGTCCTTGGAACGAGCGCGTGCGAGCACGCCGACCCTGTCGGCCCCCCGGAGGAGGGGCTGCAGCCGACGTTGAGCAGCATCCAGGAGAACATTTTCAGTCCGACCTGCGCGGTCTCTGGGTGTCATGCGGGGCCGGACCCGCAGCAGGGCATGAATCTGGGTGCGGGCCAGACCCGCGAGAACGTCGTGAACGTTCAGAGCAACGAGCGCCCCGACCTTTTCCGGGTGGAGCCGGGGGCGCCGGACAGCAGCTATCTGGTCCATAAAATCGAGGGCCGATCCAGCATCCTCGGCCAGCGAATGCCCCTGGGGCAGGATCCCCTCTCGCAGGAAGAAATCAACGCCATCCGCACGTGGATCGAAAACGGGGCGCCGGACAATTAAATGGAACAGAGGAAATGCGGAGGTGACGTCCTTTTGATGATCTACTTACCGATGCGTGAGGAAGTTCTTAAAAGCATTGAGGCGTCCCGGCGGGGCGCCTTTACTCACCGTTAGATCCTGGAACAACGTTTAGGAATTTCTGCACGGATCGGTAACGGGCCGAGGCGGGGGGCGAGCCACTGTGTTCCCTGTGTTCCCCCCGTGTTAGACGAGAGGCATATACTCTTGGCTGGGCGAGAGAAGCCCATTCTTGTTTCACGTGAACCTTATTTTTTGAACTGGTTGCTCCCTGGTGTCCGTATGGGGCACCGGGTGGAGAAGATGGACATTTGTAAGCGTTTCCCTCTAAAAACCAGCTGATCTCACCTATGCGTTTACCAAACTCTACGTCCGGAGTCTCTTCGATGGGCTCACCAGTCTACGGGCTGATTCTGATCGTCGTTGGATCTCTCCTTCTCGCCGGGTGCAGCGGCGGAGGGGGAATGGACGATGATAATTCCGGTAGGCCGAGTTTCGACAGCGGGGTGCTTGCTCAGGGCGAGACGTTCAGCTTTACGTTTCAAGACAAAGGTACCGAGTACTACTGCACAATCCACGGAGCAGACATGCAGGGAACGGTCGCCGTCGACGCTGGGGCTGATAAGAGCGGGACCGTCGACGTGTCGATGAAAAACACCTCGTACAACCCAGCGAATATTACCGTCCAGCCGGGCACGAAGGTCGTCTGGACAAACAACGATTCCCTCGATCACACGGTGACGAGCGGGAATCCGTCCTCTGGGGGTGGGGGATATTAGCCCGGCTCAATCAGGCGGATCAACGATGGAAAGGGAAGAGGCCCGACGGACCCGACGGGCTTAGTTTCTCTTGAGGCAGCACATTCTCTTTCAAAAAACGACTCGGTCTGCAATGCGAATGCTTCCGTATACTTCTGCCTTGTTCGCGCTTCTTCTTCTCCCTCTTTCGGCCGGGTCGGCCGCTGGACAGGCGGAGACCTTCACTGTATCAGTCGTCGACAAAACCGCTGACCATCCGTACTTTGGGCAGGGGGATTCCCGGGGGTACGCCATCGATGGAACCGAGGGAAAGGAACTGAAGCTAAAGAAAGGGGCGACCTACGATTTTGAGAGGGGGAACGATAATGTCGGAGGGACCCATCCGCTCTATATCTCAACGGATCCCGTCGGTGCTGGAGCGGGGCCTTATTCCGATGGGGTACAGAACAATGGCGCCACGGAGGGGGAAACGCTCACGTTCACGCCTCCTACCGACGCTCCCGACTCCCTGTGGTACCAGTGCGAGTTCCATCCCAAGATGGGATGGCGGATGGCCCTCGTCGAGGATTCCTCACAGGTGACGGTCGATTCCGATGGAGAAGTCCTCTTCAACGGCACCGGCGTGACCATCAACTTCTCGGGCACGAGCGGCTCCGACCTCGTCACCGTCGACAAGTTCAACAGTGCTCCGGAGGGCCAGGCTGGAATCAGCGAGTCGAACGTGAGCGAGTATCGGTTCGTCCTTGAGGCCGGAGGCAGCCTCAGTTTCGACTCCAACACCGAGGTGCGCTTCGACGTCAGTACGCTCCTGGGCATTAATGACGCCAACAACGTTACGGTCTACAAACGATCGACTGTCGGTTCGGGCTCGTTCACCGAGGTTCCCACCGATTATGACTCGGGCGAGAATGAACTAGTGGTTTGTCAACCCTGAATGTTGGTATGCCCGAGCGATCTCAAAACCCATTTTACAGCACGTCATTTCGAGCGCAGTCGAGAAATCTCCCCAAACCAGGCCGCTTACTTCTAGGAGGTTCCTCGACGCTGCTCGGAACGACTTGCCTTGGGTTTTGAGATCGCGTACTGCCTGTACAATCACGATTGACACAGCACTAGTGGCCACGACGGGAAGCTTTAGCGAGTTTGTGATGGCGAGCAATTCCGAAGGGCTGCCCGTGGAACTGGCGGGCCTCAACGCGCAGCCCGACGAGCAGGCGGTCGAGCTCACCTGGCAAACCCTCTCCGAACAGAACAACGCAGGGTTTGAGGTCCAGCGGAAGGTCCTGTCAGCCCGGAGCGAGGGATCCTCGTGGTCGTCGCTCGGCTTCGTCGAGAGCAAGGCCTCCGGCGGTACCACCCCCGAGACGATTCGCTATCAGTTCCGGGACCCGGCCCTCCCCTTCGAGGCCCGGCGCGTCGCCTACCGGCTGCGACAGGTGGACACAGACGGAACCGCCCATCTCTCTGAGAAGACGAGCGTCCAGCTCGGTGCCCCCGACCGACTTGCCCTTCACGGCTCCTTCCCGAATCCTGTGCGGGGACAGACGACGGTCCGCTACGAGCTTCCGGAGACAGCGGAGGTGCGACTTCTCCTTTACAACGTGCTTGGCCAGCGGGTCGCCACGCTCGTAGACGAACAACAACCGGCGGGTCGGAAGCAAATTCAGTTCGAGGCGCCGGAGCTGGCGAGCGGAACGTATCTCTTGCGCCTCACGGCCGGGGGGCAGACGCGGAGCCGAAAGCTGACAATCCTGCGCTAGGAAGGCGCGGTCGCTCCGGCCCGTCTCGGGACGCTCTTTCTGCATGCCTCCGGAGTATGGGGGCTCGCTTTGCGTCCAGATTCAGCGCCTCACCCATGCAGACCGTCGTGGATGGACCCGTGCCGATTTTCGAGCCCAGACGAATCCTCTTTCAGAGACCGTCGAACTTCTCCGGAGAATCGCGGAGAACGCGAATCTCGACCGATACCAGAAGCACCTCCGCGGGCCGAAGAAGCCTCCGCCGAAGCGAACGAAAGGCAAACACAAACCGCACGTGTCAACGGCGAAGCTGCTTGCCCCAACGGAAAGAAGTCTCGTGAGACCTTGAAGGGGGGCTTACGGGGAACGCCGCTACGTCTGGGCGTTCGGGAGTGTGTGAGAACAGTGCTCACACGCCTGCCCCGACAGCGACCGCGACATGTACGGCCGCACTCGATGCCTACACATTCGAGCAGTCCCATCACGGGCCGCGCTCGACCTACAACCCCTTTGAGGCCACCGTCCGGCCCGACCGTCGGATCACCTGCCGGTGCTGGCGGAGGTAGCGATTCGGGCGCCGACGCGAGACTAAGCGCACA
>JBDGQM010000152.1:1394-11946 GCA_042219065.1 Salinibacter sp. | reverse complement strand
GACCCTCCTGAGCGAGGCGCCGATTCCGAGCGACAACGTGCACCCCGTCCCGACGCAGGGCGCAGGTCCCGAGGCGGATGCCGACGCCTACGCCGCAACGCTCCGCGATCACTTCGGCGATCGCACAGACACGTTCGACACGGTGCTGCTCGGCCTGGGGAGCGACGGGCACACAGCCTCGATTTTCCCGGAAACCTTGGACCGGCACCAGGAGGACCGCTGGGTCCGCGCCGTGGCTGCCCCGGACCGGCACGACGTGTCGACGCGCCTCACGTGCACCCTCCCGGTGCTGAATGGCGCCCGGCGGGCCCTCTTTCTCGTCGCGGGGGCGCACAAGCAGGACGCCCTCCGCAGGGTTCTCGATCAGGAAGACCCCACGCTGCCGGCGACCCACGTGCGGCCTCGGGCACAGTGCCTCTGGTACGTGGATCGGGCCGCACGTCCGGGGGCGGACGGGGACGCGTGAGCGGTCGGGAGGTCCCGTCGTTGGGCGCCGTCCTGCGGTCGCCTCCGTGAAAGAGAGGGACCAGCGTTGCATTTCCACGAGGGCCCCCGAGATGCACGGCTGGATGGAGGCGGCCCAGAGAGGTTGAGAACGGCCATAATGTTACGTTTCTGTCACCAGAAGCCGTCCTGGAACTAGATTTGTGCTACTACGGTGTTCGGGGCCGCAGTCTGTTCCCAAGCAGGCTGCGGTCAACAGTTGACGGCGCATCTCGTCCTCCGAGCTTTTTTCGCGGGCTTCTGAATCAATCCCCTCACGCGTCATGAAAACACTGGCACAGCTTCTTCTCGCAGCATTTCTTGTTCTTCCGGCACAGGCGCAGCAACTGCAAACGAATCTGCTCGACGATTACAACCGAAGCGATTCTGAGACCCTTGGAATGACTCCCACGTCCCCCAAGTCGCTCCAGTGGTCGGAATCGGGAGAGGCGGTTGGATCCGGATCCGATTTGACGAAGAGCCAGACCATTCGCATCAAAAACGGGCAAACTGAATTGCAAGCCGGGCAGAAGGAGGGCGTGAAAACTGCGACGGTGGATATGAGTAACGTCAGCGGCTACCCCCAATCCCTGGCTGAGGCCGGTGGCATAGTGACATGGGCCTTCAACATGCGACAGTCGAAAGACAACCCCGGCGGATTCGGGAATACAGGAGACGGAGGTGTGCTTTTCGCCATTGCCGCTAGTGGTACGAATCTCGACGGGTCGGCCAACACGTTTGCAGTCCTCGTCGGCGACGGAGACGACACCGACACCGTCAAACTCGTTAATTACAACGGCGGTTATAGTAGCAATGGGGGCTTTACAAAGATCGTAGAGGGGACAGAGGACCGCTCCAATGAGTATGTGAGCGTGAAGGTTACCTACGACAACAGTACCTCCCCGGACACCTGGACCCTGTACGCCCGAAGTAATGCGAATGGCTTTCCAGTCTCGGATCCCCGTACGCTGGAAGCATCCGACCGAGTGGGTCAGCAGCAGCAGGACTTTGAGGGGACAAGCAATCAGCGCAAGATCGTGGGGTTTCTCTGGGACCATGGGGCGACAAGCCAGAACGCAGTCTTCGACGACATTTACGTCACCGATCCGAACGGCAGGCTGCCGGTCGAGCTCGCTACGTTTGAGGTCATGGCGGACGGCGACGCCGCACACCTCCGCTGGGAGACGGCCTCGGAGACCGAGAATGCCGGCTTCGAGGTCCAGCGGGACACGGAGCGCGGATTCGAGACGATTGGCTTTGTGGAGGGGGCCGGGACGACCACGGAATCGACCCGCTACACATACACGACTGAAGGGCTCAGGCCGGGCACCCACACCTTTCGCCTGAAGCAGGTGGACCTGGATGGGAGCACGTCGATTGGGCCCGAGCGAGTCGTCACCCTCCGGCCGGACGGGCTCCAGCTCTCCACCACGGGTCCCAATCCGGTCCGCAAGGGGCAGAGTGCAGCCTTTCGGCTCACGACCCATACGGATCAGGCCGTCACGGTGACGCTGTACGACGTCCTTGGGCGCACCGTCCGCACGCTCCATGAAGGACGGGTGGGCCCGCAGGGGCGTGACCTGTCCGTGTCGACCGCGTCTCTTTCTGCGGGCATGTATTTCGTGCGCGTCCAGGGGACATCGGAGACGGCCACGCGCCGCCTCACCATCGCGCAGTAGACCGGCTGGACTGCACGGTCGGGGACGACAGGAATCGGGACGGTCCACTACGATGGGCCGTCCCGTTTTTCTGTAACGTTTCGGGGCGAGAGTTCGTGGGAACGAGGCACACCCTGATTCACAGCGGCCCGCTCCTGATGACCCGCCTGTCCAATGCGTTTCTCGTCCTCGTCGTGCTGGGCCTTGTCGCGACCCCACTGAGGGCGCAGGAGAAGCAGTACGAGCTCTCCAATTTCGACGTGACGATTGCCGTCCAGCCCGACGGGACCTACGAGGTTGAGGAGACGCTCACCTACGACTACCAGCAGGGCACATTCACGTACGCCTACCGCGTCCTCGACACCGAGGACGTGGCGGCCATTCGGGACGTGCGGGTCACCAGCCCGAACACGTCCGTCGATTCGGTCCGGCGCGTCGGAGATGGCGAGGATGTGCGCGTCCGGTGGGCGTACCCCGAGCGCTCCGCGCCCGCGACGTTTCGGCTTCGGTACGTCGTCGAGGGCGCCCTCTTCGAACAGGGGGACCGCAACCTCGTGTATCGCGACGTGCTGGACGCTGGGGCCACCGTCCCGACCCGTGACCTGGACGTACGCGTAGTGCTCCCGGCCACGTTTGACCTGATGCCGGGCGCGGTCTCGGTCGAGCCGGAGGAGGGCACTGTTCAGCGGTCGGCCGGACGGATCGAGGCAGCCTTCCACCGGGATCGGGTAGAGGCAGGCGGCGAGTTCCCGGTCGAGGTGTCGTTCCCGAAGCGGTTGCCGGGGCAGTACTCGCCGACCCCGGCGAATCTCCTTCTCGGGTTCGTTCTCGTTCTGCTCGGCGCGGGGGGCGGCATCGCGCTCAGTCTGCGATGGAAGGGGCCGCGGACGGAGCGCGACGCGGTGCGTCCGCCCGACGACGTGTCCCTGCCGGAGGCCGCCGTTCTCCTCAAGGCCTCGACCGGTCCCTTGTTCATGGCCGTCCTGTTCGACCTGGCCCGACGCGGGCACCTCACGCTCCAGCACGACGAGAAGGACCGGCTCCTGGACACCGCCGAGGTGGTGCGGATCGACCTGCATCCGACGCCTGAGGACCTGTCGGGGGTCGAGACCGAGGTCGTCGAGCACCTCGACGGCCACGACACGATCGGCGATGCCCTGAGCGGCCTCGCCTCGTTTCGGCGCGAGCTGTACCAGACCGTCCGCGAGCGCGTCGTAGACGCCGGATGGATGGAGGCGCACCGGACCCGCTCGACGCTGTTCTTCGCGGGGGCGGCCGTCGTTTTCGTCGGCGGAATTGCGCTGGGCGTGAGCGCCTCGGGCCCGATGACCGTCTTTGCGGTCGCGACCGGCCTGGGCGGTGCCCTCGGCGGCCTGTTTGCTGGGGGGCGCCGGCACACGTTCACCGACGCAGGGGCGCGGCGGGCTGGGGCCCTGCGCTCATTTCTCGACCACGAAAAGGGCGAGGTCGACCGGCTCCTCGACACCGATCCGGTCCGGGCGGCCGAGCGGCTCGGGGAGCGGCTTCCCTGGCTCGTGTACCACGACGACGTCTCGTCCGCGTGGCTGGAGGAGGTGAAGGAGGCGCTCGCGGATGCGCCTTCGGCACCGGAGCTCCCCCCGGGCTTCGAGCGCCTCATGGATGCGGACGAAGAGGCGGCCCCGACCGCCGCGTTCGTGCCCATCGTGGGCGTGATGGGGACCATGGAGTCATCGGGCGCCGGGGCGGCCGGTGCGGCGGCGGGCGGAGCAGCGGGCACTGCAGGCGGAGCGGCCGGCGGTGGGGCCGCCGGGGCCGGGTGACACTATTTGGCGTTGCGCGTTGGAACGTGCGGAGGTTGAACGTTCGGGGTACTGAAGTGCAAAGCGTCTCGTGCTCTCCGCCCCGTTCAATCGGTGCGATTCAGCACGTCGCGGGCCTCGTCGGCGCGATCGGCCGTCACTTTCACCTGCACGCCGCCCTCCGCGGCGTCGAACATGGGAGCAAGGCCGGACTGGGTTGTGTTCGCGAGCATACAGGGAATGCCCGCGTCCTCGAGTTGCGTCTGGGCGAGACGGGCGTCGCCCTGTGCGTCGTAGCGGGCAACGGTGACGAGACGATCTTCGGGCACGAGGATTCAGGCGGTGAGAAAGTGGGAAAGACAGGGGAGCACCGCTGCTTCCTGCTGCCGCGCTGCAGATGGGAATGGGCGAGTAGAGGAGAGGAGGCAGAGGGCTTTTTGCCGTCAGACTCTCACGCCTCCAGCCACTCTTCCGCCAGTGCCTCGGGGTCAGGCGTCTCGCCGGAGGCGGTGAGGCTGCGGGCGACGTACTTGCCGATGAGGTCGAACTCCAGGTTTACCGCCGCGCCCTCCGTCCACGTCTCCGCTACGTTCGTCGCCTCGTAGGTGTGCGGAATGATGGCGACGGTGAGGACGTCGCCGTCGAGGCGGGCCACCGTGAGGCTGATGCCGTCGACGGCGATGGAGCCGACGGGGATGAGGTAGGCGGCGTAGTCCGGGTCGAACCGGATCGTGTAGAGCCAGTCCGTTTCCTCCCGCTCCACGGCCGCGACGGTGCCGGTGGCGTCGACGTGGCCCTGCACGAAGTGGCCGTCGAGGCGGTCGCCGGCCTGCAGCGCGCGCTCCAGATTTACGGGCGCGCCGGTCGCGAGGTCGCTGAAGGTCGTTTTGCGCAGCGTCTCCTCAATGCTGTCGACGGCAAAGGTGGAAGCGTCGGGGTCCACGTCGACGACGGTCTGGCACGCGCCGTCGATCGAGATGCTCTGGTCGACCTGCAGGGCGGGCGCCATCTCGGCCTCGATGGTGAGCCGCTTGCCCGCCTGGTCGCTGCCGAGGGCCTCGATCTGGGTGACGGTGCCGATTTCTTCGATGATGCCGGTAAACATGCGTGTGGAAGTGTGGAGGTTTGGGCGTGTGAGCGGTAGGAGGCGTGGATGCGTGGACGCGTGGAAGCAAGGACGTTCTGCCTCCATTCATCCACGCGTCCATGCCTCCAAAGCCTCAAGACAAATCGTTAATCGGTGGCTGGAACTTCGAGGTCAGCCCGCAGGGACTGCCAGCGGTTCTGAATCCGGTCGAGGCGGGTGCGCAGCGTCTCGAAGCGGGCGAAGGCGTCCTCCCCGAGTTCCTGGTCCGCGGAGCCGGTCATCCAGGCGAGGTAGCCCAGCTGATCGATGAGCATAGGCGGCTGGTAGCTGCCCTCCTCCGACGTGACGAGCCTGCCGTGCAGGGCGTCGAGCCGGTCGAGCAGCGGCTGGGCCTCGCTCGCCGACATCTCCCCGGCCTCGTGGGCGTCTTTGACCCGGGTCCGCATCGAGTCGAGGGCCTCAGCCGTCGCCTCGGCCTCCGCGATGGCACTCTGAAGCCGCTGGTTGAAGAACGCTTGCTCTTCGAGGTCGCTCCGGGTCGTCCGTGCTTTTCGCAGGCGCGGGTCCATCGTCACCGCAAGCGAGCGCGTCTGGCGCCAGTCGCCCGTCGACAGGCGCACCCGGTACGGACCCGGGGCCACCAGCGGGCCGTCGCCACTGGGCGCGCGGAGGTCCCACCGGAACCGGTTGTGGCCCTGGTGGACGGCAAAGGTGTCGATGCTGCTCGGACGCACCGGCGGGGTGCCCATCGTTCGCTCGTCGGAGGGCGGCGCGGCCTCGTCCGGCTCTCCCGTCGTGCCCACGAACCGACGCACTACCTCCTTCTGGTCGTTGAGAATGTCGAGCGTGACGGGCGTGGCCGATGTATCCGACAGGACGAAGTCAATCGTAGCGCCGGGCGCCGGATACGTCGGCCCGCTCGGGCCGCGCCGTCCGCTCCGGTACCGCATCCGGTAGGCGTCCTTCGGGGCGAAGAGATGATGGTCGGCCGCGGCCACCTGCGCGTCCACCTGGTAGAGCGGCGTCAGGTTGTCGAACACCCAGAAGCTGCGGCCCATCGTCGACAGGACGAGGTCCGTGCGCTGAATCCGAATGTCGGTGACGGGCGTCACCGGAAGGTCGCGCTGGAGGGGCTGCCAGTGTTGACCGGCGTCGAACGAGACGAAGAGGCCGAAGTCGGTGCCGGCGTAGAGCAGGCCCTCGCGGTTCGGGTCTTCGCGGACCGTGCGCACCGGATAGTCCGAGGGGATGCCGTCCGTGACACGCGTCCAAGTCTCGCCGTAGTCGGTGGTGCGGTAGATGTAGGGCGCAAAGTCCTTGAGCAGGCGCCGCTGGATGGCGACGGTGGCGGTGCCTGGCTCATGGGGCGAAGGAGAGATGGCGTCGACTCGGCCGTTGGGCGGCACGCCGGGCGGCGTCACGTTCGTCCAGGTGTCGCCGCCGTCGCGGGTTACGTGCACCGGTCCGTCGTTGGCGCCGGTCCAGATCACGTCCGGGTCGTGGGGCGAGACCTGCACGGCGTAGAGGGTGCTGAAGTGCTCCTCGCCGGTAATGTCGTTGGTGATGGGACCGCCGGAGCGCATCTGGTACTCGTCCTTGAAGGCGGTGAGGTCGGGGCTGATTCGGGTCCAGTGCACGCCCCCGTCGGTTGTCTTATGGACGTGCTGCGAGGCGTGGTAGACGACGCTGGAGTCGTGCGGGGAGACCTCGATGGGCACCACGCGCTGGAAGCGCCACTTTAGCTTCGCCGGGTTGCGGCCGTACATGTACTGCGCGCCCACCCAGTATTGCTGCGTCTGGCCCGTGTCGAAATTGAAGCGCGAGAAGCGGCCCTTGCAGTTCGAGAACACGACGGGGGTATTGGGCTGCGGCACGGCGGGTCCGGTCTCGCAGCCGCCGACGGCCTTCCACCATCCCTCCGGTCCCGCAGGCGCACTCTCGGCCGGAGGCAGGTTCGGGACGCCGATCGTGGAGTTGTCCTGCTGTCCCGCGTAGAGCCAGTAGGGGAATCGATCGTCCACGTTCACCTGGTAGAGCTCGGCGGTCGGCTGATTGTGCTGGGTCGACCACGTCGTCCCGCCGTTCAGTGACACCGTGGCCCCGCCGTCGTTGCCCTGAATCCGGAGCCGCGGCCGCTCGGGGTTGACCCACAGGTCGTGCACGTCCACGTGCGGCACGTCTTTTTTCTTAAACGTCTTGCCCCCGTCGTCCGAGACCCAGTAGCGCACGTTGCCCACGAAGATCTGGTCCGGGTCCTTGGGGTGGGCAAAGATGTGGGTGAAATAGAAGGGGCGGCTCATGATCTCGTCCTTGTCGGTCACCTGCCGCCAGCTCTCCCCGGCATCGTCCGAGCGGTAGAGGCCCTGCTGGTCGCCGGGGGCCTCCACGAGGGCGTAAACGCGGTCCGGAGCGGCGGGCGTGACGGCCAGGTCGATCTTGCCGACGAGACCGCTCGGCAACCCGTTTTCCAGCCGCGTCCACGTGTCGCCCCCGTCGGTCGACTTGTAGAGGCCGTCGCCGTTGTCGCCCCCGCTGATGATGGTCCACGGCTTGCGCTCGGCCCGCCACATCGTGGCGTAGAGGACGTCCGGATTCTCCGGGTGGACGGCCAGGTCCACGGCGCCGGTCGAGTCGGAGGCGTAGAGCACCTTCTCCCAGGTGTCGCCCCCGTCGACGGAGCGGAAGACGCCCCGCTGCTCGTTTTTGCCGAAGGGGTGGCCGAGCGCCGCGACGAACACGCGGTCGGGGTTCTGTGGATGCGTCTCGATGTCGCCAATTTGCCCGGCGTCCGGCAGGCCGAGAAAGTCCCAGGACTCGCCGGCGTCGGTCGACTTGTAGACGCCCCGGCCCGTCGTCACGTTTGCGCGGATGCTCTCCGACCCCGTCCCGGCGTAGACGACCGACGTATCGGCGGCCGGCACCTCCAGCGCCCCGATGGCAGTGCTCCGGAAGTTCTCGCCGTCCGTCAGGTTGGTCCACGTGTCGCCGTAGTCCGTCGTCTTCCAGATGCCCCCGCCGCCGGCGGCGCCCATGTAGAAGGTGTGCGGATGGGCGGGGTGGCCCTCTACGGCCGTTACGCGCCCGCCGCGGGTGGGACCCACCATGCGGGCGTCGAGGTCGCGATACAGGGCGGTATCGACGGAGGCGGGGCCGGCGGTGGGCTGGGCGAGCAGGGAGGAAGGCGCAGCGAGGAGGCCCGCGATCAGCGCGGCGGCGAGGAGGAAGACAGGTCGACGGAGCATTAGGGGAGGGCACTGTGCGGCGGAAACAGCGACGTGGCACGGCACCGGAGCGGTGGGGATCTGTTCCGGGGCGGACCCGCCCCCCCGGAGAGTCGGAGGCGGTATTCTTTCCGTAGATGCCTGGAGACGCAGGAGTGGAGGCCCGCATGCACAGGCGGTTCGGCCTCCGGTGCTCGTTCTGGGGGGGCGCTGCCTCGACTGCGCATCCACGCTTCCGCGCACATCGCCAGAACCAATGGCTGAAAGCTCTGGGCCTGAACACACAGACTGCCCCCGAGGAAACGGTCTCAGCCGACAGGGCGGCAGTAGCCGCGCAGCAGCACGTCCTTCCCCACGGTCTCCCACTCCTGGTCGGCAAACGTCAGGGCGTCGTCCATCTCCGTGATGCCCAGGTCGCGCAGTGCGGGGATGCCCTCGCCCACCACCTTCGGCGCCACGAAGCAGAAGAAGCGGTCCACGAGATCCTGTCGGAGCAGCGCCGTGGCGAGACCGGGCCCGGCCTCCACGAGGAGCGACTGGAGCGGCTCTGCGTCTCGGCCCGCGTCGGTGCCGAGGCGCTCAAGCAGGGCCGAGAGGTCGAGATGGCCGTCGTCCGTCTCGGAGATCCGCAGGATCGTGCCCCCGGCGTCCGTGAGGGCCTCGGCGTAGTCCGGTTGGGGGGCCGAGTCGCCGACGACGGCCACCGTGGCGTCGGCGTGGTCGTCGGTGAAGAGGGTGCGGTCGGGCGAGAGGGCGCCCTCGCGGTCCAGGACGAGGCGCAGCGGCTGCGGGCCGTCCACGTGGCGCACCGTTAGGCGCGGGTCGTCGCTGCGGGCCGTGCCGGTGCCCACGAGAATGCCGTCTAGTTCGGCGCGCCAGCGATGCACGAGCGTGCGGGCCGCCGTGCCGGTGATCCACTGGCTGTCGCCCGTGCGGGTGGCAATGCGCCCGTCCAGCGTCTGGGCGACCTTGAGGGTGACGAGCGGACGCCCGGTCTCCACGTGGTGGACGAAGGCCTCGTTGAGGCGACGGCAGGCGTGCTCGCAGACGCCCACCTCCACGTCTACCCCCTGCTCGCGCAGCCGACGAATGCCCCGGCCCTGCGCCTCCGGAAACGGATCGATGGTTCCCACGACGACGCGGGGAACGTCTTTCTCCAGGATGAGGGACGTGCAGGGCGGCGTCTTGCCGTGATGGCTGCACGGTTCGAGGTTGACGTACAGCGTGGCGTCGCGGAGCGCGTCGCGGCCGTGCTGCTGCTCGGCGGCCCGGAGCGCACGGGCCTCTGCGTGCGGCCCTCCGTACGACCGGTGCGCCCCGTCGCCCAGCACCGTTCCGTCCGGGGCCACCAGAATGGCGCCCACCATCGGGTTGGGGCTTACCGACCCGGCGCCCTGCCGCGCCAGCCCCAAGCACCGCTTCATCCACGCGGCGTGCCCGCCCTCGCCCACAGGGGTTACACTTCCTCGATGTAGTCCGGGAGCGGCGACGCCGTCAGCTGCCATGTGTCAAAGTAAAACTTGGATTCGGAACGGGCCTTCTGATAGGGAAGGACAAACCGGCGGGTCCCTTCGACGGGATGATTTCGAAACGCCGTCACAAGCCGGTCCCGCATCGGGGTGGCGGAGAAGACACTCCAGTCGTGTCCGTCGTGGGCCGATTCGGGGAAAAAGACGACGTGCGCGTCGTCGAGCAGGGAGGCGAGCGCCCCGGCGGCGCGGCGCGGGGCCCTACCCGCCACGGCGGTGATCCGTTCCGTTGCGACGGGGGCGTCGGCCGTCACGAGCAGCTCGGTGCGGGTGGGGGCACGAAGGACGCGCTGCGCCTCCTGATCGTCGAGGGCCTCAACGGCGTCTCGGTCCGTGCACCGTCCCCACCACGACCCGCCCAGCGCCGCCAGCAGGGGCGTCACGTACGTTTCGGGCCGGAGAGTGGTCAGTCCCACCGTGTCGTCGGCGTGGTTGGTGCCGGCGAGGTAGCCGCGGTAGACGTCGTTGGTGTCGAACGGATCGTCGAGCAGCGCAGACGGATCGTCGGGCAGCTCCGGACGGTCGTCGCGGCGACGAGCGTCGGGGTCCGCGTCCGGGGTGACCGGCTCCAGGAGCGCGGGCTCTTCGTGGAAGTACTTGAGAACATCGGGCGGGGCAGACACGGGGAGTTGGAGACAGGGAGAAAGAGAGGGACTGTGGACGTTTCCGCCGAATCGTCTCGACCACCTCTTCGCGCAGGACGCTGGGGATCGATGCCACAAGGGGCAGATTCATCAGGTTCCATCCAGGCCCTTCTCCACCTCCCCTTCCCACCCACACCCTCCACGCCCAC
>JBDGQM010000152.1:0-1294 GCA_042219065.1 Salinibacter sp. | reverse complement strand
GTTCCATCCAGGCCCTTCTCCACCTCCCCTTCCCACCCACACCCTCCACGCCCACGCTCTCCACGCCCACGCTCTCCACGCCCACGCTCTCCACGCCCGCGCTCTCCACCCCCACGCTCTCCACCCCCACGCTCCCGCACCCAGTTCCCTGAATCAAACGCCCCGGACCGGGCATAGGCTCCACTGTCGCTCTTCTCTCCACCGGACGGCCCTGCTTCATGCGCTCCGTGCTCGTGTCCCTGTGGGTATGGTTCGCCATCGGCACGCTCATCGTGCTGTGGGTGCCGGTGATGGCCGTGGCACGGCTCGTGGATCGCGACCCGGCCCACTACTACGCCGGCTACACCCTCCGCATCCTGGGCCGGCTGCTCACCTACGTCAATCCGCTGTGGAAGATCGACCTGGAGGGCCCGTTCCCCGACGACCCCCGAGCCCCGTACGTGGTGGTGGGGAACCACTTCTCGCAGGCCGATCCCCCCATCATTTCCCGGGTGCCGTGGGAGATGAAGTGGGTGGCCAAGAAGGAACTGTTCGACCTCCCCATCGCGGGCTGGCTGTTGCACCTGAGCGGGGACATTTCGGTGGACCGGCGCAGCAAGAAAAGCCGCGCGGCGGTGCTCACGACGGCCCGCGAGTACCTCGATCGCCGCTGCAGCGTCATGTTTTTTCCCGAGGGCACGCGGTCGCGGGACGGACGGGTGCAGCGGTTTTCCGACGGGGCCTTCCGGCTCGCCATCGAAGAGGACGTGCCGGTGCTGCCCATTGCCGTCGACGGGACGCACGAGGCCCTGCCCAAGCATTCGATCTGGTTTGATCCCGGCTCCGCGCCCATTCGGGTGCGCGTGCTCGATTCGGTCGACACGAGCGGGTACGCGCCCGAAGAGGCCCGATCCCTGCAGCGATACGTCCGCGCACAAATTGTCCAACAGATTGCGACGTGGCGCGACGTGGCGCTTGACGAGGCCGACGGCCGCAGCGACACCGAGGCCGCCGCCGCACGCTGGATGGACGACGGGCCGCCGGGGCGCAAGCAGGGGACGGACGAGGGAGCCCCCGGTGAAGCATCCGTCAAACCGTCGGCGCGGTCCGGTCCCTCGGAACCGGCCAGCTAAAAGAATCATTTTGGTTAACCGATGCTGATTTTGCGCTCCGGCAGTGTTGCTGGGTCGGAGCCGGGGGGGTCCCACGCCCCCACACGCAGCGACCCCCATACGCAGATTGCCCAGTAGCTCAATCGGCAGAGCGTCCGGCTCTGGACCGGGAGGCTGGTGGTTCGAATCCACCCTGGGCAACA
>JBDGQM010000151.1:0-22897 GCA_042219065.1 Salinibacter sp. | reverse complement strand
GTGTCTACCCGTACAATCACGCTTGACACAGCACTAGGCGTATGGACGTTTTTTCTCCTATACCCACGTACTCCCGAACGCCCATACCCAGAGGCTTCATCTTCAGGGATTTCTGCACGGCTCGGTATAGGGAAACCATCTGTTCGCACAGTACGTCCACGTGGTGAACCCCAACGGGTTCATGTTGAAGCAGCGTTTCAAACGAGATCGTTCCCCAAACCGTTCGTTCATATGCCCGCCGACGATTCGTACGATCAGGTGCGTCACGATTTCGAAGACCTGGAGATTGAAGAGCGCGCCCGGTTTCTCGTTGAAGCGTCTGCCTCGACCCTGGCGAAGGGAGTCGAACAGGTCGGCCACGTGCTCGCCGAGGGGCTCGAGGACATGATGCGAGGAGAGCATCGATCGAGACGCCGCGCTGAGGAGTCGGGGCCGGGCGCGGCGGAGCCCGAGACGTCACGGCAGCAGGCGCCCCCGCACGACCCGTCGTTCGAAGACGAGGACTAGTCGTGTCCGCCGGGCCGGATTCGTCCCAGAACGACCGTCATTGTTTCACTCTCATCTGGTTCTCCGCCATGTCCCAAGAGCGCCCTCTGGACCGTCGCGAGCCCCACGACCTGAACTGGTTCGGGAAAACGGTGTATTACGGCGGATCCGTGCTCCGCTTCACGGCCAATCTGGTGGATGCCACGGCCACTCAAGTCTCCAAGATTGCCGCCGAGTCGAAGAAAGAATTCGACCGTGAACTCGACCCCAACATCGAAGACGCCCGGGTCATCGACGAGTATCCAGACCAGGACGCCGCTTCGGAAGAATAACGCACTCTCGCGTTCCGGATTGGCAACGCCCTGCACAGCGAGCGCGGGCTTGAGGTCTTTGCGCGCCGGGCGATGGTGGAGCGGATCAGTTGGAGGAGAAGACGTGCTTCTGAATGGTGGCCTCCAGTTCGTCGCGCTTGAACGGCTTGGAGAGAATGCCGTCGACCTCCTCGATGGCCTTTTCGGTTTCGGTGTATCCGGTCAGCAGGACCACAGGCAGGTTGGGCGCCTTCTCTTTGAGCTCCCGCGACAGTTCGGCCCCGGTCATCTCGGGCATGCCGAAGTCGGTGAACACGATGTCGTACTCGTTTTCACTAAACATCGTGAGGGCTTCCGCCCCCGACGAGGCCCGCTCCACGTCGTGACCGTTCAGGGAGAGGAGGCGCGTGACGGTGGATCGCACCATTTCCTCGTCGTCGACCACGAGGACGGAGACGCTATCGGGGTCGGACGGTTCGGACGACGGCTCCTCAACGGGGGCCGGCTCGCCATCGGCGGGGGGGAAGCGAAGCGTAAATCGGGTGCCCTCGCCCGGTTCGGAGGTCACGTCGATGGTGCCCTCGTGCTCCTGCACGATGCCGTAGCTGGCGGCCAGGCCCATGCCGGTGCCATCGTCGCCCTTGGTGGTGAAGAGCGGCTCGAAGATGTTCTGCTGTACCTCGTCGCTCATCCCGATCCCGGTGTCGCTGACGTTGATGCACACCTGGCCGTCGTCGTCCATGAAGGTTTCGAACCGCAAGGTTCCCCCCTCGGGCATGGCCTGAACGGCGTTCAGGATGAGGTTGACGAAGACCTCGCGGAGTTCGGACGCGGACCCCAGGATATCCGGCACGTCCTCAAACGAGGTCTTGACGGAGATCTCGATGCCCTGGCGCCGAGGTTCGTTGTACCAGTAGGGCTCGGTGAGGGTGATGCAGTCCTCGATCAGCTCCGTCGGGTCGAGCGGTTCGAAGTGCTGCTTGGTGTCGTGGCGGATGTAGCGCTGGAGCTTTTCAATGAGTGCCGCGCCGTCCTCCGCGGTCGTCTCGATCGTCTCGATCGACGGACGAATGGAGTCGGTCAGCGAGGCCCGTTCAACCTGGTTCTTGAGCAGTTCGATGTGGCCGATGAGCCCGCTCAGGAGGTTGTTGAGGTCGTGGGCCACGCCCATTGTCATCCGGCCGAGCGTCTCCATCCGGTGGCGCTGGGTCTGGCTGATCATCCAGGAGGGCGGCTCGGCCAGTACCTCGCCGGTAGCGGTGACGGCCTGCGCGCTCTTCCCGTCGTCTCCGTCCGACTCGTCGTGAACAGGGACAAAGTTGAAGAGAATCGGCAGTGGCTCTTCACGGTCGGGAGTCTCCACCGAGACGAGCCGATTCGTAACGAGCGATCCTTTGCAGGCTTCCATCACCGCCGACTCGGCCAGGTCCTGATCGTCCTCGGAGAGACGGGCCCAGGGGCGATCAGCGGTTCCGAGAAGGGATTTCCAGGGTTCGTTGCAGAAGACGGCGTCTCCCGACAGCGAAAAGGTCGCGGTCAAGAGTTCAGGCTCGACGGTCGGGACCCCGTCGGACGTCGATTCGTCGAGCGAGACGTGGCCGTCTCCGGACTCAGGAGGACTATCGGGGGCGGGGCTGTCGGTAGAGGGGGAATCTGTGGACTCAGGGGAGTCCTCGCTGATTCGGTCCACGGACTGTAGGTTTTCCTCTAAGGCATTGAGAAGGCGCTTGGCGTGCTGGGGCGTGACGATGATCCGACTCTTCAACTGGGCTGCCTCCACACCGGGGATCATCCGGATGAAGTCCAGAATGAATTCCTCGGAGGAGCTCCGGATCATGACGGAGTTGGCGTAGGTCCCCTCCGCGTCCCTCGTGTCAAACTCTAGGTTGATGGCGTCCTCGGAGTCCGCGAGGTCGTCAAAATCGGGCATACGAATTTGCGCCTTACGGACGGAGTGCCCCGAGGAGTCGGGATGGTTGTTTTCCGCGGGGGCGCTATTGTTTTCCGCGGGGGCGCTATCGATGTCCTCCGACGAGTGAGAGTTGGCGTTGAAGTCAGACATTGGAACAGAAACTTAGCGGATTGAGGGAGGATCGAAGATGATCCACCGCAAAAAGGCCGGCTATGAGGTATTGTTGTTGCTGTTGCCTTGCCCAACCTCGGCGAGGGCGCTAATCAGGTCGGTCTTCGTGAGTACCGAGTATCCTTGGTTGCTGTCGGGGCCGTAGTCGACGAGAACGGCGCCCGCGTCTCGTTCAAGGTATGCGGACAGATGATCGAGGTGTAGAGACGCGGGCACGACCGGGAAGGGCGTCCCCATGATCTTTCGAACCGGTGCATCCCGCGAATCAGGATGGTCGATCAGGTGATTCAGGAGTCGAGTTTCGGTTATGCTGCCGACAACTTCGCGGTTGTCGTCGATGACCGGCATTTGAGAAATGCCCTCCTCGGTCATGCGTTCAATCACGTTGCCGAGCTCGTCGCCCGGAGCCGCGGAGATCACGTCGGTCTGCTTTTGCCGAAGGGTGACCACCTCGTCGGCCGTCACGTCCGGGTTCTTTTCCAGGAATCCGTGATTCTGCATCCATTCGTCGTTGTAGGTTTTCGAAAGGTATCGGAATCCGGAGTCCGGGAACAGAACGACCACGACATCCTCCGGCGAGAGAGCATCGCGATGATCATTCATCCATTGTAACGCGCCTGCAAGGGCCATGCCACACGATTGGCCGATAAACAGACCCTCCTCGCGGGCAATGCGGCGCGTCATCTGCATGGCGGACTCGTCGTCCACCTGGACGAAGTCGTCGATGATGTCGAAGTCCATGTTGTCGGGGATAATGTCCTCGCCGACCCCTTCCGTGAAGTAGGGATAGATCTCGTCCTCGTCGAACACCCCCTCGTGGAAATACTTGTAGAACACCGAGCCACAGGGGTCAACCCCAACGATCTCGATCTCCTCATTTTGCTCTTTGAGGTAGCGGGAGGTGCCGCTGATGGTCCCGCCCGTGCCGGCCCCGGCCACAAAGTGGGTGATGCGCCCCTCGGTTTGCTCCCACAGCTCCGGCCCCGTCGTCTCGTAGTGGATTTGGGCGTTGGATGGATTGTCGTACTGATTCAAATATACCGAATTGGGAATTTCTTCGGACAAGCGACGGGCCACGGAGTAATAACTACGGGGATCGTCGGGCTCCACGTTGGTGGGGCACACGAGCACCTCTGCCCCGAGCCCGCGCAGGACGTCGATCTTTTCTTGGCTCTGCTTGTCCGTCGTGGTGAAGATGCACCGATATCCCTTGGCGATGGCGGCGATGGCAAGGCCCGCGCCGGTATTCCCGCTGGTGCCTTCAATGATGGTCCCGCCGGGCTCGATCAGATCCTTCTCCTCCGCGTCCTCAATCATGCTGAGCCCGATCCGGTCCTTCACCGACCCGCCCGGATTGAAAAATTCTACTTTGCCGAGGACGGTGCACGGAAGATCGCTGGCAATCTGGTTGAGCTGAACCAGCGGGGTGTCGCCAATCGTGTCGAGGACGCTATCGTGCCACATGGGAAAAGGAGAAACCGTCGGACAGAATGATCGCGGGGAGGAGCGCGCGGCACGGGAGTTGGAACGGCCCCCGTCTCCCGTCGAAGGCAGCCATATAAACAGAAGACGCGACGATGAGTTGTCCCGTCCCCGACTGCCGGCTCTACCATGTAAAAATAGTATGACTAAGAACGGTTTCGGGGCTCAAGAAATTCGGGCCGATCTGCGAGTGGGGAGTGGCTCTGGACTGGCGGCACCCCGTGACGAGGTGGAGAACGGAGGACACAGGACTACTTCCGGGCCCACCAGAGCACGACGAGGGCGACGATGGCAAACGTAATGTGGGGCAGCCAGGCGGTAAGGAGGGGCGGGAGGGCACCGGAGTACCCGAAGGGTTCGGCGAGCTTTTGAACGGACAGGTACACGAACGCGATCGAGAGCCCGATGGCAAATCGGACGGCCTGCCCGCCGCGGCGCCGGACGGCGGCAATTGGGGCGCCGATAAGGATTAAGATGAGATTGGCGAAGGGGTACGCAAACTTGTTGTAGTAGGCCACCAGCGGGCGGTTGAGCTCTCCCACGCCGGAGCGACGGAGGGCGTCCAGATAATCGCCCGCGACGGGGATGGTCATGGCAGCCACGTCGTTCTTCGACCGGGCGAGGTCGCGGGGGTATATCTGGAGGGTCGTATCGAGGGAGGCGACGCTTTCCTTGTACTGCTTGGAGTCCGCCACGAAGGTGCGCCGGGTCACGGATTCCATCTGCCACGTCTCGAGCGAATCGTTCCATTCCATCCGTTCGGCGTCGATGCGGCTGGCCAGTTGGGATGCTCCGCCGAACGTCTGGAGCGAGACGTTGTGGGCTCGTTTCCGGTCGACGTCGTAGTAGCCCACGGAGAGGATGCTGTTCGGCCCGTTTCGCCGGTGGATCTCGCTGGTTTGGACTGTGCCCTGTCCCTGATTCAGGTACTTATTTTCGTAGCGCACCACCACCTCGTTGGTCTTGGGGACGACCCAGCCGTTGAAGCCAAACATGAAGACCGTGACGAAGAGGCCTACGCTCACGTAGGGGCGCAGGAGCTGATACAGTGAGATCCCGGAGGTCTGCAGGGCGATGAGTTGCAGTTCCTGCGCGAGGGTGCCGGTCAGGTAAATGCACGCCAGAAACAGGGCAAGCGGGGAAGTGAGACGAACGATCTCCGGGACGTAGTTCGGATAGAAGATCGTAAAGACCTCTCGGATGGTGGCGCCCTGGTCGAGAAAATCGTCGCTATACTCGACCCAGTGCAGCACAATGAAGAACACGATGAGGGCGCCGACGAAGAGAAGAAATCCCTTCAGGAGCCGCTTCACAATGTGCCACTCGAAGGTTGTCATGCCGGCGGAGACGACCTGGTGGTGCGTGGGAGGGGCTGGGACGGGGGCTAATCGAACACCCCGCAAAAATGGGGTGCACGTGCTAGACCTTCCGGTCCCCGACCGTTTACTTGCCAGCAAAATCGACGTTCATTCAATCCGCCCCCGCTCCATGAAGCTCCACGAATATCAAGCAAAAGCCCTCTTCCGAGAGTACGGCGTTCCAGTTCCCAGAGGCATCGTGGCCGAGACGGTCGACGATGCGGTCGACGCTGCGCGCCAATTGAAGGAGGAGGACGACGCCACGCTTTTCATTGTGAAGGCGCAAATCCACGCCGGAGGGCGGGGCAAAGGCGGGGGCGTGAAGCTGGCCCACAGCATCGACGAGGTCCGCAAGCACGCCGACGACATTCTGGGCATGAACCTGGTGACTCATCAGACCGGGCCGGAGGGGCAACAGGTGCGGAAAATCCTCGTGACCAAGGGGGTCGACATCGCACAGGAGTACTACCTGGGGGTGACCCTCGATCGAGAGAAAAGCATGAACGCAATCATGGTGTCGACCGAGGGCGGGGTCGACATCGAAACCGTGGCCGAGGAGTCGCCCGAGAAAATCAAGAAGGTCTGGGTGGATCCGTCGATCGGGCTGCGACCGTTCCAGACCCGACAGCTCGCCTTCGCGATGGGCCTGGAGGGGGACGCGTTCAAGCAGGCCATGTCGCTGGTACAGGGCCTCTATGAGGCGTTTGAGGAGACCGACAGCACGCTCGCCGAGATCAATCCGCTCGTGGAAACGCCCGTGGGGGACCTGGCGGCCGTCGACGCGAAGGTCAACCTCGACGACAACGCCCTCTTCCGGCACCCGGACCTGGAGGAGAAGCGCGACCTGCACGAGGAGGATCCCGTGGAGGTGGAGGCCGGAGAGCACGGCCTCAGCTACATCAAGCTCGAAGGAAACGTGGGGTGCATGGTGAACGGCGCGGGGCTCGCCATGGCCACCATGGACATCATCAAGCTGGCCGGCGGCGATCCGGCCAACTTTCTCGACGTCGGGGGCGCGGCGAGTGCGGAGACGGTGGAGGCCGGATTCCGCATCATCCTGAAGGATCCGAACGTCGAAACCATTCTCGTCAACATCTTCGGCGGCATCGTCCGCTGCGACCGTGTGGCCCGCGGGGTGATTGAGGCGGCCAACAACATCGACATCGACGTGCCGCTCATCGTGCGCCTGCAGGGCACGAACGCGGAGGAAGGAAAGCAACTGCTCGACGAAAGCGACATTTCGCTTCGATCGGCCGTCCTGCTGAAGGACGCGGCCGACGAAGTGACCGACGCGCTGGGCGAGCGGGCGTGACGCCGTGTTGACTTCATCGGGTCGGCGCGACAATACCGAGCCGTGCAGAAATCCCCGAAGATGAAGCCTCTGGGTGTGGGCGTTTGGGAGTATGTGGGTATGGGAGAAAAAACGCCCATACGCCCAGACTCCCATACTCAACCCCGTTCCGTCAGAGGATTCTCAATCACACCGACGGCTGTCGGTGATCTCTTCACCTCAGCGGTGCTCATTGTCCAAGAGATCCTGATCCCGTCCGCCGTACCCTAGGGTCGGGAGACGCGATCACGAAGGGTTTTCCGGGTGCGAAAAGAGCAATGTACTTTCTCGGATCTACTTAGAACGAGGGTCCTCCTCGGCCCCTGCCGCCTCCGCCCCCGATGCCGCCCGCGGCGCTCCCGACCGTGCTCCGGAGGCGATTCCCAAACCCGCCGAGGGGCCCGCCCTGCCCGGCACTCGGAATCTGGAGCCGGAGGAGCTGAGAAAGCTGTCCGCTCTTGACCTGGAGGTTGAAGCTGTACGACTGGCGCGCCCCGAACGGGACCCAGCTGAACGACATGACCCAGCATCGGCAGCTCCCAATGTCGCGGTTGATGTTGATGCTCGTGGTGGCTACCTCGTCCTGAACAAAGTCGTAGCCGGTTCGGCCTTCGAGGTACCAGCGGGGCGTAACGTTCAGACTGAAGCGCGTGTTGAGCGTTGCGTTCTGGTTCCGAATGCTCTTCCGGGGCTTGCGGAAGCTGTAGCTAAAGTCGAAGTTCAGGGACCAGGGAATGGACGCGTCGAGGTACCCCGTGGTCTTTGAGGGGGACGGGGCGGATGCTTGTGACGGGCCGGCGGAGGGGGACGATCGGCCGCGTCCGCCGCGGGAGCGTCCGCCGCGGGAGCGCTGTCCTCCCTGACTGCTCGATCCTCGCTGGGCGCCCCCGTCGAACGAGCTGCTTACGTTGAGCTGAAAGCGGGTGAGCCGGATGGGCGTCAGCGGGTTCTCGGCGGCCATGTACCGGTCCGCCAGACGGAAGCGATCGCCATTGCTCTCCCCGGTGGGCTCGAGCGCGTAGGGCGAGAAGGTCATGTTCGACCGGATGCTGAAGTCCTGGATGGTGGTGCGGGCCCGGAGCCCAATGTCGCTCAGTTTCAGGGAATCGGCCGTGAAGTTGTAGGAGGTGTCGAGGTCAAAGTCCAGCAGCTTAATCTTCTTTGTCTTGGTTTCTCCGGTTGTGTCGGCGGTCGCATACTTCGTTTCGAGCTCATTGTCGAGGTTAAAGCTCAGGCGGCGCTGCTCGTTGCTTCCGCGCACCTGGCCCCCGCCGCGAATGTCGTAGCGGATGGGTTTTCCCGTGCGGTCGTCGATCACCGGGTCGCCATTGTCGAAGCGGAGCGGGCGCGTTTGTCCCCAGAACGGCGCGTTGAAATTCGGGGAGAAGTTGAAGGAGAGGGACGGCGACACCCGGTGGCGGAGGCCCTGTAGCGGCCCCACGCGGAGGGGAAAGAGCCCGAACAGCTCCGTGTTTGCCGAAATCCCCGTCGAAAACTCCCGCCGCGCGTAGAAGCCCTGAACGGTGCGCTCCACGTCCTCCTCCTCAATCTCCTCGATCGACCCGTCGGGGGCGAACGTCGTGTCGCGTGCCACAAATCGGCGAGTGGTGCTGATAAACCAGTCCGAGTTGTAGCGGATGTTCGGGCTAAGGCTCAGGTTGTAGCGATTCACCCGAAAGGAGGCACTGAGTGGAATCTGGTGCGAGGCCTTGAAGTCGAAGGGGTTCTCCTTTCCCGTGGCGAGTTCGTACTTGCGCCGGTCCACGAGCGCTTCGTACCAGGCAATGTCCCCGATGCCGGCCCGCTCCAGAGAGTCGGCCAGCGTGGAGTCGCCCCGGGACCGAATCTGCTGTGGGTCGCGGGGCCGAAAGGAATAGTTGTTGTCCAGGGAGAAGTCGTAGGAGGTCGTGATCTTCTCGTACCATCGGTCGTCCCCGACCGCCTGCTCGACCTCGAACGGCTTGAAAGAGCGCTGCGAGAAGTTCAGGGTCGGCAGCGTCATGGACACCTCTCCGCTCTGGAGCTGCTGGCGCTGATTGGCGCTCACACTCAGGTTTTTGCCGCCCCCCGGCCAGTTTTTGCTGTAGCGCAAGCTGGACGAGATTTCCCGGCTGACGGCGTCGTTGTAGTTGTTGCTGTTGCGCCGGGCAAAGTCTGTGGAGGTCGCGAGGTTGATGTTGCCCCGAATGGAGGCGGTGGGGGAGAGGTCCTGGCTGTGGGACCATCGGAGCTGGCCCCGGTGCCGGTTGGTAAAGTCGGGGTCCTCCTCCTCGCCAACCTGGGTGCGCCGATAGGTCACGTCCAGGCGCCCGTTGTAGTTGTACCGCTTTCGATACCGGAAGATGGGATTGACCTCGAAGCTGCCCTTCGACCAGACGCTGGCTTTCAGTTGCAGATCGGTGTAGGCGTTGAGGGCGAAGTACCATCCCCAATTCCGGAGAAAGATGCCCTTCTCCCGGTCCTGTCCGTAGTCGGGCGAGAGCGGGCCGCTTCGCCGCCCCGGCACGTTCGGCAAAAAGCCGAAGGGCAGCCAGAGGGGCGTCGGAATGTTGAACAGGTACAGGTGAATGGGGCCGGTGTAGACCCATTTGCCGTCTACCTTCATCCGGTTGGAGCGCAGCGAGTAGGAGGGCGTTTTGCCGGGCGGACAATCGCACGTCGTGTAGGAGCCGCCCTGCACGAACAGCGTGCTGTCCTCAAAGACCTTCACCGCGTCGCCCTGCACGTAGCCCTGTTTCTGTTGGGTGCGGGCCGCCACCACACGGCCCCGGCGGGTGCGGAGGTTGTACGACAGGGTCTTTCCCGTAAACGACTGTCCCTGCCCCCGCTGGAAGGAGGGGCGGGCGGGGCTGGCGGTGTCGGACGGCGCGCCGGACGCCCGGAGGCTGCTCGTCTCGAAATTCATCTCGATGGTTGCCGCCTTCAGGGTGGCGCCCTGATAGTTCATCTGGGCCTGTCCATACAGGGTGCCCCGGTCCGCCGAGTCGGGCGGCGTCCGGATCACCAGGGAGTCGGACGCTGTGAACTGTACTCCCTTCGATGAGCTGTCAGCGTTGGCACCAGGACGAGACGAAGCGCCGGGGGACGAAGAATTGCGGGCCGTCTGCTGGATGGAGTCGGGGATGCTGGGGCGCTCTTGCGCGGCACTGGGCGGCACGAGCCACAGCGCCAGCACACCCCCGAGTCCGAGAAGCAGCCAGTCCGGGAGGGAAAATCGAAGCACGGTAGCCACGCGGTGGGACAGACGCTGATCCTTCCCGCCCCCTCGTCGTTGTGGGCCGGGCCGTGCGGCCCTACTGCGGCGGGGACGCATCCCCGAGCACTCTCTACGCGGCGCCGACCTGGGACTGCTTGCCCTCGAACGCCAGACGAGCGGCCCCGAGGAGGTTTACGTTGTTGCCCAGCTCTTCCCGACGAATACGGAGGTCATCGCGAAGGCCCGGCGTGATGAAGCGGGGAAGGACGTTGCGGGCGGGGTCTAAAATGAACACACCTGCCCCAGAAACGCCTCCCCCGACGACAATGGTCCGAATATCGAGCAGATTGACGGCGGAGCCGAGCACACAGCCCAGCTTGTGTCCGGCCCAGGCCAGCACCTGTCGGGCAAACTCGTCGCCCTGGTCGGCGGCTTCGTACAGCACCCGGGGCGTAATGTCGTCCAGATCCCCGTCCACCAGGTCGTGGATTGCGCTGTCGGGGTAGTTGATGAGGCGGTCGCGGGCGTGCTGGACGAGAAATTCCTGGCCCAGATAGCCCTCAATGGCACCGCTCACCCCCGATTTTGCGTACGGCCCTTCGTAGTCGATGGTCATGTGACCGATCTCCCCGGCGCCTCCGGTGCTGCCCCGAAAAATTTTGTTCTGGTAGATGATGCCGCCGCCGACGCCGGTGCCGAGCGTGACCATGATGAACGAGTCGACCGCCCGGCCCGCGCCGTGGTAGGCCGAGCCGAGGGCGGCCACATTCGCATCGTTCTCGACAATGACGGACAGAGACGAGTCCAGCCGAGACTGGAGGGCCGAGCGGAGATTGACCGATGTCCACCCCTGGAAATTGGGCGGCTTCGACACGGTCGTGCGCTCCCAGTTGACGGCGCCGGGCGCCCCGATGCCAACGCCGGCAATCGAACCCGACGGAGCCCCGTCCATCATCTCCGCCGCGAGTGTGGCAATCGAGTTCTCAACGTGCTCCGGCCCCCGATCAGCCTCCGTCGGCCGCTGCGTCCGTTCAACAATGCCATCCTCGCGGTGCACGAGGGCGGCCTTCAGATTGGTGCCCCCCAGGTCAACACCGACGGCGTGAGTGTTCATAGGTGATGAGCAATCGGCAGAACGTGAGCGAAAACAGCGGGCAGGAGTTCCTCTCTTGTGCAGGGCCGTGGAGGTCCGATGCGGGCGCCGGCTACTCCGGCTCGATGCGATAGATCGTCTCGTCCGGGCGCTTCATGCCGTACTCCTCGCGGGCGATTCGCTCCACGGCACTGTCGGACAGGGGGCGGTCGAGCTGGGCGCGCAGCCGCTCGATGTCCTTGCGGAGGGTGGCGTTCTCGCGCTTCGTCGCCTCCAGCTCCTGCTGCCAGTAGTACCGTTGCAGGAGGCTATGACTGTCGAAGAACAGGACCCACACGAACACCCCGGCCAGAAAGACCCCGATGCCCCACCACACTCGGGAGCGCGAACCGGAGGGGTCGGACGTGTCCATGACTGAAACGGTCGGTTAGCGGGTGAGAGAAAAGGCATCGAGACCCGGGTAGCGGGCCTCCGTGCCGAGTTGTTCTTCGATCCGGAGCAACTGGTTGTACTTGGCAACCCGGTCGCTCCGGCTCGCGGAGCCGGTTTTGATCTGCCCCGTTTCGGTGGCGACCGCAAGGTCGGCGATGGTGGTGTCTTCCGTTTCGCCGGAGCGGTGGCTCACGATGGCCGTGAACCCGTGGCTGTGAGCGGTCTCGATGGCGTTGAGCGTCTCGGTCAGGGTTCCAATCTGATTGGGCTTAATCAGGATGGAGTTTCCGCATCCCTCGTCGATCCCGCGAGAAAGGCGCTTCGTGTTGGTCACGAACAGGTCGTCGCCCACGAGTTGCACCTCGTCCCCAATGGCGTCGGTCAGCATCGCCCAGCCCGACCAGTCGTCCTCGTCCATGGCGTCTTCGATGGAGAGGATGGGATACCGGTCGACCCACGTGCTCCAAAACTCGACCATGTCCTCCGAGGAGCGCTCGGTGTCCGGGTCGCTTTTCCAGAACACGTAGGCCTCGTCCTCCACCATTTCAGCGGCAGCCGGGTCGAGGGCGATAAACACGTCGGAGCCGGCGGTGTAGCCCGCCTTTTCGACGGCCTCGAGAATAAGCTCAACGGCCTCCTCGTTCGAGCGGAGATCCGGGGCGAAGCCGCCCTCGTCGCCCACCGCCGTGTTGTAGTCGCGGTTCTGCAGCACCGTTTCGAGCGTGTGGAAGACCTCCACGCCCGTGCGCAGGGCCTCCGAGAAGGTAGAGGCACCCGCAGGGGCGATCATGAATTCCTGCATGTCCACGTTGTTGTCGGCATGCTCGCCGCCATTGAGAATATTCATGAGGGGAACCGGAAGTGTGCGGGCGGTGGCCCGTCCGAGGTACCGGTACAGGGGCACGCCGAGGGTGGCGGCGCCCGCTTTCGCCGCGGCGAGAGAGACGCCGAGAATGGCGTTGGCCCCGAGGTTGGACTTGTCGTCTGTCCCATCGAGACCACGGAGGGCGTCGTCGAGCACAACCTGCTCGAGCACGTTCGTGCCGCGCAATTCCGGAGCAATTGTCTCGTTCACGTTGCTCACCGCCTGAAGCACGCTTTGCCCGTGGTAGCGGTCGTCGTCGCCGTCGCGCAGCTCGACGGCTTCGTAGTCCCCCGTAGAGGCCCCACTGGGCACGGCGGCCCGCCCGAGCACGTCCTCGTCGGTGGTCACATCCACTTCGACGGTCGGGGAGCCGCGGCTGTCGAGGATTTGGCGAGCAGTGATGCGTGTAATCGAAGCCATAGGAAGGAGGGTGTACACGAGAGATGATGAGATAGGCGGCTGGGCACGGACCGACGTGTCAGATCCGACACATCACGTTCGATAACTACGTGGTCGGAGCCGAGAACTACAAGAGAGCTGCGTCCGACCCCGCGGAACTGGCGTCCGCTGGCGGCTCGTACGACGCACGACGCCGTTCTATGCCGTACGAAAGGCCGACGAACCTGAACGGCTCGCCGGCCTGATCGTCATAGATGCCGCTTTGCTCAGCCAGAAGAGGGAGCCGAGCGGACCGACGTTGTTTCCCCGATCCACGAGTAGCAGCCGTAGTCGATGGTGAACGTTCCTCCCTTATCCCAGTCATCCCGGTAAAAGATGTCCTCGGTCGATGGGAAGACGCGCCGGTAGGTCTTGATCTTGCTGTTGGCCGTGGAAGCAACCGACGAGTCGATCTCTTTTGCCTGCCGGTACTTGTCGACGGCGGCCCAGTACACCGCCCGGTCGCCGCGGCTCATTTCTTTCCCGCTGCAGTTGTTCACGGCACGGGCGTAGAGGTCGCCGATGGCAATATACGCCCGACCGAAGTTTTCCTTCTTCTCGGCAGCCTTCCGGTACTCCTGGCGGGCCTTCGCTAGCTGGTCCATCTTCTGATAGGCCTCGCCGCGGTTGAAGTAGTCTTCCGCCTTGAGCTCAGCGCCTTGCTCCTGCGCGCGGTTGTAGGCCTCCAGGGCGGCCTTCGGTCGGCCGTCTTCGAGGCGCATCTGTGCAATCTCCCGGATCGTTTCGGCCGAAGGATCCATCGTCATCAGACGCTTCGCCAGCTTCGAGGCCTCTTCCACGTTCCCCTGATCGTTGTAGGCGTCGAAGAGCTCCGTAAGCAACTGGGTGCTGTCCGGATGGGCCTCTACCTGCTTCTTGAGGTATGAGATTTTCGCCTGCGGATTTTTGCCGAAGATGTCCTCACGGACGGAGCTGATCATCTCAGCCACCTCTTCGTCGTCACCGCGCCTCTTCTCAACCATATTGGCAAAGTCGAGCGCCTTCTGAAGCTTATTATTTTTCGCATACGACTGAAGCACCTGCTGGATGTAGTAGGGGTCGACCTTCTTCGGGGCGAGCTCAAACGCCTTCCGGTAGTGGGCCGCGGGAGAGTTCAGTCCTTCTATATCAGACGCGGCGCTCTCATATTCTGCGACGAAGCGTCCCTTCCGCTGCTCCCACTTGTACGGCTCGTAGTCGATTCCCTGCTTCTCCATCTTCTTGGGGGCAGACGTGAGGTACGTCGCGGCCGTGTCTAGGTATGCCTTCCGCGTTTTCTCGTCGTCCGCCTGCTTGGCAAGTCCCTTATACAGCTCGACGGCCCGCCGATAATTCCGGGCGTCGTTTTTGGGCAGGCCGGGGGCATTCTCGAGAATCCACAAGAGGTCGCTCCGGGCATTCTTAAAGTTTTCGTTCTTGAAGCTCTCGTAGTAGAGGCTGTAGTGCATGAGCTTTTCCTGCCGACCCGGCTCGCTGTTTTGAGCCGTGGCGGGCGTGGCCGCGACTGCGAGCAGCAACAGGCTCACGAAAAAGGCGCCAATGGACGAAAAGCGTGTAGGAAAAAGACCGTCGGTAGAAAACATGGTGGAGGGACGGATTCTGTCCGGTATTTTGAACAGGCTAGAGAGTTAGACTGGACGTTCGGCGTCGAGTTTCAGAAAATCTTTTTTCGACGAGAACGCTGCCGGGGCCGCGTGTGTGGGCGTCCGTTATCGGAGCTTGCGCCGCGTGAACCACCGTTCTCCGAAGTTTACGTGGAGCGAAACCCCAAAAAATGTATCGCGGACGAGGGAGTTCGACGTTGTCCCTCGAGTCCCGACGCGGGTATTTAGGTCAATTCGCGTGCCAGAAAGAGAGGTGGGCAGGCTGACCCCCGCAGTCACGGCGGATTCATAAAGGTCGGTTTGCTGGTCGGGGCGCACGTACATGTGCTCCACATAGCCCCCGAACCGATAGGCGACCTGCGCAAAGTATCCGGCCAGCCGGTCGTCGCCGGCCGGCACCACTTCGGCCCCCGTTGAGAGGCGCCAGCGGTCTGCCAGGGTGGCCGTGCCGCCGATGGGAAAGCGGACGGGGGACGTGTCGGCCGGGCCGCCCGAGAAGTCGCTAGACGCGTTGCTCCACGGAGCGAAGCTGCCGTCCGCAACGAAGGTCCACATTGGGCTGGGCTGGTACGAGACGCCGAGCCGGGCCTTCAGGGGAAGGGTGACATCGCCGCGCCGGCTGGAGAGCGTGTCCCGGGCAAGGTCTTCGTCGAGGGTACGGAACCGGTCCCCAGAGAGCGAGGCCGGGAGGGTGACGGCGGCCCCGATGGAAAACGCATCGTTGTCGGCAAAGACGTTGTCCAGGGCAAGATGGCCCCCAATCGTGCTGGTCAGGCCAGAGAGCTGCACGCCATCCGACACCAAGACGTTGCGGAGGGACTGTGCGTTTTCCCATGTGGTCCGTCGCTGACTCTCAATGACACCGAAGATCAGGTCTGCCGTGGCCCCCACGCGCAATATCTCGTTGACCCGGTAGCCCAGGCCGCCGCGCAGGCGATGAAGCCCCCCCGATCCTTCAAAGTTGACTCGGTACGCCGCCTCGGTGTCTTTCTGAGGGCCAATGTCTGCCTGGCCCCTCTGAACGGCGCTGTAGTTGAACTGGGAGTAGGGCTGAAAGGAAAGCCCGAATCCCAGTTTGCGCTCGTACAGCGGGAAGTTGAATTGAACGGCCTGAACGTTGCCCGACGACAACTGTCCGGAGTTTCCACCACCGTCGGAGGCGAGCACAGACTGCACGGAAGCGCCGCCGGACAGGCGGGTAAACACCTGGTCGCTCCAAAGGGCCGGGTTGCTATCCGGATTGTAGTTCAGGGTGCGGAGCGCGAAGCCGCCGCCCCCCATGGCCTGGCTCTGAGAGGAGGAGAACTCGGTCAGCGTCCCGAGTCCAAACCGAGAGTAAATGGTCCCCTCGCCGTTGGATTGTGCCTGAACGGGCGGGACGGTCAGCACGAGCCCCACGAAGAGGAGCATGCTGGCCCCAAGAAACTGCTGTACGCCCTGTACTCGCATAATGTCGTCGTGGATCGTACGAAAAGACACGGTCATCAAACTAAAGCGGCGTTACGGTCAGTGTAGCCCGAGGCGGACCCGGATCTTTTCCATCTGTGGCTACGAGGATGGGGAGGGTGGTCGGGAGCCCCGGTTGAATCGTAGAGCGCGTGTTGCCGGAGGTGCCTTCCCGGTCGGCGATGAAGAGCCGAACATCCTCGAACACAGGAGGCTGGCCGTTCCGGGTGCGCTGAAACGACCGATCGAAGGTCGGAAAGGCGACGTTGTTGGAGACCAGGGCAGCGCCCGGCGCAGCCGACGGAACGAGGGGAACGACACACTCGCGCTCGGAAAAGGCAGCGGCCCGAACGGCGGAACAGGACGGAGTGCTGGGGGCCGACTCACGGGTGGCGATGATGCGAAATCCCTCGGGGAGAGGACGCACGAACGACGGGGGGGTGGCAGCCTTCATCGCAGTCGTGTCGACCGGAATAAAGATCTGGGCCCGGTTGAGAGGATCGGTGGCGAGGGTGTCGAGCGGAGACTCGTCGAAATTCCAGTTCAGTTCGAGCCCCCTCCCTACGCCGTCTTGAAGCAACCGATGAGACGTGGTAGGGGGCGATGGGGGACTCGTCTGTTCGACGTGCGTGAACACCTTGGAGCCATTGTAGTCGGCCGTCGTGCTGTCGCCCCGGTGTAGGAGGCGGAGAGAGGCGGAGTTGGCTGAGAAGCCCACAACGGCGTCCTCGGAGCTGCCCGTCGTGAGCTTAAACCCGGAAAATGCCTCCAGGGAATCCTGCTGGAGGTCCGTGAGCCGGTCTTCCACCCAGGCGTCAGAGAGCTCGATGGTGACCAGGGAATCGTCGGGATTAGGACTGATAGACACAGGCCCATCTGTCGCGAACGAACCGGCGGGGAAGCTCGTGTCGGCCCGCGCCTGGCCCATCTCTGCGTCCTTCGTCAACTCCAACACCTCAATGTCGACGCTGGAGGACGTATCGCCGTGGACGTAGGTGGGCTTAAGCCGGAGCGTGGCGGCAATCGAATCGGGGGAGGCGGAAGAAATCCGGTCTGGGAGCGGGCTGGGGGGACGGACGTCCATGTATCCCTCTGCCTTGACCACGCCCCCTCCGGTGAGAGGATCGTTGACACGACCGACGAGGAAGCGCCACGTTGGGGTGCCTCCGAGAGACGGAGCCAGGTTGCGCCCCGTTTGAGGAACCATCGTCGCCGTGTCCAGCTCAGGATTGATATTGAGCGTCCTGGGCTGTCCGCCCTCCAGTGAGTCCGGGCCCACCCCCAACCCCACGTCCGACGAATCACCGCAGCCGGCGAAGAGGAACAAAACGCCGCTGAGGAGAACGGCAAAGACCCAGGAAGACCTCACAGACATCGTCAGCACAGACGGAAACAGCCGATTCATGAACAGATCGGGACGAGAACGGCCCTATCGGATACCACGGGCCGGACAAGACAGCACCAGGGAGGCGACGCAGGAGGGAGAGTATTTAAGCCCGGCCCAAAATCAACCCCGGATAGACCCAGGGCGCCATCTCAATCGGGTCCGTGAATGCCGCCTGCAAGGGGGGTGTTTCTGCCTGGACGACGGCTAGGCGGGGACTTCACTGAGCATTTGATCGTACAATGAGACGGCCTGGTCGGTTCGTGGGCCGGTCTCATCGCTGAATATCGGGGTTCCGTCCTCGGTCGAGGTCTCCGGAGGAAGGATCGTTTCGTCGGCGTGAGCATGGCCGACGTCCGACAGGGGGGAGCCGGTGGTGCCGTCCAGAGAGAGGTTCATGCGGTCGGCGAAGCCAGAGGGAACGGGAATACCGGGGGCCTTGCCGCCGGGGGTAAAGACGGATTTGGTGGTTCCCAACAGGTCGTCGTCCGCGAAGGTGGTGGCCAGGAGAGACGGGGTAAAGCTGCTCATCCAGCCGAACGAGTGGACCAGGTCGGGGCCCCAGCGGAGCTCCCGAATGGTTTCGAGGACGGACCGGTTGAAGAAAAGGGCCTGGCTCAGGGTCTCGTCCGCGGCGTCGCCGTTTCGAGCGGCGGCCAGGCCCTCCTGTCCGAAGTATCCGTCGTGATCCATGAAGTACACCTGGAGCTGCGCGTCGGGCACCGAGGCGACCTTGACCGCGACCGACTTCGTTTCCGTCCCCATGGGGACATCTGTGTCAGAGAGGCGAATCACTTCGTGCAGGTTGTGCTTCCGCTCATTAATGTTGCCGTAGCAGGGCATCATGATTCGGACTTCAAAGTCGCCGGCATCTTGCACCTGTTCGGGAAGTGAGCGGGTAAGGGGGGCCAACGGCGATTGCTCGGTGAACGGGCTCAGGTCACCGGCGACGTAGAGGAGACGATTCGAAGACGACATGGGGGGCTCGGTTTAATGAATTAGCACTGGTGGGAGAGCAACTGCGGCAGGCGAGGGGCAGATGGTTCAACGCCTGCGATCGGGACTGGATCGTTCTGGGAAGACGACTGGGGACGACCTAGCGAGAAGAAGATCGGATCAGGGGGAGATGGAAAGAGCCACAGAATGGCAATAGCGCTCCATCTCGATAGATCCAGCCAACCGAAAACATCAGAACATTCGTCCTCCAAATCCATCGTCAGAATGTTCTGGTGCTTTAAAGACGAGAGACCGACAGGAAAACACTGTTATAATGTAGTGGGGGCTGGTTTGGGAATCAATATGAGTCCGCGTCAACCATTCTGGCTGGGATCAAAAATGTAAGAAATTGACGACGTCCGCAAGACGGGAGTCTGATATGCGCGCGGTCTAGCGTGTCGTGTTCGGTTCCCCGAACAGGAGAAGCCCCGATCATTCTCCCGTGGACGTCCTCGTTTGTGGAGCGCGGCTTGCCTGTTTCGGGGCGGCAGCCGAATCGAAGGGGACTGGGGGGCGAGAGAGAACCTCGGGCGATTGTCCTTCCTCGATGCGAAGCGTCTGGTCCACGTCGAGCCCGGTAAAGGTCTGCGTCGTGCGCGCCGAGTCGGGCCAGACAACGCGGAGGGTGTCGATTTGGGTGGCGGTGCCGAGCCCGATTTCCTGCTGTGTGCTCTGCGCGCCGAAGCTGCCGCCCGTCCGGACGGTGCGGTGAAGGGTGCGGGTGGTGCCGTCGGGGCGACGCACGGAGAGGGATAGCCGGGCCCCGAGGGCCGACCGGTTCGCGGTGCGGCCCACCAGGTCGAGGGTGATCCAGTGGTGGCCGTGGCCGGGATTCTCGAAGAGCACGTTGGGAAAGGGGTCGCCCTCCACGGCCCCGCCCATGACGGCGTAGATATCCTGGTCGCCGTCCCGGTCGAAATCGTTGAACGCCACGCTGTGTCCCTTCTGAATGTGGCCGAAGCCGCCCGCAAACGTGACTTCGTCGAACGACGTGCCGCCCTGGTTGTGGAACATACGGTTGGGCACAATGGCACTGAGGGCCGGGGCGCCGGTGCCCACGTAGAAGTCGAGAAACCCGTCGTTGTCGAGGTCGCCGTAGTTTGAGCCCATGGCAAACATGACCTTGTCCAGGTCGTGCTGGGCGGTCACGTCCGTGAACGTGCCGTCCCCGTCATTGCGGTAGAGCCGGGGCGGCTCCGCCTTTGAATCTTGGCCAAGGTATTCGGCGGCCACCGGCCGCGCGGATCGGTTGAAGTACCGCATGTCGTACGACGCCGCGAAGAGGTCCTGGTGGCCGTCGTTGTTGTAGTCCCAGAACCACACCGGAAACCCGAAGAACGGACGCTCCACGCCCGCCGCCTCGGCCCGCTCTTCGAACGTCCAGTCGTCGTCGGGCGATGTCCCGCCGCGGTTAACGAACAGCCGGTTTGGGCCGCCCAGGACCGAGACGTAAAGGTCGGGCCGTCCGTCGTTGTTGATGTCGCCCCAGGCCGAGCCTTTTACGAACGCGTCGACCGCGACGCCCACCTGCTCGGCGATGTTGGTAAACGTGCCGTCGCCATTATTCAGGTAGAGCGCGCTGGGGTGGGAGGTCGCACTGGAATCGGCGGTGCCCTGCTCAGACAGCAGGCGGAAGGCCACGTTGGATTCGTTCCCGACGAACAGGTCGACGTATCCGTCCCGGTTGAAATCGGCCCACGCCGCGGTCTGGGTGGGGTGGTACGAGGCGAGGCCTGCCTCGTACGTGACGTCCGTAAACGTGCCGTCGCCGTTGTTGCGGAGCAGAGAGTTGGGATGCCGTCCGGATTCCCCGAGCCAGGCGCCCCGCAGGACGAAGACATCCTCGTGGCCGTCGTTGTTGTAGTCGGCGTGGACGGTGTTGAGGCCGCTCACGAGTCCCTCCAGCCCCGCCTCCTCCGTGTGATCGACAAAGCCGCCCGCCCCGTCGTTGAGGTACAGGCGCATCTGATCGTCCAGCCCGTAGGAGGTCACCAGGAGATCGAGGAAGCCGTCGTTGTTGAAATCCGACACGCTGAGCCCGCCCGACAGGCCGTTGTGGGCCGCGCCAACCTCGGGCGCCACGTTGGGAAACTGTTTGATGTCGGTTCCGGCTTCCGGCTCAAGATTTGGAATGTGAGCGCGCCCCGCGACGTCTTCGGGGTAGGTGCCCAGTGTCATGTGGGCGACGTTCAGCAACCAGCGCGACTGCAGGTCGTCCGGATACCGGAGGGCAATGCGTTCGTAGAGCGCAGCCGCGTTCTTTGAGCCGGCCGGCTTGGTGTGGATGCCGGCGCCCCGAATGGGAAGGATGCAGGACGCCGCGGCGTGGTCGTCCAGGCAGTTCTGCTGTTCGCCGAGCCGCAGGTAGGACAGCGCAAGTTTCTCGAAGACGGGCTTCTCCTTCGGCGAGAGCCGGTGCGGAGACAGGCCCGCCTCGTCGATCAGGCGTTGAAACTGTCGGATGGCGGCCTTCGTCTGGCCCGCGTAGAGCAGTTCCTGGGCGTATGCGTAGCGACGGGCGGTGCGCTCGGAGGAGTCGGCGGCCCGCAGCTGTTGTTCGAGAACCTCGGCCCGTCGCGCGTTGAGGTGAAAGTACGGCATGGGATCGGCGCGGGCCTCTTCGTAGATCGTCGACAGCACGCGTCTCATTTTCTCGGTCTCGGTGCCCTCGATGGCGCCAAACCGCTCGGCCGGATCGGCCACCTCAGAATCCGACGTGCACCCGACGACCGAGATCCACAGAAGGAACAGGAAGAGGAGGGGCGTGAGACGCATGACGAAGATGCTGGGATGAAGGGATCAATGGACTACTGCGGAATGAATAGATCAACACTCCAGTTGTTGATCGTTACCGATGTGTGAAAAATGCTTCGGAAGGTGCGGCCCTCATCCGTCGGGTGCCCGCTCGTTGCCAACGCCGTCCGAGACCGGCTGGAGCGAGCGTGCGGGCGTGATCGCTGACAGCCCGAGCGCCGTTGGCACCAAGGCGAACGTGTCCCCGTCGCCAGCGTGCGGATGTTTTCTCGGACGCATCGGAGGAGCCCATCGCCGACCGATCCCGCAAACATTCGAAATTTTGCGGGCGGCTGGCTGAGACGTCGCGGGATCCTGCCGTTCTACCGCATCGCGTCCGCCGGGGCCTTCGCGACGCCCTCCACGTCCCCGTCCCGCGCGGGGCGAGACGGAGACGCGGTCGGACATCGACTTCGGTCCCCGAAGTGGGGGAAGGGCCGCACGTCGACGTTGCTCGTGCCTACGCACTCTCGGTTCCCTCTGTGAGCAGTCCGTGAAGGGCGGACGCGAGCAACTCCATGCCCCGGTCGAACACCAGATCTTCGCCGAACTGCGGGACGTACGGGATATCAACAACCGTGTCGATCACCTCACCCGCCACGTCGAGGAATTCGGGGACCGTCGCGTCGCCCTGAAGCAAGTCCAGTACCGCAGCGCGGAATTCGTCGTCTTTGGTGACGCCATCGAGGCTTCCCGAGCCGCCCGCGAGAAGTCCTTCGAGTGCCGCCCCGAAGACCTCGAACGCGGTCCCAAACAAATTCTTCTCCATTGCTTCCTGAACGAAAGGAAGGTCCAGGCGCCTTTTGAGGGTCCTGGACGCGAACCACTCCCACTGCACAAACGAGATCGACCCCGCCATGAGCTTTGCCGTCGCCTCCCGGAAGGAGACGCTTTTGGTGACGGCGTCCATCTGTTCGGGCGTGAGGTCGCTAATCTTTTGATCGAGCGATTCGAGCGGAAGTGCTTCTACCTTCTCTGCTTCTTGACCGTTCGTGGATTGATCAGTCATGGTTAGGCTGGTCGTTTGGTGTTGTGGTTTACGTCCGAAAGTTCTTCGTTCCTTTAGACACACGCGCCCCCCGCCGTCTAACGTCACGGCGGCAAGCGGAAGGGGCAGCGCCTCGTCTACCTGCGAGACGACTGGGCCGGGCCCTCTTGCAATTGCGGCTGCGATTGGCCACCCTGAACCTCACTCAGTGCCGGGCAGTGCGGCCGCTCTTCGTTCTCCAAACGGTCCGGGGCACTCATGACGTCCGACCGTAACAAGCACAGCATTGAAGACCATGGCCTCGGCGTCGACGGGCCGGACGAACGCGACTGGACGGAATTCGTCACGAAAGTTGCGAACGCGGCCCTGCTCGTCATGAACCTGTACTTGCTCTATCTGATGGTTTCCTTCGTCCTGTAGCCCCAAGGAGGACCGATCCTCCCGGAGCGGACTTCTTCGGTGTCTGAGCGAGGCGCTTGGGGATCTCCTCGCAGAGACCTGGTTACCGGACAGTTTTCAAGGGAGATCGACCGATGTCCCGAAAAATCCCGAATTTCAGGCACGTCATTCTGAACTTGATTCAGAATCTCTCCGAATTCGGCGATGCGGTGG
>JBDGQM010000150.1:0-15293 GCA_042219065.1 Salinibacter sp. | reverse complement strand
CCGTACGAGGGCGGTACGCACCTGCCGGACGTGACGATGGTCTCGCCCGTGTTCGTCGGGGACGCGGAACGGCCCTCATTCTTCGTCGCGAGCCGCGCCCACCACGCCGACGTGGGGGGCATGACGCCGGGCTCGCTGCCCCTCGCCACCGAGCTGGTGCAGGAGGGGACCATCATCCCGCCCGTCAAGCTGTACGAGGGCGGCACGCGCAACGACGCACTGCTGCGGACGCTCCTCCGCAACGTGCGCACCCCCGACGAGCGGCGGGGCGACCTCGCGGCCCAGCGGGCGGCCCACACGGTGGGGGCGGAGCGCCTGCGGGCCCTGACCGATGCGCACGGTCCCACAGAAGTGACGACCTACGCCCGTCACCTCCAACGGTACAGCGAGCGCCGAACCCAGGCGGCCCTGGCGGACTGGCCGAACGGCACGTATACCTTCGACGACGAGCTGGAACTGGAGAACGACGAGCCCGCCACGATCCGCGTGACCGCGACGGTAGCGAACGACAGCGTGACGTTCGACTTCGACGGCACCGACGCCGCGGTCGACGGCAACCTGAACGCCGTGCGGCCCATCACCGAGTCGGCCTGCTACTACGTGGTGCAGGGCCTCACCGGGGGCGAGATTCCGATCAATGCCGGGAGTCTCGCGCCCGTCTCCGTGACGGCGCCGGACGGCTCGCTCGTGAACGCCGACCCGCCGCACGCGGTGGCGGGGGGCAACGTGGAAACCTCCCAGCGCATCGTCGACACGGTGCTCGGCGCGCTCGCCCCGGCGCTCCCCGATCGGGTGCCCGCTGCGGGACAGGGCACGATGAACAACCTCACCCTCGGCGGCGCTCGTCCGGACGGGTCGTCCTTCGCGTACTACGAGACGATTGGGGGCGGCATGGGCGCGGGGCCGGACGGGGACGGCCTCAGCGGCGTGCACGTGCACATGACGAACACGCTCAATACGCCCGTCGAGGCACTGGAGCAGACGTACCCGTTCCGAATTGTTGCCTACGAGTTGCGATCCGGCAGCGGGGGGGCGGGACAGCACCGCGGGGGCGACGGCCTCGTGCGCGTCTACGAGCTGCTCGTGCCCATGACCGCGACGATGCTCAGCACACGGCGGAGTCGGGGCCCGTGGGGCCGCGACGGCGGCGAGCAAGGCGCACCGGGCCGCACAGTGCTCATCCCTCCCAATGGGGAGAACGAGGAACTCCCGGCCCACTTCTCGCGGACGCTCCCGGCCGGGAGTCGGCTCCGCATCGAGACGCCGGGGGGCGGGGGGTCTGGGTCCGCAGACTGAGCGGCGGTGGCTCCCGTTCGCCGACCCGATGCCGTTTTGACTCCATCGTGTCGGCCCAAGAATAAACCGAAGCCGGAAGACGGGAGACGAACACTTTTCCGTACCCCTATAACGTTCGGTTGCACTTTAACACTGTCAGCTACCTACCGGACCGTTTTGAATTCAGTCCCGAAAAATTCCCAGGCCCGTCATCCCGCACTCCGATGCGGGATCTCTTCGGGGAGGGCAACGCTGTATTCGAGGAGATCCTGAGTCAAGCTCAGGATGACAAGCCTTCGATTGGAATTTTTCGGGACGACATTCCGGGCTTTTGAACGAGTTACCGGCAACCCTTAATCGGCATCGAAAAGTGTCCGGTAGCTAGCACTGTGAGTTGACCGGAGAAGTGGCTGCTTTGATGTGCGACGACCGCGGTCTGCCGTCCGCCGTCGTTCCCGAGGTGGGCGCACCCCGGCGGGACCCGCTCACAGACTTGAAATGCGCCCCAACGTTCGGCGGGCCGAATCTCCCTGAAAAAGGAAGACCCTGTGGGTTCTGCCGACATGTTCCACTGAAACCCGGGTGGTGCCCCAACCCGCAGGCCCGACACGCTACCAGACGCACAGCGCTCACTCCTCCAGCCACTGCAGCAGCGCGGGTAGAAAACCCACAGCCGCGAGCAGGGTCGTCCCCAGCCCCAGCACCGCCAGCGTGCCCATCGAGTTCAGCCCGGGGTGGAAGCTCAGGAGCAGCCCCCCGAACCCGACCATCGTCGTAAGCGTCCCCATCGTCACGTGCTCGCCCGTGGACCGCAGGACCGTCCGGAGCGACCCCGGCCCCTCTTCCCGGTACCGATGTGTGATGTGCACGCCGGCATCGTTGCCGATGCCGAGGATGGCCGGGAAGACCACCATGTTGTAGAAGTTGACCATGAGCCCGAAGATCTCCATCACCAACAGCATCCACAGGAGCCCCACCACCAGCGGCACGAGGGCCAGCGCGGCCCAGCGGAGCGATCCAAAGTTGAGCAGCATCAGCAAGGCGACGATGACGAACGCGCCCGCAATCATCCAGGGCGCCTCCTGCTGCAGGAGCAGCAGCATGTCCGCCGCCACGATGGAGGTGGAGCCTGCGTGGTAGGTGTTGCCGCGGTCGGTCGTGATGGTGCCCACGTCCTTGGCAAACGCGATCGATTTGCGCCCGTCGGAGAGCCCCACGGACGGATAGATTATCACGAACCGCCCGAGCTCGCCCTCCTTCGTGGTGAACTTCTTCCGGAGCGACTTCGGCACCTGGTCGAGGGCAATGGGCGTTCGGGTCTGCGCGGCCCGGCGGAGCCGTTCAAGCGCGTCGGACGTTTCGTCTTCCAGGTACCGGTTCTCCGTCGCCGTCTCGCGGATCTCGGCGATGCGCCGAAGCTTCGCCGACTGTGCGGTGTCGCTCAGCGGAAAGCGCTCCTGCAGGCTCTCCACCGCCAGAATCGTGGGGGAGGTCGTGTCGGACCGCATCTTTTCGCGGACGGCCTCTACGACTCGCGGCACGGCCTCCTGACTGTCGGCCACGATGTAGGCGGGATTGCGCCGCCCGTCGTTGCTTTCTGTGCCCACGCGATTCACGTACTGGGCGCGCTGCTCGTACCCCGTGTACTCGGGCTCCAGCGCCCCGAAGTCGTACTGAAAGTCCACCCGTGGGGCCAGCACGAGGGCCGCGACCACGGCCACGAGTCCGCCCACCACGATGGGCCGGGCCCTCCGATACGGCTGCTGGGCCGGACCGCTGGAGGTCTCCATGCCGGTGGCCACCTGCAGGTTGAGCAGGCCGGTCCGCTCCAGGAGCGCCAGCAGGGCCGGCATCACCACCGTCATGGCGAGGAGGGCAAAGAGCACGCCCGTCCCCGCGACGGCCCCGAACTCGCTGAAGCCCTTGAAGTCGGCCATCGTGAGGACATACAGGGCGCCGGCGGTCGTGAGCGCCCCTGCGGCAATGGCCTGCCCGGTGCTCGTAAAGGTGCGCTCGGCGGCGTCGGCGATCGAGTGCCCGGCGGCACGCTCCTCGGAGTATCGGGCGTAGAAGTGAATGCCAAAGTCAATGCCCAGCCCAAAAAGAACGAGGCCGAGGGTCGACGTCATCAGGTTCAGCCGTCCAAACAGCAAATGCGCCACCCCGCCCGTCCACGCCAGGCTCATGAAGAGCGGCACGCCGATCACGAGGCCCATCACCGGGGCGCGCACCAGCTCCCGCAGAAGCGTGCGCCCGTCGAGCCGTCGCCGGGCCCGCACCCGATAGGCCTTGTACAGGAAGTATAGAATGACCACCAGCAGGACCGTACCCACCCCCACCCCGAACGATCCGGCCACGTCGTTCCAGATGGTCCGTACCTCCACGAGTTGCCGGTACAGCCGTCCGGCGAGCACCACCTTCATCTCCGGGTGGTACGACTTCGGCCCCATCCGGTTAACAAGATCCCGAACGTCGGAGTACAGGTTCTCAATGTACCCGATGTCCGTGTTCGAGCCCGACGGAAAGAACCGCAGCACCATGGTGGTACTGTCGTCGGAGATGGGGTACCGCTTGCCGATGAGTTGGTCGTAGACCCCTTCCAACTGTTCGCCGGACTCCGTCGTCGCGGTGGTGTCTTCTTCCTCGTTCAGCTCAAAGTAGAATGGATTGGCCTCCTGGCGCGCCTGCTTCGCCTCCTTAATTTTGTCCTGGAGGAAGTCCTCCACCTGGCGGAGCTCCTGATTGGACGCGAAATAAAGCGCGTTGTCCTTCAAAAACTTCACCTCGCGCTTGTAGTCGACCCGGGTCAGGTACGTCTCGCTCGTGTCCTGAGGCCGCTTCAGAGACAGTGCTTTGGGGATGAGGGCTTCCGCAAACTGCTTGTTGGCCTTGAACGAGGGACTGACGATGGCCACCGCCATGTCGCTCTCGCCCCCCACAGTGCGCTGCAACTTGTTGAGCGCCTGCACGCTCTCGTAGTCCTCCGGGACCAGATTTGAGATGTCGGTGTCGAGGTCCAGATTCGACGCCAGGTATCCGCCCGCGCCCGTTAGCACCAGGGCCAAGGCAAGCACCCATACAGCGCGCCGAACGACTCCGCGGATGAATGGGCGCAGGGCATCAAACAGACGATCCATAGAACTCGTGCGTTGAACAGTACAGAAGAGGAGATCTGGAGGCTGTGTTTGCCCGCGGGTGCCTCTTGGGATGTCCCGCTGAGCGATCCACGGCCGCAGCGCCAGTCAGCGGGCCGCCGCACTCCGTTGCCAGGTAACGTCCCTCCCGCGAGCACACACAGATTATCCCGATTTTTCTTGTTTTGGGGCCGAGAGCGTTCGAGCTGTGCCCCGCCTCCGTCCCCTTTTGGTCCATGCTTTTCCGGGAGTGGCGCCGATCAGCAGCAAAAGAGCCGTTCCAGGACGCTTCCACGTGCGATCAGCCTGTCCATTCCGCCGTGCGGTAGGTTTTCCCATTCTTTCTTTTTACCTTCGGGGCAACACCTATCCCACTTATCCCTTCTCATCCTTGAGACGCCTGCCTCCCTAACAGTTTGCTGCTCATGGTTAATACTTACGAATCAATCGACATCGGTGACTCCCACGAATGGACGCGGGTGGTCACGGCGGAGGACGTAGAGATGTTCGCCGAAATTACTGGAGACGACAATCCCGTCCACGTCGACAAGGAGTACGCAGAAGAGCACTCCCAGTTTGGCCGTCCCGTCGTTCACGGGGTCTTGCTGTTGGGACTCATCTCGAAGGTCCTCGGCCGCGACTTTCCCGGTCACGGGAGCATCGCTGTGGGAATCTCGTGCCGCTTTCTCCGGCCGGTACCCATCGGCTCCGAGGTGCGCGTCCAGGTCAAGGTCGCGGAGAAAATCGATGAGAACAAGCACGTTAAGCTGCGCACGTACATCTATCGCGAGGGCCAGATGGTCGTCGGGGGCGAGGGCCGCGTGATTCCGCCAACGGAAGATGAGGAGGACCCCCATCGGGCCCATCGGCAGTGAATGTCCCACTGTTCTTCCCTCTCCGCAATCGCATCCCGGCTTGAGGCCCGATGTTGCCCCGCTCCGGGGCAAGTCAGTCCGGAAGCTTCAACGGACGGCTCGCCGCCACGGTCTGGCCCAGATCGAGCTGATTGATGATGGCGAGATCGGTCGCCGACAGGTCCGAGGGCAGCGCGTTCGTGTCGACGAAGGAGCGGAACGAGGCCCTCTGGCCCGCCGGTCGAATCGTGAGGCGCGTAGGCTGCCGGTTGAGCTTGTCCGGGTCGGTCAGCCGGGCGAAGCTCGTCATCGAGCGCTCAAAGTCCGGCCGATAGGTGGCGTACTGGTCGGCGGTCGTTGCGCCCTGAAATTGATACACGTTGTCGCCGTAGGCGATGAAGTAGGACAGTAGGCGGATTTTCCCTCCCTTCTGCGTCGTTCCCTCGGCCAGGATCCGTCGGGCCTCGTTTCCATTCACCGAGGTGCGCTGACGATCAAGCACCGTCAGGCCCTCCTGATCGGCGAAGGTTCGGGCGGCGGCCGTCGGGGTCTTGGCGTCGGCAAACTGAAAGAGCATGTAGGCGGACTGGTCGGGGTGCACCAGCGCCACCCGCTGGGGCTGATTCTGCACATCCCAGCGGCTCGGGATGGAAAATCGAAACGCAAGCTCCGGGTGGTAGAAGACGCCGCCCTCCGCAAATCCCTGCCGTGGATTCTTGCCGAGGACAATGTTTTCGAGGGCGCTGTAGTAGGCCTCCTGGTTCACCATCGTGGCCGGCTCTTTCACCCGTGCCTCCCACTTCTTCGCAAGCTTCGGAATCGTTCGCTTCCGGGCGCCCGGATCGGGGTGGGTCGACTTCCACGTGGGGATCGACTGCCCGGCCTGCTCTTGCACCCGCTCCAGCGACCCGAAAAAGGCCGCCCCTTCGGCCGCATCGTATCCCGCCCGCACGGCGTACTCGACCCCGAGCCGATCGGACTCCCGCTCGTTGTCGCGGCTGTAACTGAGCGAAAGGAGCTGCGCGGCGGTACCGCCCAGGTTCAGAACCTGCCGGCCCACATTCCCGCCCAGGGTGGCCTGCCCAAGCACAGCGCCCCCGACGAGAAGGCCCCGTGTGAACTGCTTCCGGGCGGCCTGCTGCGAGGCATGGCGGGCCTCCACGTGCCCGATCTCGTGGCCCAGCACCACCGCCAGCTGGGCTTCATTGTTTAGGTGCGCCATGAGCCCGCGGGTGACGTACACGTAGCCTCCCGGAAGTGCGAAGGCATTGATGACGGGACTGTCGAGCACGCGGAACTCGAACTCCGTCGTGCGGAACTTCTTGGGCGTATCGGGCCGTCGAATGTGGCTTTCGGCCAGCACCTTCTGAGCAACCTTGTCGACGTACTTCTGGAGCTCTTTGTCCTCGTACACCCCGTACTGGTTCTGGATCTGCTTGTCCGCCTTCTTCCCCATTTTTACCTCCTCCTGCCACGAATACCCGTAGGCCCGGGTGTTGCCGGACACCGGATTGATGCCTGTCGAGACGCACCCCGTAGACACCGATACGAGAAGGAGAAGAAGGGGCACCAGACCCCAGAGCCCTGCTCGGCGATGAGTGGCGCGGCGCTTCCGGGATGACATGCGCATTTGGGTACGGGATCGACGTGTGCGGAGAGAAGCTGTCGAGGCGGGGGCACTCTAATCGCGAGCGGGCGCCGGGCTCGACGGGTCGGTCAGCGCCGAGTCCGGAGTAGCCCCGTCGGTGCCCGGGGGCTCCGTGGCGGCCGTCTCCGGATCCGGCACGACCTCCGCCCCCCCGTCTGCCCCTTGCACCTGCAGGGCCCGGTGGGCCCGCGGATCGGCGCCAAGGGCCGCCGCGAACGGTTCGCGGCGCGTGGCGGTGACGAGGCTCTGGCCCACGGCGTCGGAGCGCAGAAGATCGAGGAAGACATCGGTCCGGTCCGCGTCGAGCTTGCCGAAGGCGTCGTCGAGCAGCAGCAGGGGCTCGGTGTCGCTCCGGGCCTGCAGGTAGAAGTACTGCGCCAGCTTGAGTGCCATCGCGAAGGTGCGGTGCTGCCCCTGCGAGCCGTAGCGGCGCACCTCCAGGTCGTCGAGGCGAAAGATGAGTTCGTCGCGCTGCGGGCCCACGAGCGTGGTGCCGCGGTCGCGCTCCTGCCCCGTTTTGCGGTCGAGGGCCTCGCGGAAGGCAGCGGCCACGTCGTCGGTCGTGGCGTCCGGGTCGAGGTCCGCAATCGTGTCGTACTCGATGGTCGGGCGCTCGGCCACCGCCTCGATGCGCCGGTACGCCTCCGCCAGATCGTCCGCGAAGTCGTGGAGAAACTGCTGGCGGCGGTGGACGATGCGGCTGCCCAGCGTGACGAGCTCTTCGGTCCAGGGGGCCAAGAGCTCCTCGGGCGGGGGATCGGGGCGCTTTTTGTAGCTCCGCAGCACTTCGTTGCGCTGGCGACGCGCGCGCCGATACTTCATGAGATCGTCCATGTAGACGGGCCGCGCCTGACTGAGGATGTTGTTGACGAAGCGGCGCCGTTCGCTCGGCCCACCGGCCGTCAGGTCGTAGTCCTCCGGCGAAAAGACGACCACCGGCAGCATCCCCACGATGTCGGCCAGCCGGTCGAGCTCCACACCGTTCACGAAGATGCTCTTGCCCTCCCCCGGCACGTACGCCAGCCGCACCGTGATGGGCTCCTCGCGCACGTTCTCGATGGTCCCCTCCACCTCGAAATAGGGCGCCTCCTTTTGCACGGCGTATCGGTCGCGCGAGGCCGTAAAGCTCTTGGTGAGGCACAGGTAGTGGACCGCTTCGAGCACGTTCGTTTTGCCGGCCCCATTGGGCCCGTAGAGCAGATTGATCGACGGCGCGAGCTCGAACTTGCTCTCCGCGTGGGCGCGGAACGACCGGAGGCGAAGGGTGTGGAGAATCATGACGATAGTCGCGCCACTTGGCGAAACGGACGGAGGGCCTGTGTGAACCTGTGTCGTGTCATACCGATGCATTGTGGCCCTCGTTCATCCGCATTCCTCGAACCACTGTTCGTCTCTCCATGTCCGCCGCGGCCTCGTTTGTCCTTCGACCACTGGCCCCCACCGACACGGACGTCGCGACACAACTCTGGACGGCCCGATTTGGCGGTGCCCCTTCTACCCAACAGAACTGGATGGCGGCCGCCCTGGACTCCTCGCACACGGCCCTTGGACTTGTGGCCGTCGCGCCCCAGATCGACGAAATTGTGGGCGTCTCGTTTCTGGAGGTGGGGCGGCGCGCCTACACACGGCAGTACCTTGGGCTCGATGCGCTCGATCTGGCCCCGTCGCTCGCCGATCGCAACGGCATTTTCCACCTCTCCTGCGTGCGGGCCGACTGGGAGGGCCGGGGCATCGGGGCGGCCTTCTACGAGCGGCGACTTGCGACGCTTGCCAGCCGGGACGTGCCCCGCGCGTTCGGGATTGCCTGGCACCGGCCCGCCCCCGTCGACAGCCGCGTGCTGTTCGAAAAGTTCGACTTCACCTGCCTGGCCACCATCGAGCGGTACTACAGCCGCACCGGCACGCGCCCAAACTGTCCGGCCTGTTCGGACGCGTGTCAGTGCACCGCTTCGCTCTACGGCCGCACCGTGCACCAGACCTGACCTGTGCCTGAATCACAGTACCAACGTCGACCTTGCGAGCGTATGTTTTTGCCAAACTTGTTTCCGATACGAAAATCGAAGAGGAGTGGTCGAGACGACCCTGAGAGCACGTCTCACATCGCCTCAAATGCCCCGTGCCGCTCGAAGGAAACCCGGACCCGACCGGACGGAACGAAATTCTTTCGTTCCGGTGACGAAAATTTGTCTCCGAGTTCGACACTTTTCGCTCAACCCCATACGTTAGGGGCGAGCCCGATAAAACGGACCTGCCTCCACTACCCGTATGGGTCAGCGACCGACAACCGTTTGAAACAATGACCGCTCGCAGCGTCCGTCCGGTCTTTGTGAGTCCGACGACGTAAAGCCGGGCTCGCTTCGCTCGCTGCGGGCCACGACGAAGCGCACGCCGGCTTACCCTCGCATTCCTACGTGGTATCTTCTTCGTCGTCGTCCCCCCCACCGGGATCTGAAGTTCCCCCAGATCCTGCGGAGAGAGCTGGTGCTCCCGAAAACGAATGGAAATCAACCGTGGAACGTGTCATGGCAGCGAAAATCTTGCTGTAGGCAGTTAGTGATCTGGTGTCGCTCCTGTCACGCGTAAACCACAAACAATACGCCCCATTGTCAAACGACGTGTGGTCCCACCGTTAGGTCTTCCTCGTCTATGATCGCTCTTCTTCTCGGGGTACTACTTGTCGTTCCCGCTCCCGATACCACCGACAACCTCGACGCCTGTCTCTCTATGGGACCCGATCGGGTTCCTCCTCCCATCACGACCCTAGACGAAGCCCAGCAACTGTGGCTCGACGACGAATCCGTGTCCCGGGATACGCTTCGCGCCCACCTGTCTCGAATCCAGAACGCGCGTCAGTGCTTCCTTCGTCTCGACCCGTCGGCGATTGCACATTCGTACACTCACAACATCCTGGAGACCTACGAGGCAGAAGCAGAATTGCACGCCGCTCTGCGTCAGTTCCCTCAGGCATTCGGGGCGTACGAGGATGGGCTCTCTTACCTTCAGTCTGATGTCTCGCGCAATTCTGCTGACTACGAGAGCACCCAAGCCGACTTCGTCCATTTTTTTTACCAGCAAAAGGGATACCTGCACTACCTTCTCGGGAACCTCTCCGCCTCCATCGAGCAGTACCTCCATGCCATCGAGGCGGCCTCCACTCCATCCGAACAGATCGATCATCTCATTAGCGTCGGCGTCGTACTCCAGAACACCCAGGACTACCGGTCGGCCCGCCACTACTATCGGCGCGCCCAGCGACGCGTCCAGACGGAGGACCTGCCCGCCGAGCAGCAAACGGACCTCTTGGCGTATGTGTATCAGGTCCGGGCCGACCTGCTCCTAGAGCAAACGCTGAATACTGAGTTCGACCGGGGTGCCCTGAAGCGGGCCCGGACCCTGGCGCGCAAGGGCCGACGCCTCGCTGAGCCCGGCACCGAGCGGCACGCCGTAACGTCGGCCTTGCTCTCGGAGAGTCTCGGCTACCTGGAAAATTTTGACGCGGCCTACCGCCTGAACGACCAGGTGCGCCGGTACGCACGCGCCGAGGGCGACGCTCGACTCCTGACTAGTTCCCTGCTGAAACTCGGAGTGCTTCACCTGCAGACTGGGCGCTGGGAGCAGGCCGGCTCGTCGCTGCACCGTGCCCTCACACAGGCCGAGGCCCTCGGCGACCTCGACGATCAGCGTCGCATTCTCCGCGCGCTGGGCCGCCTCCACGAGCTTCAGAACAACTGGCCCGAGGCTGAGCGCTACTACCGAAAGGGGGTGCACGTCGTCGAGGACTACCGCGAGTCGCTGACCGCCACCCAGTGGTCCTCGACGGCGTTCGCTCAGTGGCGCGACGTGCACCGCGGGCTCGTGCGGACCCTTCTGGCCCAGGGGCGCCCCCGAGACGCCCTCGCCGCCCTCGATCGGAGCCGCGCGCGCTACCTCCAGGACCTGCGCACCCAGGCCCAGGTGGCCAACGAACTCCCAGCTTCGGACCGCACCCGGCTCGACAGCGTCAGCCGCGCGCTCTCCGACGTGCGTACCCAGATCGGAACAGATACGCTCTCCAGTGCCGACGAAGCGGCCCTCCGCAATCGCGAGGCGACCCTCATGACGGCCCGCCAGCAGATTCTGGGGCGTGGCTCCACGATCATCGATCGGCCCTCCATCGAGCAAATTGCCGCCTCTCTCGACCAACGAGACCGGGCGCTCGTCTCTTACTTCCTCGACGACCCTTGGCCGGTCTATGACCGGTCGCCTCAGTCGGCGGCGTTCATCCTTACCGCCGACACGCTCCGGGTCCTCTCGCTCCCCGGTCTTTCGCAGGATTCGGTTCGCGCACGGGTAACGGACATTTCGCCCCTGTTCGCCCAAACGAGAGCGCCGAACAGCATCAACGCAATGCACTTCGATCTCCGGCCGCTCCGCACGCTGCACGACCAGCTGTACGCACCGATTGCCCCGCACCTTCCCGATGGGCAGCCGCTGACCGTCATCCCCGACGGGCCGATGTTTCACGTCCCTTATTCGATGCTGGCGACGAGCACCCCCGGCGGACGCTACGACCACACGCAGGCGCGCTTCCTGCTCCACGAGCGCCCCACCGCGCTCGACCTGTCCACCTCCATGGCAGCCGACACGTCCGCGGTGTCCTTCGATCCGAACACCTTTGCCCCCACCCTCGCGGCCTTCGGGGTGTCCACGTTTGACACGCTCCGCGCCGTCCCGTCCGCGCTCCGTGCCACCCTGCCCGAAGACGCTGCCGACTCGTCCCTGGCCCTCTCGCCGCTGCCTGGGGTGCAGTCCGAGTTGAGCGCTCTCGATCGGCTACTTGGCGACGCGAAGACCTTTCTCGGCGACAGTGCCACCGAGTCGACGTTCATGAGGACCTCCCGCCGGGCCGGTGTGGTTCACCTGGCGTCCCACGCCTTCGTGCATCCGTCCTCGCCGCTCCAAAACGCATTTCTTCTCCGTCCCGACTCGACCTCGGACGGCCTTCTCTTCCTCCACGAGTTGCGAACGCAGGACCGCACCATTCCACTCGCTGTGCTCAGCGGGTGTGGCACCGCCCGCGGCACGCTGCGCGGCGGCGAAGGGATGGCGGGCCTCCAGTACGCCTTCCGGGCCATGGGGGCACAATCCACGGTGTCGAATCTGTGGCCGACGGCCGACCAGTCGAGTGTCACGCTCATGGAGGCGTTCTACGAAAACCTCCGGGCGGGTCTGCCCAAAGACCGCGCCCTCCGGCAGGCCAAGCTTGCGCACCTGGAGGCGCATCCCGACAAGGCCAGTCCGTTCTTCTGGGGGGCGCCGGTGCTGTACGGGTCCCCTCAACCGGTACCGATGGAGAGACGCGACACGGGCGCATTCTGGTCCTGGACCTCCATAGCCCTCGCCGGTCTTGCCGTGCTTCTGGTCCTCCTCCTGTTGAGTCTCACTACCCTCTCCCGTTCATTCCGACGCTTCGTTTTCTCGTAGCCCTCCGCGACCGCGCCATCCTCAACGCGATGCTTGCCCTCTGTGCCCCTCCGGCACGATGCGTGTGTTGAAGACGTTTTCTCTCGTCCAATCCGTGTTCTCCAGCATGTCCGAACAGCCCCCTCTCTTCGAACAGCTTCAGACCCTGGCCACCGAGCAGAAAAATCCGCATTCCACCCACATCGATACCGCGCCGGTGGGGGAAATCCTGCGAGTCATCAACACGGAGGATCACAAGGTGCCGATTGCCGTGCGGCGCGAACTTCCGTATGTGGCGGAGGCCGTCAAGCTCGTCGTTGATGCCTTCAAACATGACGGGCGGCTCTTTTACGTCGGCGCCGGGACGAGCGGACGGCTCGGCATCGTAGACGCGTCGGAGTGCCCCCCTACGTTCGGCACCGATCCGGAGAGGGTACAGGGCATCATCGCCGGGGGACGCGAGGCGGTCTTTCGGTCGCAAGAGGGCGCGGAGGACGTGCCCGAAGCAGGAGCAAAAACCCTTGATAGAAATGGGGTTACGGAAAATGATGTCGTGTGCGGCATTGCGTCCAGCGGGCGCACGCCGTTCGTGGTGGGGGCGGTGGAGCACGCCCGGGACGAGATCGGCTGTCCGACGTTGTTTGTGACGACGGTGCCGCGCGACGAGCTGGACGTGGCGCCCGACGTGGCGATCTGTCCGGTGGTGGGGCCGGAGGTGATCATGGGCTCGACGCGCATGAAGAGCGGGACGGCGCAGAAGCTCGTGCTCAACATGATCACCACCGCCGCGATGGTGCGCCTCGGCAAGGTCTACGAGAACATGATGGTGGACCTGCAGCGCACCAGCGACAAGCTCGTGGAGCGCGGCATCCGCACGGTGATGATGGTGACGGGCGTCGACTACGACGCGGCGGATGCGGTCCTTGAGGCGTGCGACGGGCACGTGAAGACCGCCATCGTGATGATTCTCGCGGACGTGGACGCCGCGGAGGCCCGCCGCCGCCTGGCGGACACCGACGGGTTTGTGCGGCCGGCGATTGAGGAGGATTCTTAGCTCGTTCCGTTGACAAGCGCTTCCGCTTGCTCAACGAATGATCGGACTTGTTGAAGACAGTTTCGTGTTCGCTCCCCGCTTGGCTCACTCAATTCGTAGTCACATCCTTCGCGCTCGCTGCGGAGTCGGGAGAAGCTTCTCGTGTCAATGTCGTCTCTGTAGTGAAAGCCGAGGCGATTTCCAACGCCTGCGTGTGTTGATGTCTCTACATTCTTGACGAGCAGGAGCGCACGGGCCGCCTCGTACACCCCATAGTAGGCCCGGCTCACAGCATCGGGATGGTAGTCGCTGGCGAGGAGCGTCTCGGCAGCGGCCAGTCGATCCCGGGCACTCTGTAACCGCCGACGAACTTCAGTCAAATCGGACCCCTTTCTCTTTCATTCGTTCTGCGACCGCTGAGTCGTGAGCCACGTGGTGGGAGGTGACGGGCGCCACCCACTCTGTTTCGTCCAGAACGTCGTGCGTGATCTCCGTCACGGCGTCCGTTTCTTTCCAGTGCTCGTATGGTCCCTGAATCACAATGACGACGTGCGTCCCGATGTCGCTTGTCCCACGCTCCGGTTCGTATGGATCCTTCTGCGTGGCGTACAGGCCCACGAGTTGATCCTCGTAGTGCTTGCGGAAGCGCCGAGCCAGCATCGCCAGCACGTCCGCTCGCGTTGCTGCGGGTGCCGGGGAGGACGGTGCCATCACGTGAAGCCCTTCAGTAGCAGCAATCGATTCCGTGCGTTCTGTACCTCTATCTCCCATCAGAGTTCGACTCGGCCCGCTCTTTTTCGACTGCTCCGTGAATCCTTCCGCTACAAGCTCGCTACGTTAGGCCCCATCCCGCCCGAAGCGAATCGCCAACATCCGCGGCTTTTCGTCGCCGGTCGCCTCGTCCTCAAAGTCCGACAAACTGCCGGTACGAGTGTAGCTCCGCGCGGTAGAACGTGCCCCTGTCCCGCACCACGCGCCGCGTCTCCCGGAAGACTGGGCCGAGGGTCTCCGCGTGCTCCAGCACCAGCGTGGCCACCACGGCGTCGAAGCGACCCGCTTCGAACGGCCACGGCACCGTGACGTCGAGCGCTCGGGGCGTCACCAACTCGGAATTGAAGCGCTCCTGGGTCCGGGTGAGCATCTCCGCCGACACGTCCGTCGCCACGACGTGACTCGCCTGCGTGGCGAGCCCGTCGGCGTTGAGCCCGGTGCCGCACCCGGGTTCGAGGACGGCATCGTCCGCCCCGATAAAAATTGTTTTTGCAGGACTCGTGCGTTCAGATCGCGGGTGTCGTTGGCGTCGGTGTCGTATTGCACCGCCCACCGGTCGTGGGCGTCGCGTGGGCTCGTGGCCATCGCTGCTCCGGATTTGAGACTGACTCGAAAGCGCAGATCAAACGGCGAACGCCGGGGGACGTGCCCACCCCGTTTCACGTGAAACCACTCCCGTCACACGTCTCTGCCTGTTGTGATCCATACTGAATTTCTTGATGGCAGGGTCGTGGTCGGTGACGCAACAAGGCGTCCCGGCGGGACGCCTCTACCCCTCCATCCTCGTTCTCGACCTTCCATCCTCGATCCTCAAACACGCCCCTCCCCTCTCGCCCCTCGCCTCATCGTTTGCTCGTGAAACATCTGCGACTCTTCGCCGCCCGTCGTAGCGATCCGAAGCGCTGGGGGAACCACCCGGCTCGTCTGCGCCGTTGGCTTTTCCGACGTGAGCACTCCTGCCGTCCGCACCCGGATCCATCCCAGCCTCCCCGACTGCCGCTGACGACGCGGCGTCGGGCTTTCGGTGTTTGGGGTTTGCGAATGGGCGAAAGGGAGAATGGGAGCAAACCGATGCTTCAGAGACGCGCTTCCTTTCGCCCACTCACCCTTTCGCCCATTCCCCCACTCACCCTTTC
>JBDGQM010000015.1:2656-10682 GCA_042219065.1 Salinibacter sp. | reverse complement strand
GCGTCCCAGTTCGTCCTTGCCCCCCATGTCTTCCCGTCCCTCTCGCCCACCGTCGTCCGAATCGTCCGAGTCGCCCCCGTCGGACGCTCCCGCATCGACGTCAGACCCGCCCCGATCCGATCCGTCGTCCTCGTCCCGCTCGGACGGGCTGCGGCAGTCGGCCTTCGAAACGGTGCTCATCGGGGGTGGAATGGTGCTGCTTCTGGTGATGCTGTACGAGATGCACACGCCGCCCCGCCAGGATGTCTTCCTGACGCCTCCCCTGGTTGGGCTGGCCGGCGTCGTACTGCTGTGGCCCCTGCGCCACCACAAGGCCACCCGGGCGCTGCTATTTTCCGGAGGCGTGTTGCTGCTGCTCTGGACGCTGGACAAGATCAGCCGCGTCCTGGTCCCCTTCGGCGCCGTCTACCTGCTGGCCTATCTCTTGAACCCGCTCGTCGAGCGTCTCGAACGCCGCTACCAGGTCCCGCGCTGGCTTCCGTCTCTTCTCATGACGGGCCTGGTCGTCGGCCTCTTCGTGCTGTTCGTCCTCATCCTCGCGCCGAACATTGCCAATCAGGCGCAGGCCCTGTCCGATCGCCTGGTCGGCACGGTTCAGAACCTCCGGGTCTGGCTGGAAACCTCGGCGATCCTGGACGCCCTCGAAGGGGCTGGTCTCGTCGAGAAGAAGCAGGTGATCGCGGAGGTCCAGACCCTGGTGAAGGAACAGGCCGGGCGGCTTCCCGGGGCCATTGAAGACCTGCTGTCCTCTCTCGGCTCCGTTCTGACCGTCGTGACCCTCCTGGCCTTCGTCCCCGTCATTCTGTTCTACACCCTCAAGGACTACCCGACCGTCCAGGCGGCGCTGGTGGACCTGTTTCCCACGGCCGGGGGGCGCCGCGACTATCTCGTGAAGACCGGCAGCATCGTGGGCCGGTACTTCCGGGGCCAGCTCTTGATCAGCGTGATCGCCACGATCAACGTCTCGGTGCTTCTGTTCGTGTTCGATATTCCCTTCTGGCTACTCATCGGATTTCTGTCCGGGCTATTCAACCTCATCCCGCAGATCGGGGCCCTCATTACCATGGTTGTCGGCGCCCTGGTGGCCCTCATCCTCGGGAGCTGGACCAAGGCCGTCATTGTGATCGCCGTCCTGCTCGGCGAGAGCCTGCTCGAGCAGAGCGTGCTGACTCCCAACATCATCGGCTACCAGGTGGGACTCCATCCCCTTCTCGTGCTGTTTTCTCTGCTGGTGTTTGGGACCCTGCTCGGCCTCTTCGGCCTGCTCATCGCCGTGCCCGTTACTGCGATCATGGTCACCTGCTACCGGGCGTACCAGGAGGAACTGACGCTCGACCTGAGCACATACAGCATGTCGTGACCCATGGCCCCGGGGACGCACCGATCTGACACTGTCCCATGCGGGGCCGAACGTTCCGATCGCCCGGATGGCGTAACATCTTTGCGTGCCCGACAACCTACAGTTTCAGTCCGCGTAGATAAATCCTCTGCTCGCCACTGTGTGTCGGCCTAATCACTGAACAGCCGAACAAGCCGACGTGGGTTTTCCCTGCCGTACACCGCTGTGTTCTCGTGACGCGTACTTTCGAGTCTCCCTCGTCGTACCAGCCTCGATACTCGCTGCTCGGCCGGGCCATCCGGGCCTGGGTGGGCGACCGGCTGCAAGGCGAAGCTATCTTCATCGTTGTTCTCACAGCCCTGACCCTGGCCCTGCTGATGAGCCACTATCTGGGCTGGGCCCTCTTGAAGCCGTACCTGACCGCCCATCCCGGGTGGCGGATGGTCTTCTGGGGCGTACAGGTGGGGTCGGGCCTCCTGCTGGCCGGCATCGGCCTCGTGGGCATCTGCCCGTCGGTGCAGGTTGCGTGCTCGGCGGACACGGTCACCGTCCGACAGGGCGACCGGTCGTGCACGCTCTCCCCGGCCTCTATCGATGACGTGTCTCTGATCTCGGCCCGTCGCTACCACCGCCACTACCGCCGCTACGCTGCCACGCAGGTCTTCGTGAGTCACCGGCCGGACGAGATCATTTGCCTGCGCACCGACGAGGGACCCGTAATTGTGGCCCTCGCCGACCCGGCCGATCAGTCGGCACTGCTGGACCATCTCTACGAATTCCGCGCCCCTTCTCCTGAGGCGGTGGCTCATCCGCAGACGTGACGGACTCCGGAGAATGTCGGTCTGACAGGTGTTCTCTTCGGGACCCCCTTCAACGTTCAACGTGTAACGTTAAAACGTTGAACGCTCTCGGGTTACAGGCAATCTTTCTTCGACTGTTGGCGTCGTTCGTCCACGACTTGACGTGTGCAGGCCAATCAACATCAGGAGAGGCGGGAGCGCTTATTGAGATATTCCATCAGGGCCGTGTCGTAGGGCTCATTCGTGTCGAGCTCGGCAAAGTCGATGTCGTGCTCCAGGCAGCTGCGCCGGAACGTCTCGGTGAAATGCGCCACGGCCTCCGTGTAGTGGTCGCGGAGCTGGGCGGGCTGCAGCGAGACCTCCTCGCCCGTCTCCACGTCGCGGAACAGCATGGGGCGGTCGGGAAAGCGGAACTGGCGTTCGGTGTCGCCCTCCAGGACGTGGAAGACGATCACCTCGTGCCCACGGTGGCGAAGGTGCCGCAGGGCCCGGAGCAAGTCGTCGTGGGCCGCGATGTTTTCAAAGAGGTCCGTAATCACGACGATGAGGGAGCGGCGCTTGACCCGCTGCGCCACCTCTTCGAGCGCGGAGGCAGCACTCGTGCGCTGTCCCTCGGCGTCCCGGCGGTACATCTGTTCGAGGGTGACCAGCAGCTGCCGCAGGTAGCCCTGCTTGGCCTTCGGGGGCCGAAACGTGTGGACCGACTCGTCGAACCCGATGAGCCCCGTGGCGTCCCGTTGCTTGAGCATCAGATTGTGGAGGGCGGCGGCGAGGTACGATCCATAGTCGAGCTTCGAAATGGGCCCCTCGCCCTCGTATCGCATCGACGCCGACGTGTCGAGCACGACGTACTGCCGAAGGTTGGTCTCCTCCTCGTACTGCTTGATGTAGAAGCGGTCCGTCTTCGCGTACACCTTCCAGTCGACGTGGCGCAGTTCATCGCCCGGGTTGTAGGGCCGGTGCTCGGCAAACTCGACGGAAAAGCCGTGGTACGGACTGCGGTGCAGGCCGGTGATAAAGCCCTCCACGATGAGGCGTGCCCGCAGCTCCATCGTCTCGAGCTGCGAAATCACGACGGGATCGAGATAGCGACGGGCGGCGTTGGACTCGGCCATGAAAGGCGTGGGCGAATCGGGACAAAGCGAGGGCTCGTTAGAAAGTCTGGGGCGTATTCGGTTCCTTGAAGGCAACCGCCGAGCGGTTGTGTCGCGTCGTTACGCCGAGGAACCGAACTCTGCCACCGACCACACGTCCACAGAGCCCACGGTGATCCGTCCCGTTGCCCATTCCGCCCCCCGGCCTTTCGGCACAACTCCGTATCAGTTCCTCCCTCCCTCCATGTCGTCCACCGATCGCATCAAGGCGCAACTCATGACGGCCCGCGACCTCGAGCGCACGCTGGACCGCATGGCCCAGCAGATTCTCGAGCACATCGATCTGGACGGGACGCCACCCGCCGCCGACCGGTTTGCGTTGGTCGGCATGCAGACCCGGGGCGTGCACCTCGCCCGCCGGCTCCGGCACCGCATTCAGGACCAGACCGGCCTCGACCTGCCGCTGGGCCTGCTCGACGTCACCATGTACCGGGACGACGTGCGGCTCCGCCTGGAGCAACCGCAGATTCAGGCCACGCGCATCCCGTTTGACGTGACGGACCGTCACCTCGTGCTCGTCGACGATGTCGTGTTTACGGGCCGCACCGGCCGCGCCGCGCTCGACGCGCTCATGGACCTGGGGCGCCCCGCCTCGGTGCAGTTTCTTACCATCATCGACCGCCAGCACCGCGAAGTTCCCATTGCCACCGACATCGTGGGCCGGGAGGTGCCCACCCTTCCCGACGAAGAAATTCGCGTGTGCGTCGAAGAGGAAGACGGGGAGGACGGCGTCTGGCTCGTGCAAGCCGCCTCCGCCCGCAGTGCCGCCTCCGACCCGACTGCCCGCTAGCCGCGCAGGCGACGAGCCGGCACGTCGCTCTTCCACCGCCCCGCTTCTTTCCGACCTGTCGTCCCCGCCCATGGCCGACTCGCGTTCGTCCTCCGCGCCCGACCGCGCCCCCACCTTTCGCCACCGCCACCTCCTGGACCTGTCCGACTACGAGGCCGACGACCTGCGCCGCCTGCTCGATACCGCCGAGGAGTTTCGGGCCGTCCTGGATCGACCCATCCGCCAGGTGCCGACCCTGCAGGGCACCTCGGTCGCTAGCCTCTTCTTCGAGCCGTCCACGCGGACCAAGCTGTCCTTCAACCTCGCCGCCGGGCGCCTCTCCGCCGAGACCGTCAGCCTGTCCAAGTCCGGATCGTCGGTCAAGAAGGGCGAGACGCTCAAGGACACGGCCCGGAACGTGGAGGCCATGAAGGTGGACGTGGTCGTGCTCCGGCACTCCTCGCCGGGCGCCCCGCACTTCCTGGCCCGCCGGACCGACAGCGTCGTCATCAACGCCGGGGACGGGGCCCACGCGCATCCCACCCAGGCCCTGCTCGACGTGCTCACCATGCGGGCCCACGTCGACACGTTCGAGGACCTGCACGTCTCCATCATCGGCGACATCGCGCACAGCCGCGTGGCGCGCTCCAACGTGCAGGCCCTCACGACGCTGGGCGCGACGGTCACCCTCTGCGGCCCCGCCACCATGCTGCCTGTGGAGATGGAAGCGGCGATGGACGTACGCACGACGACCCGGCTCGACGCGGCCCTGGAGGCCTGCGACATCGCGATGGCCCTCCGCATCCAGATGGAGCGGCAGGACGAGGGCCTCTTCCCCAGCGTCCGGGAGTACCACCGGCAGTACGGCATCACGCCCGATCACCTGCGTCGCCACCCTGACCTGCTCATTATGCACCCGGGGCCGGTGAACCGGGGCATCGAGTTGGCCGACCCGGTCGTCGACCACGAGCGCTCCATCATCCTGAGCCAGGTCACCAACGGCGTGGCCCTGCGCATGGCCGTCCTGTACCTGCTGGCCCCGCGCCGGGAGGCGGCGTAGCACCCCTCGGGGGTCAGTCAAAACCGCACCGTAGCGAGGGAGAGGTTTATGGAGTAGCGCCCCCCACTGCCGAGGGCAGAGGTGCTGGGAGACCCACTCACGCCGAGATCGAACCGGAAACTGCGGACATTGACCCCAATGCCCCCGGCGAGCGTGACGGCCTGCGGGCCTCCCAGGCGCACACCGGCCCGGAGCGGGATGGGGCCGAGTTGATACTCGCCCCCCAGATGCACCGCGGGAGAGGTGCTCACCGCCCCCGCATCCGCGTTGAGCCCCACCGTCGCCCCGCCCGTGAGGGTGAACTGATCCCGCGCCCAGGTCCCCCCGAGGTGCAGGGCCGTCGGAAGCCCCGTTGAAAAGGAAGACCGGTCGCGTTGGACGTCCTCGTAGGCGTCCTGTGCCAGGCTGTCGACCTGGTCCTTAAAGTACTCCCCGACATCGTTGTCGTACTCCGCCTCCAGGCGGTCAAGGTCCAACTCGACCCCTTCGAATCGGAACTCATTGTTTTCGGGCGTCACGGTCTGAGCATCTCTATTCCACTGAATCGTGCCAAGGTCGGTCAGGCTCATTGAGACAAAAAGATCGGGGCGTACGGCGTAGGTCGCCCCCACGTCGAGCCCTACCCCAAGCCCTGCAACCCCGGCCCCCAGGTTCCCGGACACATTCCCGAAGGGACTGCTACTGAAAGCATCGAACGTGTCGTACAGATCGCGGCTAACGCTTCCGGCCGCCCGCGCAGTGTAATCGAAGCTGTGGGTGATAACACTGTCTGTCACGGTCACCTTAGAATCGAGCGTGCCGTCGGCATAATTTGTCCCGAAGATCAACCGGGGAGACACACCGACCGAGAGAGGAATCGACTCGAAGACGTAGCTAAATGAGCCGGTGAGATCAATGGTGCTGGAGACGCGATAGCGACCGTTCAGCGGCACGGTGCGATTGGAGTCGGCCCCCACCAGAAAGAGATCGAACGCGCCCCGATTCGTCTCCACCTTCGAAATGGTACGGGACCGGAGCCCCACCCCGAAGGCCCACTGCTTGCCCTTCGGCTGATAGGTGATTGAGAACGGCACGACCCCTGCGTACGTCGTGACACTCTTCTGACCGCCCCCGAACCACTCGTCGAGAACCGCCGCCTCTTCCGCATTCGTGAGCGTTCCCGACTGCTCGCCGAACGTGTCCTTGTAGTGGTTGAATTGGAGCAGATCCCCCCCTATGGACGTCCGCACGTCAAAAAATCGAATTTCGATGGGGGATCCCTCGGCGCCAACGGTCAGGTGAGAAGGGTTGGTGTAGAGGGCACTCGTGGGCGACCCGACCGCCGACGCGCCCCCTCCCGTCCCGATCGCCCAGGAACTGCGCGCCCCGGACTGGGCATGGGCCGTGGGCAGGCCCGCAAGCCCCCCCGCAAGCAAACCGATCAGGAATACCTGAACTACCAAATGCACGCCTCGTCGCCAAGCCATACTACCGAAGTGCGCTATTGCGAAAAACAGGGAGGGCTCTCCAGAGACCCCCGATGCGTTAGTTGTTGACACTGACCGAGGCCTCCACCTTCGCCTCCAGGGACAGATCGATGGTGTCGGAGGCCCGCAGGGTCGCCGCGGTGCCGTCGTCCACCTGGTTCATCGTCAGGCGGAGAACGACACTCCGGCCGTTGGAGAGATCACGAAGCTGCTGCTTACTGAGGTCGAGCGATGTTTTTCCGGACCGCGTTCCGCTCGATCTCCCTTGACTCCCCTTCGGCGCCGGCTGCAGAGCAATCGTGTCCTCGCCCTCGGGCAGAGTGAGGACCTCGTTCTTGTTGCCGTCGAGCACGACAAACGTCGCGTTGGCCCCCAGGGGAACGCCGTTGGCGTATTTCACGCGGAGCTCCGCCGTCGACACCGTCACGTCCTTGTCCGGATCCGTCACGTCGTCGAGCGAGGAAAAGTCGGCGTCAATCGTGTCTTCGACCATGAAGGAATTGTTCAGCTTGAGGGGCACCGTCACGCTGAGGCCCGTTTCGAACTGAAGCGGACGCCGCAGGCGGATTCGATCATTCTCGTCGCCCGTGAGGCGCGCCTGTGCCACGAAACGGAGCGAGGTGGGGAGGGTGCTGAGAAAGTCGTCGACCGTGGAGTTCTCATCCGTCAGTGTGATGCTCTGGGTCACCGGATCGTCCGTCGGCGCCCCCTCCACGCTGAACCGGACGAGATTCTCTCGTGCGATGGCGGTATTGCCCTGCACAAAGTCATCCCCCAGCGGGGCACTCTGAGGCACATTGTTGGGGCTGTTCGGCTTCCCGGCGAGAAATGTGCGCTCGTCTCCATCGCGGCCCTGCAGGGCCGCGTACAGCTGGGCGTCCGTCCCAACATCGGTGGTCACCTGGAAGTTGAGCTCACTCCCCTCCAGGTCCAGTCCGTCCACATTGCCTGCAACGTCTTCGAAGTCCTCAAAGGACTCCTGCGTGGCCTCCGTGGTGTCGGCGAGGTCCAACTTTCCGTCCCCGTTCGCATCCTCCGTGACGTCGACCGAGAACGGATTAACGCCCGCCTCCAAGGCCCGGACGTCGAGGTTGCTGACCGACACGTCGGTGCGCACCTCGTCCGCAAACCGGATGACCCGCAGGTTCTCTGGCGTTTGGTTCGAGGTGGAGATGGACTCCAGGCTGCCCTGAAGGTTGTATTCGACCTCGTTATTGGTCGGGGACAGCCGTAGACCACTCAGGGATTCGTCCTCGATTTCGGGGTCGTTCTCAGCCGGCACAGAAAACTCGACGGTGAGCGAGTCCTCCGGGCCGTAATCGTCCCCCCGGATGTCGGGGAAGCTCAGAACGAATGAGTCGAAGGCCACCGTGGGCTCGCTGACGAGGTTGTCCAGCGCGAGGGTCCCGGCGTCCAGCTCCACGAAGTCCCCCGGCCG
>JBDGQM010000015.1:0-2556 GCA_042219065.1 Salinibacter sp. | reverse complement strand
CTCTGGGTTTTCAGAGGCAGCACGGTCAGGGAAGTCATCGGGAAGCGCTCGGGGGCTCTCGAAGCTATTTTCCAGAATCAGGCTATCGATCTGGACGGGGAACTGCAGGTCGTTCGTCACGGTCAGCGTGAGCGTTCCGCTTTGCGTCCGGATGCCCGCAAACTGCGACTCCCCGCTGCCTCGGGTAGAAAGACCGGATTCGGTGACGTTCACCTGGGCCTCCTCAATGTCGGCCAGCGTGGCTTCCTTGTACTGCAGGGGAGATAATTCGACCGTGAGCTCATCCTCCGGATCGGTATCACTTCCCACCACTCTGAGGTTCAGGTCCGAGTCTTTGCCGAGAGTTGTCCCCTCAATGCCCACCGTCTCGCGTTCCGTCTCCCCCGGTGTCACCGGGTCGCTCCCGAAGTCGGCGGTGGCTATCACGGTCCCGGTTTCATCCAAGATGTCGATTTTCGGACCGTTTCCGTTTCCATCCGTGAGATCCCTCGGCACAGCCCCTTGGTTGGAGAGCTCAAAAGTGATCCGATTCACCGCCGTTCCATCGACGTTCGTGCTATCCGTGAACGTTCCGCTCCGAACGGTATCCGCCTGAATGGAGGCAACCTCAAAGTCCGGGATGGACAACAATCCAGGTGGAAATGGAACTGTCGTATCGCCCACTGCCAAGGGGGGAGATGCGTTCTCGGGAGTCAAGGGGGGTACCCCATTCTCCTGGCGGAACTGATTTACGTCAATGTTCTGTGTGGCGAGGTCATTGCCCTGAATCACGGTCTCGGAAATCGACGTGTCGGCCCCGACTCCTTCGGTGGCCTCGTCGAGGGCCTGGTCGAGGGACCCGACGTCGAAGTCGCTGACGTCCTCCTCGATCGACAGGGACTGGTCCGACGCCGCGACTGTGAAGAGGGAGTCGAACTGGGAAGTGGTCGTATCGATCAGGGGCTCATTCTGACTCTCGGGCCCACCGAGGAAGGTGAACGTCTTGTTGACCACGACGGGCGTGTTGAGGCCGGTCTCGGTTTCAAACGAAGGCCCGCTGCTGGGCGTGTCGCAGGCCCCGAGGAGCATCAGGCCGGCCACGACCATGCCAATCCACGACGCTCCACGAGGATGACCAGAAGAGTCCATAATCGTACAACACAGAAAATGAGCGGAACAGATGCGATCCAGGACGCACGCGCACGTCTGGACGCCTTCAAATACAAACAAGAGCGCGTCTTACGGCAAGAGGGCAAGGGCACTTTGGGGGACCGACATTTCGAACAAAATCCTGCAGTGGATGATGTGTAGCACGGCAATCACATGTCGGAGCCCGATTCGAATGGGAGGCGGCTCGCCTGCTGCTGGCCGCCCGATCATGCCCGGATTGCTCCGTGCGGGGGAGGGCCGTTTTGAAGGCAAGACGCGATTGTTTTAATGGTGTAGAAGCTGTTTGGCGGACTGTCTGAGGCCTGCGACTGCGTGGATCTCGTGCAAAATGGCTTCTGCACTCACCTGGTAGTTCCACTACAAGGCTCGTTTGGGCGCCATTTTGCAGCGTCGCCCACTATGTCTCGGCTTCTCATCCATCTACCAAACAGCTTTGAACGGTACGACATAATTTTACCATAACGACTATGAGCGTTTTTGTAAAGATGTAATTTCTGTGAGTCGTAAGAATGTAACTTCTGGGAGCGATTCCCTGCCGGGGTTCCTCGCTCCGAAAGTGCCAGTCCGCCCACAGCCCCCACCGCTGCGGAGAAGCGCATTTCGGCCCCCATTGGGAGAGACGACTGCAGACCACGGACGGCGGTGCTTCGGTCTCCACTGGCGGTCCAAGACTGTGCGCCGCGATGTTCATCCCGTCGCCGCCCCCCGTCGGGACAGGGCTTCCGCGAGCCACTCGCACGATTGGGGCGCGACCGAAGCGTCAATCAGCGCCCGCCTCCGCAGCGGGATGACGGCGGGCGGTCCCGTTCCCCGGACAATTGTACCAGCACCGAAATAAAGCGCCCAGGACGGAAACCTTACGCTGAATCCCGCCGTGATGTAGATTGCTTTTTGTCGTGCTCTGTCAAGCACTTCTCCTAGCGAGTACTTCTCAACAAGTCTTCTCCCCACAAATCTCCATTCTACCGTGGTACTGGGCATCGTCAGCCTCATAGGCATCACGCTCGGACTCGTCCTTGTCCTCGGTCTGGGCTTCGGCGCTATGTATTTTCTGTGGACCCTCTTCAAGCCCCCCGAGCGTCCAGACGACTCCGGGACTGAGACTGGATAGAAACGACGGTCTTCTCGATATCGGCAGTTGGCCCGTTCGCCCGCGCTGGGGTTCGCTCTGCCGTAACTGCTCACGTGTGCGAGGCAGAAAGGTCCCCTCAGCGTCACTGGCGACAAGATCCGCGCGGTGCACTCTGCGAAGCGGGTCGGGACACTGGGCGGCAGCGCGTTCCCAATCTCGTCTCCGGCTGGGAGTAGCCCCAAACACGGGGGACGCGCCTCCGTCTCCTCTTTCTTCCAGCCCTCCTGCAGTCTCAAGCAATTCCTTTTGCAATGGAGTCATCTTGAGCGGAGCGA
>JBDGQM010000149.1:0-5471 GCA_042219065.1 Salinibacter sp. | reverse complement strand
TCCCCCCTGCACCCGTAACCTTCGACCCGCTATGCAGCAGACCGACCTTCGCGACATCGCCATTGTGGCCCACGTGGACCACGGCAAGACCACGCTCGTCGATTCGATGCTGTGGCAGAGCGGCATCTTCCGCGACAACGAGGTCGTGCAGGAGCGGGTGATGGACACGATGGACCTGGAGCGGGAGAAGGGCATCACCATCATGGCCAACAACACGGCCATCCGCTACGAGGACAAAAAGATCAACATCGTCGACACCCCGGGCCACGCCGACTTCGGGGGCGAGGTGGAGCGCACGCTTCGCATGGTCGACGGCATCATGCTGCTGGTGGACGCGGCGGAGGGGCCGCTGCCGCAGACGCGCTTCGTGGTGCAGAAGGCGCTGGAGCTGGACCTCCCGCCCATCGTCGTCCTCAACAAGATCGACCGCAAGGACGCCCGCCCGGCGGAGTCGCTCGATGCGATCTACGACCTGTTCATCGACCTGGGGGCGGACATGGAGCAGCTGGAGTTTCCGGTGCTCTACACGGTGGCCACGGAGGGCCGCTGCACGACGGACCTCGAGGACGAGGAATGGACAAATCTGCGTCCGCTCTTCGACACCATCGTCGATGAGATTCCCCCGCCCACCGGCGACCCCGACGGCACCCTCCAGGTGCTCGTGACCAGCGTCCAGCGCGACGACTACCTCGGCCCCGTGGCCATCGGGCGCGTGGAGCAGGGCACGCTGCGCCACCGGCAACAGGTGACGCTCTGCCACCGCGACGGCAGCACGGAGTCGGCGGAGGTGAAAGAACTGTTCACGTACCAGGGCCTTCAGCGCGCGGAGGCCGACGAAGCCGGGCCCGGCGAGATCGTGGCCATTGCGGGCGTGGAGGGCATCGGGCTGGGCGAGAGCATTTCCCACGCCGAGCACCCGGAGCCGCTCACGCCCCTCGACGTGGACGAGCCGACCATGTCGATGGAGTTTCGGATCAACGACGGGCCGTTCAGTGGCCAAGAGGGCGAGTACGTCACCTCCCGTCAACTCCGCGACCGCCTCCTCGACGAGGCCCGCAACAACCTGGCGATTCGGGTGGAGGATACCGATTCCGCCAATGCGATGCGCGTCTACGGCCGCGGGGAGCTGCAGATGGCCATCCTCATCGAGCAGATGCGGCGCGAGGGCTACGAGTTCTGCGTGGGCATGCCGCAGGTCATCACGAAAGAGGTCGACGGCGAGACGCACGAGCCCTACGAGACCGCGGAGGTCGACATCCCGGAGGACTTCATGGGCGTGGTCATGGAACGCCTCGGCGAGCGGAAGGGACAGATGGAGCACATGGTGCATCAGGACAGCGGACGCGTCCGCCTCACCTTCCACGTCCCCAGTCGCGGCCTCATCGGCTACCGCTCCAAGTTTCTCACGGACACGAAGGGCCGCGGCCTCCTCACGCACCGCTTCGAGGAGTTTGGGCCGTGGGCGGGCGAGATTCCCCACCGCACGTCCGGTGCCCTCGTGGCGGATCGGGAAGGGGAGACGACGCCCTACGGCCTCATGGAGCTGCAGGACCGTGGCGACTTCTTCGTGGAGCCGGGGGACCCGGTCTACAAGGGCATGATCGTGGGCGAACACAACAAGCCCCAGGACCTGGACCTCAATGTCACCAAGGAGAAGCAGCTCACCAACATGCGGGCGGCCGCGGGCGACGAGCTGGAGCACGTGCCGCCGCCGCGGGAGATGTCGCTGGAGGACGCGATCGAGTTCATCCGCGAGGACGAGCTCGTGGAGGTGACGCCGGTGGCGTACCGGATCCGCAAGCGTCACCGCAAGCCCAAGGTTCGCCGCCGCGCGCAGAAGGAGCGAGCGGCCGGGTAGGTTTGGACGGATGGATGGGTGGAGGTGTGAACGTGATGTCTTTCAGCCCTCCAAACATCCACACGTCCACACATCCATCCTTTTAGGCCTCCGCCGCCACCTCTTCCTTGTCCTCCTCCGGCAGGCCGTCCCCGTCGGGGCCTTCCCGGTACTGCTCCTTAATGTTCGGGAGGGCCGTCTGGAACATGTCGTTCACCTCTTCGGCCTCCCCGTCGTGCTCCTCGCGGGCGTCGTGGAGGCGCACACAGGCCTTCCACACCGCGCGGCGCAGGTTCCACTTGCGCACCGAGTACGCGGCGCTTCGGCGGGTGCCGTCCTCCTCCAGCCAGCTCAGCTGCACGTACGGCTTCGGCGTGCCGCTGCCGTCGTCTTTCCAGCAGAAATTGAGGCCGATCACGCCGGTCTTCGAGCGGGCCTCGGCCGAGCGCTTCACCGGGTCCATCGGCTCGGGCAGCTCCTCGAGCAGTTCGTCGCGGTACTCGACCGCCTTCTCGAGGGCCGACTCGCGCCCGCCGTGGCGCTTGTCGGAGAAGTACTTTGTGTATTGCTCCTTCTGGCGTTTGATGCGCACCTGCCATCCGTGGGTGGGGTGGCGGTCCGGGTTCTCCTCAGAGGGCTCGATGTCGATGCGAAATACGTTTTTCGGTTTGTCGCTCATGGGTGATGCGAGTTGGGGCGATGGCTAATGGGGGTGGGGGATGCGGGCCCGGACGGGGACCGCAAAAGCGTTGCAGTGCAGACCAACCCGACCGTTGCCATCCGAGTCGAAGATCCGCTAGACAAAGATCCGCTAGACATGAGACCTCCCAATGGAATGGGTGAGCAGAGAGGCATGTAGAGCGAAGTGATGCCGGTCGTGGAACGCTGCGAGCAGGATCCGACTGCCCGATGTACTCCCCAGGTCCTCAGAGACCGGGGAGTGAACATCGTCCCTCGTCGGAAACCGTCCTCACGAAAAGGCCCGGGTAGCGTTGAAGCCAGGTTCGTCCGATGCTGTCAATGCGACGCTGAAATATGAAGAACAGCCCCGGAGAAGTGCAACCGTAGATAAATTTGGAACCGGTTTCATCAGTCATCACTCCGATGAAGTCGCGGGGTGGTGGAGATTCACCAGAGGTTTGCCTCCTCGGCGGCCTCGCGGAGGATGTCCTGCTGCCTGCTTGTGAGGGAGTCCGGGATGTGGACGTCGATCTCCACGTAGAGATCGCCCCGCCCGTCGTCGGTCTTTACGCCCTGATTCTTCAGGCGGAGCTTCTCGCCCGGCTGTGTGCCCGGGGGAATGGAGAGCTTCAGGTGCTGCCCGTAGGGAGTAGGCACGCTGCAGTCGGTGCCGAAGACGGCCTCGAACATGTCAATCGTCTCCGTCAGGTGGATGTCGTCGCCCTCGCGGTCGAACCGGGGATGGTCGCCGACCTCGAAGGTCACGTAGAGGTCGCCGCGCTGGCCCGACGGCTGTCGGGACGGCTGCCCGCGTCCCTTCAGGCGGATCTTGGTGCCATCCTTCACGCCGGTCGGAATCTTGAGCCGGATGGACTCGCCGGTGGGCAGTTCCACCTTTCGGCGACCGCCCTCCAGGGCCTGCCGGAACGAGAGCCGGAGGGTCGTTTCGATGTCTTGGCCCGACGGCTGTCGGGAGCGCTGCTGCTGGCGGCGCTGCTGCCGCTGACGTTGCTGTTGCTGCCGCTGCTGGCTGAAGGGGTCGCGTCCCCGGCCGCCCCCGCGCCCCCCCCCGAAGAAGTTCTCGAAGATGTCGCCGAGGCCGCCCCCGGCGCCCCCAAACGCCTCCTCGAAATTGCCCTGGTCGAAGCGCACGTTGGGCCCCCCGCCCCCGGCAGATCGGCCCCACGAGCCGCGACCGCCCCCGGCGCCCCCGCCGCCGAAGCGACGCTGGGCATCGTACTGCTGCCGTTTCTCCTCGTCGGAGAGAATCGAATAGGCCTTCTGAATTTCCTTGAACTTCTCTTCGGCGTTCGGGTCGTCGGGGTTTCGGTCCGGGTGATGCTTGCGCGCGAGTGTGCGGTATGCTTTCTTAATCTCCTCCTGGCTTGCGTCGTCGTCGACGCCGAGCACGTCGTAGAGGTCTTGGGTCTGCGGCATAGCGGCAACGGAGAACCGGTGAGTGGGCCATCGGCGGGCGAGGCCTTGCGGGCAACAGGGCGCCTGCAAGGCGAGTTTGGAAGCCATATCCATTACAGAATTCATGCCATTACGTTCAGTGAGACGAAATGACGGACTCGACCGTGTCATCCCGTCCGATTCAGAAGGTGCTCGTCGCCAATCGCGGCGAGATTGCCGTCCGTGTCCTGCGCACCTGCCACGAGCAGGGGCTCGACACGGTCGCCGTGTACAGCACGCCGGACCGATCCGCGCCCCACGTGCGGCGGGCCGACGAGGCGTACCACATCGGCCCGGCGGAGGCCGCGGCGTCGTACCTCGATCCGGAGGCGATGCTGGAGGCCGCCGACCGCAGCGGCGCCGACGCCATCCATCCCGGCTACGGCTTTCTGTCGGAAAACGCGTCGTTTGCCGAGGCCTGCGCCGACGCCGGCGTGCACTTCGTGGGCCCGCCGCCGGACGCAATCCGCGCGATGGGCGACAAGACCGCCGCGCGGCAGTTGATGCGGGAGGCCGGCGTGCCCATGGCGCCGGGCACCACCGACGCCGTGGAGAGCACGGAGGCCGGCGAGGACGTTGCGGCGGACATTGGGTATCCGGTGCTCATTAAGGCCGCGGCGGGGGGCGGGGGGAAGGGCATGCGCATCGTGCACGAGCCGGAGAACTTTGCCGGGGCGATGGCGCGGGCGCAGGGCGAGGCCGAGTCGTCGTTCGGCGACGGGCGCGTCTTTATCGAGAAGTACATTGAGGCGCCGCGCCACGTCGAGTTTCAGATTCTGGCCGACCACCACGGCCACACGATCCACCTCTTCGAGCGCGAATGCTCCATCCAACGCCGGCACCAGAAGGTGATCGAGGAGGCGCCGTCGTCGGTGCTCACGCCGGAGGTACGCCGGGAAATGGGCGAGGCGGCCGTGGCCGCGGCCGAGTCCTGCGGCTACCGGAATGCCGGGACGGTGGAGTTCCTGGTGGACGCGGACCTGAACTACTACTTCATGGAGATGAACACGCGCCTGCAGGTGGAGCACCCGGTCACCGAATGGGTGACGGGCGTGGACCTCGTGGCGGAGCAGTTGCGGGTGGCGCAGGGGGAGGCGCTGGGCTACACGACCGACGACCTGTCGATCAGTGGCCACGCCGTCGAGAGCCGCGTCTACGCCGAGGATCCGGCGTCCAACTTTCTTCCGGATCCGGGCCCGCTGAAGCGCCACTCCGCGCCCGCGGGCCTCGGCGTGCGGGTGGACGCCGGGGTGGAGGAGGGCGGCGAGGTGCTCATCCACTACGATCCGATGATCTCGAAGGTCACCACCTGGGGGAAGGATCGCATCGCCGCCATCGACCGCATGATCCGGGCGCTCGACGAGTACGAGGTGGCGAGCATGGCCACGACCATTCCCTTCTGTCGCTTCGCGATGCAGCACGAGGGCTTCCGCGCCGGCGACTTTACGACCCACTTCGTCGAGGAGGAATTCGACCCCTCCGCGCTGCAGGTGGAGGA
>JBDGQM010000148.1:0-8507 GCA_042219065.1 Salinibacter sp. | reverse complement strand
AGCACCGTCCACTGCGCGGGGCGGTCCTCATCGTCCGTCAGATCGAGCGTCTGCTCCGGGCCGAAGCAGCGCACGTTCTCCAGCGTCAGCGACAAGAAATAGGCCGGGGGGAGATCTTCGGGGGACGAATCGTCACTCATGGCGACACCTTCAGAAACGAATGTCCGGAGTTGCGCGGAATTTCCTCAACACAGAAGCCCGGGCAGACGATCCACGTCTGGCTCCCTCCTTGTCAGCGCCCGCGCTCCCGCGCCCTCTCACCTCCACGCCCGCCAATCCTCGAACCTTTCCAGGGGCGGTATGTAGGCAGTGATCGCACTGCCCTCCACATACCGCCTCCAACGCCATGCGTCGCCTCGTTCGCAGTCTCGCCCTCCCACTCGTTCTCTGTCTGTTCGCCCTCCCGGCCCACGCCCAGCAGACCGACTACGGCTCCACGGAGTTTGAGAACTCGGGCGCTGAGGCGGCCCAGGCACCGTTCCTGCGCGGCCTCCTGATGCTCCACAGCTTCGAGTACGGCGACGCCCGCACGGCCTTTCAGGAGGCGCAGGAGATCGACCCCGACTTTGCGATGGCCCACTGGGGCGAGGCGATGACCCACAACCATCCGGTGTGGATGGAGCAGGACCGCGAGGCGGCCCTTGCGGCCCTGCGGGACCTGGCACCGACATCGGAGGCCCGCCTCGACATGGCGTCGACGGAGCGCGAGAAGGCGTACCTCCGGACCGTTCACGTCCTGTACGGGGCCGGCGCGGAGGACCCGATGAGCAAAGAGGCCCGCGATGACGCGTACGAGGATGCGATGGCGGACCTTGCGGCGCAGTACCCCGACGATCTCGATGCCCGGGCCTTCCACGCCCTCTCTATCCTCGGCACGGCGCACGAGGGACGCGACTTTGCGACGTACATGCGCGCCGCCGCGGTCGTGGAGGAAGTGTTCGACGAGAACCCCAAGCATCCGGGCGCGGCGCACTACCTGATCCACGCGTACGACGACCCGGTGCACGCCCCCCTCGGCCTGCGGCCGGCCCGCGTCTACGCCGACATCGCCCCCGGCGCGGCCCATGCCCTCCACATGCCGTCGCACATCTTCTTCGCGCTTGGCCGGTGGGCGCGCGGCGCAGACTCCAACGTGGACGCCTACGAGGCCGCCAAGACTAAGGCTGAGGAGCGTGGCGAAGGGCTCGACGGCGGGGGCTTCCACGCCCTTCACTGGCTGCACTACGCCCGCCTGCAACAGGGCCGGGTCGAAGACGCACGGTCGGTTCTCGAAACGGCGAAGACCCACGCCACCGATCCGGCGGTCGCCACCGGCTACGCCACCTACATGCAGTGGTACATGCCGGTCGCCTTCGCGGTCGAGACGGAGCAGTGGGGCCAGTACGACGCCCTCGCGGCAGCGATGGACGTGGATGCCTCCACGCTCGACACGCGGGGCGCCGTTACGCTGCACGCAGGACGCGGCCTCGCCGCCGCCCAGCAGGGCAATCTGTCGTCGGCCCGCGCGGCACTGGACGAGGCCAAGACTGCGCTCGGCGACGACGAGTCGGAGGCCCTTCGCATCCAGATCCGCGAACTCGAAGGGCTCATTGCCCTAAAGGCCGACAATCCCGACAAAGCCCTCCAGCACTTGAAGAAGGCCACCGCGATCGAAGTCGACCGGCCCCTGGACTTCGGGCCGCCGTTCCCTCCCAAGCCCGCCCCCGAGCTGTACGGCGAAGCCTTGCTGGCCCTCGACCGGCCGGCCGAGGCGCTGGCGCAGTTCAATACGACGCTGGACCGCTATCCCGACCGCGCCCGCTCGCTCTGGGGCAAGGCCCGAGCTGCCGCGCAGGCCGGCAAGACCGACGTCGCGCGGGAGGCCCGCGCCACCCTGGCCGCACAGTGGGAAAACGCCGACGCCTCCGTCCGCCGCCAACTCCAGTCACTCGCCGGCACTGCCGACCCCGGCACGAGCGAGTCGAGATAGTTCGCTCCACAGGCGGCACTGCCCGTCTCTACTGAGTTGTGCAGAAATTCCTGAAGATGGAGCCTCTGGATATGTGCGTTTGGGAGTATGTGCGTATGAAAAAAAACGCCCATACGCCCGCACTCCCATACTCAACCTCGTTCCGCCAGATCATTCTCGATTGAGGTCGGCGCACCCTGTTTGCGAAGTTCCTCACGCATCGGTAACTGGTGCGAACGATCCTCGCTGCCTCCTCCCTTCCCACGTTCCCCACCTTCCCACCTTTCACTCCTCTTCTCTCAGCTTTCGCCGAATGATCCGCTCCGCATTGTTGACGCTGCGGAGGCAGAACCGGGCCAGGAGGCGCCGCTGCTCCTCATCGCCCAGGTCGGCGTGATGGCCCTGTCGGTCGAGCCGATCCTGCTGGGCGTGATAGAGCGCCACCGCCGCCGCCACCGACACATTGAAGCTCTCGGTGAAGCCCGGCAGGGGCACCACGCACGCCGCGTCCACGGCCTCCATCATCGCGTCGGACACGCCCGCCTCCTCGTTGCCGAAGACAAGGGCCGTCGGGTTGGTAAAATCGAGCTCCCGGATCGGCACCGTATCGGCGTGCAGGTGCATGGCCACGAGGCGGTAGCCGGCGTCGTGGAGGTGGGCCGCACAGTCGCGCGGGGTGTCCCAGTGCCACACGTCGAGCCAGTGCTGCGCGCCCTGCGCCGTGCGCTGCGAGTGCTTGTACCGCTCGTTGTCGCCCTTCACGACGTGCATGTCCTGGTGGCCCAGCGCCTCGGCCGAGCGCATGACGGCGCTCACGTTCCCGGTATTTACGAGCCCCTCCACCACCGGCACCACCGTGCGGGTCCGCTCCGCCACCACGTCCCGGAGGCGCTGAAGGCGTCGGTCCCGCATGTGAGGACGGAGCAGCCCCACGATGCGCTCGGGCGGGAGGCGGAGGTCGCCGAAGACAAACGGATCCTCCTCAATCGGGGGCCTGCCCCCCGACGCAAGAAGTCGATCCATCTCTTGCTCTGCGTCGACATCGTGGTGGCTCATGAATCCCGGACGGTCGGTAAGCGTATCGTCTCGAAAGCTGTTTGGTAGATGGAATGGATATTCAGCCGAGACACTTCTCATCCTTTCTAGCTCAAACCAGATTCCCTCGGCGAGTCCCCGTCTGATTCCCAAATCCCAATTCTTCCTCCCCCAATTCCCCTGCCCCGCACTCATGACTCGTTCACTCGTGACCCGCACACTCATGACTCATTCTCGCACCGCCATGTTGCCCCACCGTTCGCCCGTCCTCCTTCTTTCGCTCGTTCTTTCCCTCGTCGTGGGCCTTACTCCGGCCACAGCCCAGTCGGTCGAGTCGATTGTCGACGACATGCGTGCCCAGTACGAGCAGCAGTTCAAGGCGGTCGACACGTACATTGTGGAGACCAACCTCTACACCTCCTACCACCGAAAAGCGTCGGGGCAGAAGTCCTCGTATCAGACCCAGACGAAGATGAAGGGCGCGGGCGTGTCGTCCTTCACCTCTAGCACGACCGTCTCGTCGGCCTACGGGCTTCAATTCGATCAGTTGAAGAAGCACGCCACGTACACGGGCACAGAAATGATCGACGGAATGCAGTGTCACGTCCTGCAGGTCGACGACCCGTCGAAGGTCAATTCCGAGATGGGAGGGAAGGCGGAAAGCATGACCTACTACGTTCACGCGGATCGGCTCGTGCCGGCACGCATGGTCGTGACCAACACCCGGTCGACACAGGACGGCCAACAGCCCTCATCGGTGACCATCGACCTCAAAAACTACACGACGACCGACGGCCTTACCCTCCCGCACCGCATGGACATCCACCTCGACGCCAACATCTCCGAGAAGCAGCGCAAGCAGATGAAACGGGCGATGCGGAAGCTGGAGAATCTGCCGGAGCAGAAGCGCAAGCAAATGGAGAAGATGATGGGCAGCCAGATGGAGATGATGAAGCGGATCATGTCCGGCGACCCGATCACGATCAACGTTCAGCGCGTGAAGGTCAATGCGGAGATTCCGAAAGGGATATTTTAGCGCCCGACTCGTGCGACGAACCCCACACATATTGCGTATTTCGTATTGCGTAGTGAAAAAATCTGTGACACGAAATACGCAACACGCAATACCCAAAATAACAGGATGCTCATCGCGGATCCGGCACCCCACCGGAGGCCCTCGATAGAACAGATTCTCACACACGTTCTCACGCTCTTCCACTCTTCCCGCCTTCCCCCATGGACTTGACCAACGCCGTCGCGGCCGTCACCGGGGCCAGCAAAGGCCTGGGCGCCCACCTCGCCCGCACGCTCGTAAACCAGGGCGCCACCGTCTACGGCCTCGCCCGAAGCACCGACAAGCTCGACGCCCTGCAGGACGACCTCGGCACCGCCTTTCGCCCGGTCGCCTGCGACGTCCGAAAAGAAGACCAGGTCGCGTCGGCCTTCGACACCGTAAACGCCGAGGCCGGGCGGCTCGACGCGCTTCTCAACAACGCCGGCCTCGGGCAATTCGGCCCGGTTGACGACCTCGACACCGATGCGTTCGACGTGCAGATGGACACCAACGTCCGGGGCGTCTACCTCTGCACCCGGGAGGCCGTCCCCATGATGCGGGCGCAGAACGAAGCGTCCGGGTTCGGCGGGCACATCGTCAACATCGCCTCCATCGCAGGCCTGCTGGGCAACCCCAACATCAGCGCCTACAACGCCAGCAAGTTCGCCGTGCGCGGCTTTAGCGAGGCGGTGATGAAGGAGGTCCGCGAGGACGGCATCCGGGTGACGTGCCTCTACCCCGGCTCCGTGGACACCAACTTCTTCGACGTGGCCGGCGTGGAGATGACCGAAAATCCCCTCCGGCCCGAGGACGTAGCGGCGACCGTGCAGCACGTGCTCGAGTCGCCGACCAATCATCTCATCTCGGAGGTCGTCATGCGCCCGCTCCGCCCGCATGCATGATCCGTGAAACGTGATTCGTGAAAGAAGCTGCGTAGGCTTTTTGCGAAACTCGTGCTACTACGGTGCCAATCGTGATGTTACGGTCGGTTCTGCGATCTCAAAATCCCTGGGCAGGTCGCTCCGAGCGGAGTCGAGGAGCCTCCCCAGAGCAAGCGGCTTCGACAGGGAGATTTCTCGACTGCGCTCGAAATGACATGCCAGGCTTGCGGGATTTTGAGATCGCATTCGATGCCAAGAATGAGGATTGACAGTCCACCACGTCATTATCACGCATCACGCCCTCACGCATCACGCCCTCCCCCTACAGCTCCGACTCCCCGACCGACTCTGTTGCTGGGGCCTCGCTGGGCGCGTAGGGGCCGGGCGTCTTTCCGTTCCCCTCCTCCTGCTCAATGAGGTAGTAGCTGAGCAGGGCGGTGCCGGTGGCCACCAGCAGCACGGCGTACGCGACCGGCGACTCGAAGGAAATGGCAAGCAGCTCGACGAAAAACAGGCCGGCCCCGAGGGCAAGCACGACCAGGCCCCATTTGAGCGCCGACCGCGCGCTGGGCTCGGTCCAGCCGCTCTGATTTAGAAGCTCTTCGATTTGCTTCTCCGACAGAGGCGAGTCAAGGGCCTTCCGGCGAATGCGGGTGTCGCGAATCAGTTTGGCGATGTAGGCCACCAGGGCAAAAAATCCGAGGGGTACGAGTACTTCTTCCATAACCGGAGGAATGCAGTTCAGTCAGTACAGTGAACGATCGAGCGAGAAACTCGCGTCGATGCACCCGTAACGGACAGGCCCATCGGCGAATGGGTTGCAGGCGTCGATGAGCTGGGTTGTCGCCCCGCGGTCTCCCCCCTATTCTTCCGTACGCAAGGGGTGATCAGGTCCGTACGAGGACCGTGCAACCCATTCGCTCGTGCTCCTGTCTACTGGGGACACCATGGCCGATCCTGACTCCGACATCGACGAACGTGAACTCGTTGAGCGGATCCTCGACGGGGACCGCGAGGCGTTTCTCACGTTCATCGACCAGTACGAGCGGCTGGTGAAGCACGTCGTCTTCCGCATGGTCGACGACGACCGCGACCGCGAGGAGTTGTGTCAGGACGTGTTCGTGCGGGCGCACCGCTACCTCGACGGGTTTCGGTTCGAGTCGAAGCTCTCCACGTGGCTGGCCCGCATCGCGCGCAACACGTGCCTCAATCACCTGGAGAAGAAGGAGGTGCCCCTGTACGCCGACGAGGCCCCGTCGCCTGAGGGCGACCCGCCCGACGCCCGGGCGGCCCTCAACCGCGTGCCCGATCCCGACAGCCGTCGGGACGTGGCCGCGACGACCGAGGACCGCCAGCGGCGCGACCTCGTGCGGGAGGGCATCGAGGCCCTGTCGGAGCACTACCGAACGGCGCTCACCCTGTATCATTTGGAAGAGATGAGCGTATCGCAGATCAGCACGGTGATGGACAACCCCGAGGGCACGGTGAAGAGCCACCTGTACCGCGGGCGGAAGAAGCTCAAAGACTGGTTACTGGACCGCTACCAACGCGAGGAAATCACGCCATGACGAACCGCGATCGCGACTTACAGGACGCCTTTGACCGGTACCTCCGTGGCGACGGCCCGCCGCCCGAGACGGACGAAGACCCGGAGGCCGCGGCCTACGAGGCGGTGTACGCCGCCCTGGGCGAGGAGCCGGAGGGCGACCTCCCCGACGACTTCGCCGAGCAGGTGGCCCACCGCGCAGGCGTTGCGCCGGCATCGGGCGTGAACTGGGCCGAGATCCTTCTCCTATTCCTCCTCATCGCCGGAGCGGGCGCCGGGCTCGTGCTCATGCCGCCCCCTCTCGCCGGCGTCCAGCAGAGCGTCGGCGACCTTCTCCTTTCCCTCCAAGACTTGTCCAGCGTGGTTCGGGTCGACATCATTCTTGCCGGCACCCTCGTGCTGCTGCTCACAATCGGACTCGACGTCCTCTTCCGCCACGTCCGCCCCGGCCGCCACACCCTCACCCTCTAACGTTTGGACCGCGCCCACTCCCTCCGCCCGCACGTCCCCCCTCCACACTTCCGCACCTCCACACACTTCCACCCATTCGGCCGCGGTTGCCACGGCAATTGCATCTCAGCGATGGCGGCCTGTCCTCACCTTCTACTGGGGCAGAAATTCGGTACTCCCACGCTCCCGCGCTCCCATTCGCCCGTGCTTTACGGGCATCTCTCCTGCGATCAAGGGCAGCTGAGCCTCCATCGCTCGACCGAGCTTTTAACATACGATCGCCCTGCCGCGGTTGCGGGGAGGCGCGTTGGCTCCTATACTGAACGTCAGACTGGTCGTACTTCCCACCCCAAATCAACCTGCGTGTGCTCATGGAACGGCGTGACTTTACCAAGACCGCCCTGCTCGGCGCGGCCGGGGCCGGCCTGCTCGCTGGCTGCGGCAACGAGGAGTCCTCCGCCGACAACGGGGCGCCCAACGTACAGACGAATCAGCAAGTCCGGTGGCGGCTCGCCTCCAGCTTTAGCCGCTCGCTCGACACCATCTACGGCGCCGCCGAGGTCCTGTCCGATCGGCTGAAGGCCCTCACCGATGGCAACTTCGAGCTTCTCCCCTATCCCGGCGGCGAGCTCGTGCCGCCCCTTGAGGTGCTGGGCAGCGTGCAGAATCGGACCGTGGAAATGGGCCACTCCGCCAGCTACTACTTCATCGGCAAGAACCCCGCGCTGGCGTTCGACTGCACGGTGCCCTTCGGCCTCACGGCCCGGCAGTACAATGCGTGGATGTATTACGGCGGCGGGATGGACCTGATGCGCGACCTCTTCGCCGACTTCAACATCCTCAACCTGCCCGGCGGCAACACGGGCATGCAGATGGGCGGCTGGTTCCGCACCGAGGTCGCGTCCATGAGCGACATGCAGGGCCTGAAGATGCGCATCCCGGGACTGGGCGGCAGTGTGATGAGTGAGATGGGCGTGAACACCCAGGTGCTGCCGAGCGGCGAGATTTACCCCTCGCTGGAGCGCGGCGCCATCGACGCGGCCGAGTGGGTGGGGCCGTACGACGACGAAAAGCTCGGCTTCCACGAGGTGGCCGACTACTATTACTACCCCGGCTGGTGGGAGCCCGGGCCCGCCCTCACCTTCTACGTGAACCGCGACGCCTACGAGAGCCTTCCCACGCAGTACCAGGAGGCCCTCAAGACGGCCGCCGCCGAGGCCAACATCCGCATGCTGGCCGAATACGACCACAAGAATCCCGCGGCCCTCGACCGCCTGCTCGACAAGGGCGCCACGCTCCGCCGCTTCCCCGACGACGTGATGCAGCGGGCCCAGAAGGTCACGACCCAGCTCCTGGAGGACAACGCCTCCGGCAACAAGCAGTACCGGAAAATCTACGACTCCTACAAGGCGGCCCGCGAGGACGCCTACCGGTGGTTCGGCACGGCCGAAATGGCCTACGCCGACTTCTCCTTCCCCCGCTCCGGCGAAATGGCCGCCTCCTCTGCGTGAACCGGAATAGGGAACTCGAACCCTGGAATGGGGGAGCAGGCATCCGTCCCTGCCCTCGCGCTCTCTCCCATTCCCCCTTCCC
>JBDGQM010000147.1:0-3132 GCA_042219065.1 Salinibacter sp. | reverse complement strand
TGTTCGTGGGGTTCAACCTGACGTTCTTTCCCCAACTCGTGCTGGGATCGCGGGGGATGCCGCGCCGTTACTACGACTACCCGGAGCGATTTGAGGGGCTCAACGCGCTTTCGACCTACGGGTCCTGGGTGCTGGCCACGGGGCTGACCCTGATCCTGGGGTACCTCATCCATTCGCTTGTGTGGGGCAAAAAGGCTGGCGTGAATCCCTGGGGCGCAGCAACCCTCGAATGGCGAGCGGTGCCCACCCCGCCGCTGGAGCACAACTATCGACGGACACCGGTCGTAACACGCGGTCCATACGCGTTCGAACAGGTCGACGACCTCTTCGGAGACGATCTCACCGCAGGCCTCTCGGGCGACGGGGCCGGCCCCCCGGTCCCCACGCTCTCAGCTCCGCAGGAATCCACCAAACGCGAGGAGTCTGCGGCGGAGGAGACTCGCTAATCCTCGAACGACTGCTTCTACTCCCATGTCGTCTGCTCTCGATCTTGTTTCGTCGGACACCCGGCGCGAATTGCTCCAGATGATCAAACGCCGCGGCAGCCTCTCGGTCGATGAGGCCATGGAGGCCCTCGGCATGGCGCGGACGACCGTGCGAGAACATCTTCTCCAATTGCGGGAGAAGGGCCTCCTGTCGCGAACCTCCGAGCCGCAGGGACGGGGCCGCCCGAGTCACCGCTACGAGATGACCCGGCGGGCGAAGGTGCTTTTCCCGTCCCGAGACGGGGAGCTTATGGGAGAGCTCGTGGAGTTTCTGAAAGAGGAGGAGGCGGAGGACCTGATCGAAACGTTTTTTGAGCGTTACTGGACCGACCGGACGGAGGCTGTACAGCAGAAGCTCCAGGCCGCCGCCACAGATGATTTGGAGGGGCAGCTTGAGATCCTCCGCAGCATCCTGGAGGAGGAGGGCTTCATGCCCGAAATCGACGAAACGGACGGGACCGTAACCGTGCGGGAGTGCAACTGCCCGTTTCCGGAGTCGGTCAAACAAACGCGCATTCCGTGCCGACTGGAAAAGAACTTCTTTGAGACCCTCTTCCAGACGGCGCTCGACCGGGTCACGTACATTCCTGACGGGAATGCGGCCTGCAGCTACGAGGTCGCAACGGAGTCGGTCTCCATGGCCGCGACGGCAGAAGAATAGGCTGGCTTCGGCCCCAGATGTGACGTTTCAGCTACGAAAAGGGACGGATTACCAAATAAAAACGTTAAAATTCAAATATAACAACGGTCTGATCGGCGGAACCCATCGACCTCCTATCACCAGAGATAACCTCTCGTCATGAAGCTCTCGCTCAGCAGCGCCGCTCTTCCCGACGGAAGCCTCGCGGACCTCGCGCGCGGGACTCACCAGCGAAACTTGGAGGGGCTGGAGGTAGTCATCGCCGCAGGGCACGCACACGGCATCGAAGCCTCCTGTGAGGTGGGGGCTACAGGCAGCTGCCAGGAGCTTTCTGGGCATGAAGACGTGCCGGTCCAATGGCTGCTTGTGGATACAGAAGTCTCACCTGCCGAGGCACTACATTGGGGGCGGCGTGCACACCTGCTCCGCGCAGGGCTCATCCTGTCGGACGCTGTTTCGGAATCGCCCGTTGGGGTGCCGACGGCACTGCGTCATCCGACCGATCCGGCAGCTGCGCAGCGGGCCTGCGCCTGGGCCCAGCTCCACGATGCACAAACCTGCTGGGATGTGGACGTAACCCGGACCGAGGCGGAGGAAATCGACGACGTCTTGGAGGTAACCGCCTCCCACTTGGGCCACGTTCGCCTGCGCGGGGCTGGTCCCGAGTCCCAGTCCGCCGGTTCAGAGGGCATGAACTCGGGGGATGTCCTGAAAGCGCTCGCCCTTCGAGGATACGACGGAACGGTGGCCCTGGCACCGTCTGCAACGGGCCGCCAGGAGGAGTGGCGAGACTGGCTCTTCGAGAAACGGGGATGGGGGTGCAATACGGCCGCCAAGAAACGGGCGTCGGAGTAAAGAGGCTCAACTCTGCTCGATCAACAATCTCCACATCCATGAAGCCGGTTCGAAAACAAATTGCCGACGTGCTCCGCCACGTCGACGACCCGGAACTCGGAATCAACATCGTCGATCTCGGGCTCATCTACGATCTCCGGTTTGATAACGGGGATCTGAGGATCGACTTGACGATGACGACTCCGGCGTGTCCGCTCAGCGACTATATTAAGAACAACATTCGGAACATTACCGGTCAGGCCCAAGGCATCGAGCGGCTGCGCATTGACATTGTCTGGGAGCCGCCGTGGTCGCCCGAGATGATGGAGCCGGAGGTGCGGGAGCAGCGCTTTCGGCGCCCGCAGTATCCTTCACAGTACACCTGATCCCCAGCGCGAAGCCTTCCGACACCTTACTGTATGCCTTACGTCGTTACCGAGCCCTGCATCAACTGCAAGCACACTGACTGCGTGGAGGTCTGTCCGGTGGATTGCTTCTACGAGGGGCCAAACTTCCTTGCGATCCAGCCGGACGAATGCATTGACTGCAACGCCTGCGTGCCGGTCTGCCCGGTCGAGGCCATCTATCCCGGCGATCAGGTGCCGGAGGAGTGGGAGCACTACGAGAAATGGAATGAGTACTTGGCCAATCAGTGGCGGGACCTCGGCTACAACATCACCGAAAAAGACGGGCCGATGGAGAATTCCGAGGAGTGGGAGGAGAAAGAGAAATCCGAAGAAGATATTCTGACTTGGGATGTGTAGCGATGCGGAATGTAGAGCGTAGAGTTTCCCCATGCGTGAGGAAGTTCTTAAAAGCGTTAAGGCGTCCCGGGCATTTGTTTAGCGATATCCGCTCTACTGGGGCCGCCCAGACCTCACCCGCTGTAGCGTCGGGTTGCCAAACCGACGCATACTCCGACTCCGTTAGAAAGATGTGTCGGTCCGGCGGCCCGACACTACAGGTGCCCCCCTGCGATTAGCGTGGCTAAACACGTACCGTCCCGGCGGGACGCCTTTACTCACCATTAGATCCTGGAATAAAGTTTAGGAATTTCTGCACGGATCGGTATGTGGGCAATCCCGCAGACCCCAATCGTTCATTAACGAGCCCTTACTCACCATGATTGCCCGAAAAGGAAAAGCCACCTGGACCGACAATCTTGAAGATGGA
>JBDGQM010000146.1:1741-6061 GCA_042219065.1 Salinibacter sp. | reverse complement strand
CGGGCGGCTACGGCCGCGCCTTCGAGACCACCTCGAACGCCCACGCGGGCACCGGCGACGGCATGGGCATCATGCTGCGCAACGGCATCCCGCTGGAGGATATGGAGTTCGTGCAGTTCCATCCCACGGGCCTCTACCGCCTCGGCATCCTCATCACCGAGGGCGCCCGCGGGGAGGGCGGCATCCTGCGCAACAGCGAGGGCGAGCGGTTCATGGAGCGCTACGCGCCGACGGTGAAGGACCTTGCCCCGCGCGATCTCGTGAGCCAGTGCATCTACAAGGAAATCCGTGAGGGGCGTGGCGTCCAGGGCGAGAACTACGTGCACCTCGACCTCACGCATCTCGACAATGCCATCCTCGACAACAAGCTGCCGGAGGTCACTGAGTTCTCGCGCACCTACATGGGCGTGGATCCCAAAGAGGAGCCGATTCCGGTGGTGCCCACCTGCCATTACGCAATGGGCGGCATCCCGGCCAACGAGGACGGGCACGTGGAGGTGGGGGAACGGGGCGACTACGTACCGGGGCTCTACGCCGTCGGCGAGTGTGCCTGCGTGTCTATCCACGGCGCCAACCGCCTCGGCACCAACGCCCTGCTCGAACTCGTAGTGATGGGCCGGCGCACCGGCATCGAGATGGCCAAGCAGGTGCGCCAGGGCAAGGGGTACGCCCCGCTGCCGGAGAAGCCGGAGGAAGATACGCGCGACATGCTCGACGATCTGCTCTCCAACACCCGGGACGAGGGCGAGCCGATTGTGAACGTGCGCACCGAGTTGCAGGAGACGATGATGGAGAACGTCTCTGTCTTCCGCAACGACGACACCCTCTCTACCGCCCTCAACGACCTCCAGGGCCTCCGGCAGCGCGCCGAGAATGTCGTCGTGGACGACAAGAGCGACCGCTTCAATACCGACCTGATGGACGCCGTGGAGGTCGGCTTCATGGTCGACTACGCCGAGGCCATTGCCGCCGGCGCCCGCCACCGTACGGAAAGCCGCGGCGCCCACTCCCGCGAAGACTACGACGAGCGCAACGACGACGACTGGCTGAAGCACACGCTCTTCCACAGCGACGGCGAGGGCAACTACGAGTTCGACGACAAGGAGGTCGTGATTACCCGGTTCGAGCCGAAAGAGCGCAGCTATTAGAGAACTGAAGCAATGGCGTGCCGGAAGCCTCGGCCCCGCCGCTCCGCCGCAGATGTCTCCCCCCGCACAGAAGTTTTCGGACTTATGGCTGAGATGCAGCTCAATCTTGAGGTCAAGCGCTACAATCCCGACGAAGACGACGAGCCGCACTGGGAGTCGTACGAGGTGCCGGCTGATCCGCTCGACAGCGCCCTCTCGCTTCTGCTCCACGTGAAGTGGCACATCGACGGCACCCTGTCGCTGCGCAAAAGCTGCGCGCACGGCATCTGCGGGTCCGACGCCATGCAGATCAACGGCGAGAACAAGCTCGCCTGCTCGGTGCTTGTGCAGGACCTCGTGGACGGGGACGGCGACACGATCACGTTCGCGCCGCTTCCCTCGGCCCCGGTCGTCAAAGACCTCATCATCGACCAGAGCCGCTTTTTCGAGAAGTACCGCGACGTGAAGCCGTGGCTCATTACCGACGGGCCCGCGCCGGAACGCGAGCGCGAGCAGAGCCCGGAGGAGCACGCGATGATTGAGGACGCCACCAAGTGCATCATGTGCGGGGCCTGCACGCACGCCTGCCCCTCCACCTGGGCGGATCCCGATTACCTGGGCCCCGCGGCCATGCTGAAGGCCTACCGCTACACGTTCGACAGCCGCGACGACGGGGCCGAGGAGCGGCTCGACGTGGTCGACTCCCCGGACGGCCTCTGGAAGTGCTACACCATCTTCAACTGCAACGAGGCCTGCCCCAAAGACATCGACATCACGCGCTGGCTCTCGGCCCTGAAGCGGAAGGCCGCCACGTCGCAGGCCTCCACAAACGCCTGATTGTTGACCTCCCGGAGTCTACGGATTGGTACGACGCCCTGCTTCGCTCTCCGCGAGCAGGGCGTTTTTTATTTTGGGCACGAAGATTGCTTTCATGATGTGGGTGCCTTAGACTCCGTTTTAGGTCGGGGTTCACCCCGGACCTACACCTTCGGTTAACATTAGCACGCTACGAAACTGCGGCACCTCACCGGACTCCTTCCGCCGTCCCCCGCGCACTCGTCCGTTGCCGAATGCTTTCCCTCCCGTGGTCGCGTCCCGCTCCCGGCCCCGCCCAAGGTCTCCTTCTGGCCGTAGGACTGGTTGTGGCAGCCGTCCTCTGCGCCCCACCCTCCGCGGGTGCCCAGCAGCGCCCCCTCGACAACTATTCGCTGGAGGAGGGGCTTCCGCAATCTCAGGTCCGAGACGTGCTGCAGGACGAGCGCGGATACCTCTGGGTCGCCCTCCTGGGCGGCGGCCTTGCCCGGTTTGACGGCCACACCTTCAAGACCTTCACGGCGGAGGACGGACTTCCCAGCAATGTCGCGCTGACGCTCCACGAGGACGCCTCGGGAGCCCTCTGGGTCGGGACGCGGAATGGATTGGCCCGCTACGACGGTCACACGTTCACGTCGTTCACCACCGAGGAGGGCCTGACCGACGACAACGTGCAGGCGCTCGCCGGAGGCCCGGACGGACAGCTCTGGATCGGGACGCCGAGCGGGGTCTTTTCCTACGACGGCACTACGTTTCGCCCCCTCGCGCCCGACCGCATCCAGGAAACCTCCTACCGGAGCCTCGCCACCGTCGGCGACACCCTGTGGATTGGGGGGCGAGGCGGCGTGCACCGGTACGCCGGGTCGCAACTGACGTCGTTCGTGGACACGACCACTGCCCCCCTCGAGACGCCCCGTACACTGGTCCCTCGCGCCGACGGCGGCCTGTGGATCGGCACGCGAGAGGGTCTCTTCCGCTACGAGGATGCACGGTTCGACTCTCTTCCCGGCACCGACACCCTCGCCACGGTGCTCGACGTGCTGGACCCGCCCGATGGGCCGCTCTGGATTGCCACACAGGACGGCCTTTACCGACGCCCGGACGATCGGCCGCCTCGGCGGTTCTCTGAGGCATTGAACGGAGTCGTCATTCGAAGCCTCCTCCAAGATCGCGACCGGAACCTCTGGCTCGCCTCCGACGGCGAGGGCCTGTTCCGTCACACCCCGACGCCCTTCGACCACTTTACAACCGACGACGGACTGTCCCACGACCTGGTCTGGGACGTGGCGAACGGGCCCGGAGAGGGCCTTTGGATTGCCACCCGGAACGGCCTCAGCCGCTACGACGACGGCTCCCTCTCCCCGGCAACCACCCTGCCCGATCGGCTCACCCAGGAGCTTCCCTCCCTCCACCATGATCGGACGGGGACCCTCTGGATTGCGTCCCGAACCGAGCTATTTACGTATGACGGTTCCGCCGTCAACGCCTACTCACAGGTCGAGGGCGCCCCGACCGGACTGACGGTTGACATTGCCGAGCCCCCGTCGGGCACGCTCTGGTTTGCGACGCTCCGGAGCGGCCTCCTCCGCTACGACGGCGCCACCTTCGAGCGGTTTACGACCGAAGACGGCCTGCCGAGCGACGCCGTTCGCGCCCTCACGGTCGACGAGCAGGGACGCCTCTGGATCGGCCTTCAAGAATCCGTCATGCGATTCAAGGGCGGCACGTTCGAGACCGTCCAATCAATCGACCCCTCTCAGGTCGGGACGCTTCTGACCCTCCAGGTCGACGCCGACGGGTACGTCTGGATGGGCACCCAGCGAGGCGTCTACGTCGACTCGCCAGGCGCCGATTCGCTCGCCGCGTTCACGCCCGACAATGGCCTCAGCGGTTCTACCACAGTATCGCTCTTCCTCGACCGACACGGCCACCTGTGGGCCGGGACGGAGAAGGGCGTCAACCGGCTCGACACGCGCGCATTCAAGCAAACGGGCGAGATGCCCATCCGGACCTACGGCAAGGCGGACGGCTTTCTCGGGGTCGAGGCCTCCCAGCACGCCGTCCATGAGGCCCAGGACGGGACCCTCTGGTTCGGGACGGGACGCGGACTCACGCGGTACGCCCCCTCCAAAGACCGTCCCGACACCACTCCGCCCCGGGCCCACGTGACCGGACTCCGCTTCTTCTCCGGAGCCCCGGACTGGAGCCGCTACTCTGATCGGCAGAGGGCCTGGGCGGATCTGCCGACCGGCCTGGAGCTGCCCCACGACAAGAATCACCTCATCTTCCGCTTCACCGGCCTCAACTACAAGAACCCGGATGCGGTCGTCTATCAGTACAAACTCGACGGCTTCGATGCGCAGTGGTCCTCCGTTCAAAC
>JBDGQM010000146.1:0-1641 GCA_042219065.1 Salinibacter sp. | reverse complement strand
GAGGCCCGCGAAGACGCGCTGGCGGCCGCCCGCGCCAAGAGCGAGTTCCTCGCCAACATGAGCCACGAGATCCGCACGCCCATGAACGGCGTCATCGGCTTCGCGGACCTGCTGGGCGACACGGACCTATCGGAGGAACAGCAACAATTCGTCGCGGCCATTCAGCGCAGCGGCGATACGCTGCTGTCGATCATCAACGACATCCTCGACTTCTCGAAGCTGGAGGCGGGCGAGATGGAACTGGAGACTCATCCTGTGCGGCTGCAGTCCTGCGTAGAGGACGCGCTGGATCCCCTCGCCACGGCCACCGCCGAAAAGGACGTAGAGCTGACGTACCTAATCGATGCGGATGTTCCCTCCGTCCTCCGCACCGACGAGACGCGGCTCCAACAGGTGCTCCTCAACCTGCTCTCCAACGCCGTCAAGTTTACCGAGGACGGCGAAGTCGCGCTGCGGGTGGAAGTGGCCTCTGCCCCAGACGGTTCGGACCAACCCTACGAGTTCCACTTCCAGGTTCGGGACACCGGCCCCGGCATTCCGGAGGAAAAGCAGGACGCGCTGTTTGAGTCGTTCCGCCAGGCCGACGCCTCGACGACCCGGACGCACGGCGGCACCGGCCTCGGCCTTTCCATCTCGAAGCAGATCGTCGAGGCGATGGGTGGAGAGATCTGGGTCGAGAGCGAGATGGGCGAGGGCTCCACGTTCCACTTCACCATCCAGGCCGAGGCGGAGGCGACGGACGCCGAAACGGCGCCGGAGATTCCCGCGGCTTTGGAGGGGCGCCGTGTGCTCGTGGCCGCCGAGAACGACACGACCCGCACGCTCCTTCAGCAACTGTTGGAGCAGGCGCAGATGCAGGCGACCCTCGCCTCGTCGCGGGACGAACTTCTCGACGCCCTCGGCGAAAACGTCTCCTGCGACCTGCTCCTCCTGGACGCCCGGCTCACCGAAGACGCGCCCTCCGCGTTGGCCCACGACATTCGCAAGCGGCAGAATGGCTCCTCCCTGCCCATCGTCCTGCTTCACTCGGTCCGGCAACACGACGATGGGAGTGTGTCCGATTACGACGGACACCTCCACAAGCCGGTCAAGCAGTCGCGGCTGTACGACGCGATGACGACGGCCCTGGGCGCCGCCGCTCCCTCCGAGCCGGCCCCTGCCGAGGAGACGGACGGCGCTCTGCACGTGTTGCTGGCCGAGGACGACACGGTAAATCAACAGATGACCACTCAGTTGCTGTCGAAGAGCGGACACGAGGTGGACGTCGCCGCAACCGGGGCCGAAGCCCTCGACGCGCTGCGGGAGCAGCCGTACGACACGGTTCTGATGGACGTGCAGATGCCCGAGATGGATGGACTGGAGGCCACGCGCCGGATCCGCAAGGAGTGGCCGTCCGACGACCAGCCCTACATCATTGCCCTCACCGCGGCAGTGACGACGGAGGACCGCCGTCGCTGCTACGAGGCCGGAGCCGATGACTTTCTGACCAAGCCCCTCGACGGAGACGCCCTGGCAGACGCATTGCCGGACCCCTCGGATGTGGCGTCGTAGCACTGTGCGTGATGCGTGAGGAGTGATGCGTGAACGCAATGATTGGCAGTGACGCCTTCCTCACGTCTCACGCATCACGTGTCACGCATC
>JBDGQM010000145.1:0-8669 GCA_042219065.1 Salinibacter sp. | reverse complement strand
TCCCAGCGCTTCGACTTCGCTCCGCTCCGCTCAGAATGACTTGTATTCTTGAGGAGCTTCACCGGCGAACGACAAAAGTTCCAGGTGGGGATTGGGCCAAAATCGAAACCAACCGACCTCGTTCAAGCAAATATCAGACCTGTTCGAAATTTCCTTGACGCGCATGCGACTACTGTCGGGGTGACGTGCTGCAAAATGGGTTTTGAGATCGCTTGGGCATACCAACATTCAGGGTTGACAAATCAGTAGTGCGTATCGCGTAAAAGCTTGTGTATGAGCGGACACGCAATACGAAATACACAATACGCAGTAGAACCTCGGGGCTTCCAGTCCTCGCTCCCAGATGCTGTTCGTCGCTGTCCCAAGCGCACGGCGGGTCGAGACGTACAGGAACGCCATCTCCGCCCGTAGAGTTAATTCTGATGCATAAGATTTCGTGATAGAGCCGACGCGGATATGGGCCTCTTCAGTGCAGGGCGCGGTCCCCGGTCGTTTGACTATCGGCCTCGGCACTACAACCCTGAGGAGGACGAGGACGACCGTGACATTGGGCGCCGGATGAAGTCCCGCCGGGCCGGGGAAATTCAGAATCGACCGCTCAGTCTGCTCTTCTTTCTGGCCCTTCTGGGCCTGACCCTTCTGGTCTACTTCTCGCTGTAACTCGACCGACCTGTCCGTTCTGTGAGTGACGACACGACCGCCACCGAGGGGCTCATTGAGGTCATGTCCGACCGCCTCGCCAACCAGATTGCGGCGGGCGAGGTGGTGCAGCGGCCCGCCTCGGTGGCGAAGGAGCTGATTGAGAATTCGCTCGACGCGGGGGCCTCGTCCGTGGAGGTGCTTCTCAAGGACGCCGGGAGCACGCTCGTGCAGGTGATCGACGACGGGTGCGGGATGAGCCCGGTGGACGCGGAGCGGTGCTTCGAGCGGCACGCCACGAGCAAGGTTCGCTCAACCGACGACCTGGCGCGCATTCGGACCCTCGGGTTTCGGGGGGAGGCGCTCGCGTCCATCGCGGCCGTCGCGCAGGTCACCCTCAAGACGAAGCGGGTCGAGGATGAGGCCGGGACCCTGGTGCGGGTGGAGGGGGGGGAGCAGGTGGAGACGCGGCCCTGCGCGATCGCCGACGGCACGTCGGTGGCCGTGCGCAACCTGTTCTACAATGTGCCCGCGCGCCGAAATTTTCTGAAGACCCCCGCCACCGAGCTCAAGCACCTGACGCAGACCGTCCAGTCGCTGGCGCTGGCGAACCCGGAGGTGGCGGTGCGCCTGGAGCACGATGGCCACGAACACTACGATCTTCCGTCAGCAGAGACGGACGACTGGCACGCGGCCACCCGGGCCCGCATCCTCGGCCTTTTCGGCGACGAGCACGACGACGAGCTCGTGGCGGTCGAGGACGCGTCGAGCGATCTCACAGTCCGGGGGTTCGTGGGGGCGTCCTCGTTCCATCGCAAGACGCGAGGTGAGCAGTTTCTGTTCGTGAACGGGCGGCACGTCACGGAACGCTACCTGAGCCACGCGGTGAAGAAGGCGTACGGCGAGTTGTTGCCGGACGGGGCGTTTCCGTTTTTCGCCCTTTTCCTGACGATGAAGCCGCAGCGGGTGGACGTGAACGTGCATCCGCAGAAGGAGGAGGTCAAGTTCGACGACCAGAGCGGCATCTACGGCTTTCTGCGGAGTGCGGTGCGCGAAGCGCTCGGGCGGGTGCACGTGTCGCCGCAGATGGATGGGGACGCGGACAACGACCCGGAGGGCTCGGGATCGACGTCCGACGAGGCGCCGTCCGATGGGCGCTCGTCCTCGGGGCAGGACGAATCTTCCGCCGGATCCACGCCCACGTCCTTCCAGCCCCGACGGTCGTCCGACGGCTCGTCGTCGTCCCCGGAGCGCTCGTCCCCGCGCCCGCCCTCCTCGCGCCCGTCCGGGCAGGACGAGAACGGGGCCTCCGTGCCGCCTGGCGAGCGGTCCGACGCCCTCTATCGCCCGCCGGACGGGGACCCGGCGGACGCCGCCCCCGACGACCGACCGACGCGGGACCGGAAGGCGACAGACGATGAGCCGGCGGCCGCCTCGGACCGAGATCGGCGCCCGGTATGGAGTCTGCACGACACCTACATCGTGACGCCGACGGATACCGGGGTCATGTTCGTCGACCAGCGGGCGGCCCACCTCCGCGTGCTCTACGAGCGGGCGCAGGCCCACCTGAAGCAGCAGCGGGGCGAGTCGCAGCGTCTTCTCTTTCCGCACACCCTCGACCTGTCGCCCGCCGAGGTGGACCTGCTGGAGGAGCTGCGAGGCGATCTGGAGGCGCTGGGGTTTGAGTTGGAACGGCTCAGCGGACGCACCATCTCGGTTCGCGGGGTGCCCACCGACGTGCCGGACGGGGACGAGGATTCGATCCTGGAGGAACTTCTCGAGCAGTACACCTCGGCCCAGGGCTCCGTGGACGACGATCGGCGCCAGCATTTGGCCAAGACGATGGCCCAGCGCAGTGCCATCGAGCGGGGGCAATCGCTCTCGGAGGCGGAGCGCCGCGCCCTCCTGGACGACCTCTTCGACTGCGAGATGCCCTACGCCGACCCCACGGGCACGCCGACCATTGAAAAACTGTCGATGGAGGAGCTCGCCGATCGGTTCGGACGGTAGCGGGACGGTCCGCTTGTTGAGGGTGCGCGGGTCGGAGAGATGGGTCTGTTCCGGTGCGCTCTGCGGCCGGGGTGCCGCTCTGCGCTACTCCTCTCTGGGTGCCGGGGACGAGCGTTCGGCGGGTTGGCGGCGGGGGAATCGCACCTCGAAGGTGCTTCCGGCCTCCCGGCCTGGACTGCGGGCCAACACGGTCCCTCCGTAGCGCTCCGCGATCGCGTGCACGATGGGGAGCCCGAGTCCCCCGCCCTCGGCCTGTTGCTCCGCCGCGCTCGTTCGGTGGAAGCGGTCAAAGAGACGCTCGGCGTCCTCGGGGTCGAACCCGATTCCGGAATCGGACACTCGAAGGATGCCGTCATCGCCGTCGCGGTCGACGCAGATCGAGACGGTCCCTCCGTCGGGCGTGTACTTCAGCGCGTTGTCGAGAAGGTGGTCGAGGACCAGATCGAGATCCTCCGCGGAGACGGGGACCTCGACGCTGTCTGCGCCCTGCCACTCGACCTCGATGTCCTGCGCGTCCGCTCGGGGCCGCACGCGATCGACCCGGCACTGCACGTGGTTCCTCATGTCGAGGGGCGAGCAGGCGGGCGGCTCATCCCGGGCCTCGATGCGGGAGAGCGTCATCAGTTCCTCGAGCAGCGACGAGAGGGTTTCGGTGTGCCGCTGGACGGTGTGGAGCGCCGCCCGGTATGCCTCCTCGGAGCGGCGGGTGCGGAGGGTGACGTCGAGCTCGCTCTGGATCGCGGTGAGGGGCGTAAACATGTTGTGGGCCGCGTCGGCCCGGAACCGGCGCTCCCGCTGGAGGGCGTCGCGGAGCCGCCGGAGGAGCCCGTTGAACGTCTCGGCCAGGTCGCTCAGCTCATCCTGGACGCCGAAGTCGGTGGGAAGCGTGCCGGTGGGCTGGTCCTGCATGTCCTGGGCCGCCGCCGTCAGGGCCGCCACGGGCCGCAGGGCGCGGCGCGCCAGGCCGTAGCCCACGAGCATGGCGACGGCGACGCCGCCCCCGATGCCGAGAGCAAGGAGCCACCGAAGATTGTGCAACTGGCGATGGATCGGGGACTGAAGCTTCGTGACTTCCATCCAGGCCCCCGGCGCCTCTGCCGGAAGCGGCACGTACAGCGACTGTGCGGAGGCACCGGCCCACCGGCGCGTGTTCAGGGACGACTCGCGGGAGGGCGGGACCTCCGGGGCAAGGGGCGGCCGCGCCCGGAACGATGCGCTCGACTGAATCACGTCCCCGTCACGGCCGAGCAGGCGGACGTGCGTCCCAGCGGGGACCCGGAGTTCGTGCTCGGGGGACGAGGGCAGGCGGCGTTCTTGAGCCCCATCGTGGGCCTGCAGGTGGGCCCGGACCGCGGCGGCTTCCTCTCGCAGCCGCGACTCCAGGTCCTCGTGGAGGCCCACGTGGATGCTCGTGTACAGGCCCGCCACGAAGAGGCTCAGCAACATCAGCAGGCTCAGGCCGAACCAGAGCGTGAGCCGCGTCGAGATTGACAGCGTCGAGAAAAACGAGCGGAGGTCCATGAGGGGCGTGTCCGGACTATGCGGCGTCACTTGAAGGCGGCGAGTCCGTCGAGGGCGGCGTTACGTCCAGCCGGTACCCGACCCCTCGTTCGGTCTCGATGGTCACGCGGGCGAGGCCGTCGCCCGTGAGGTCCGCGTCCTGAAGCGCCCGTCGGAGGCTCGAAATCGTCACGTCGATGGCATTGGCCGTCACGTCGTACAGCGAGCCCCACACCCGCTCGGCAATGGTCGTTCGGGTGACCACCGTTCCTTTTTGCCGGAGCAGGAGTTCGAGCAGCCGAAAGGCCTTCGGCCGTAGGTCGAGGGACGCAGCGCCGTAGCGAACCGTCCGGCGGGCCGTGTCCATCGTCAGCGCCCCGGCCTTCAGGTGCGTTTTCTGGGTGTCGGGCGACGCGGCCTCCTGCTCGGCCCGGCGCGTGAGGGCGCGGAGGCGGGCCAGCAGTTCCTCGAAGGAAAAGGGCTTCGTCAGGTAATCGTCGGCGCCCGCGTCCAGTCCGGCGACGCGGTGATCCACGTCCTGCAGGGCGGTGAGCATCAGCACGGGCGTCGGGCTCCCCTCGCTTCGGAGCCGTTCGACGAGATGGCGCCCGTCCATGCCGGGAAGCCGCCAGTCGACGATGAGCACGTCGTAGAGTCCCGCGAGGGCCTCGGTGAGGCCGTCTTCCCCGTTCGTGGTCCAGTCCACGAGATAGCCCTCTTCTTCTAGGCCCCGCTTAATCGGCCCCGCCACGTCCGCCTCGTCCTCGACGAACAGAAGCCGTTCGGGAGAAGTGGAACCGCTTGGGGGCGACATACAGCGTGCGGAGTAGAGAACCTTTCAGATCTTTCAGGTCGGTGACACCCTCTTAACAGCCGCCGACACATATATTCCCCAATGAATTCGGCGCCGTTTTGATCAGGCTCGTCCTTTCCCCATGTGGGCCTTCATGCTTGGACTGGCGTTGTGGGGCGTGTTTCTCCTATGGACGTGGGCACAGGTCGGGCGCTCCCTCAACGCTCCGATTCAGAGAGACGAAGAGCGGGCCGCCCGTCAATCCGCCGACAGCGACCGAGCGGCCTCTCAGTAATCAATTTGTGACTCCCCTCCTCCGAATGCCTCTGCCTGTGCGTCGTCCTTTTTTTGTGGTGACCGGAGCCGTCGTCCTGTGCCTCCTGGTCGTTGCAGTTGTCGTGCCACCGGCGTGGTCGCAGGCGGAGGGGTCCGCCTCGCCCGGAGACCGCGGGGCGTCGGTCGCAGGAGTGGCCCCGACTCCTTCGACGGATTCGCTTCGGACGGTCAGCCTGCGCGAGGCGCTGCGTCTCTTCCAGAAAAACAACCTGTCGCTGCGGCGGGCGCAGTCCGAGGCGCGAGCGCTTCGGGGCCGGGCGCGACAAACGGCCGCCTACCCGAATCCGACCCTCCGGGCCACGCACGAGCCCGTCTGGCGAGATGGCACACGCCAGTCGGAGACGTACCTAAATCTCAGCCAGCAGCTTGAGTGGAGCGGCCGCGCCGCCCGGATTGCCGCCGCGCGGAAGCGAGCGGCGGCCGCACAGGCCCGGGCCGCATCGGACAGTGCCCGGCTAGCCCTGCAGGTGACGCAGGCGTACGTGGAGGCCGCCACCGCGGAGACGCGCCTTCGCCGGCTACGGCAGGTGACCCGGGTCTTCCGGCGGGCCGACTCCAGCATGGCCGAGCGTGAAGCCGGGGGCGACGCGTCCGGATACGCCGTGCGTCGCGTCCGGCTCGAGCGGGCGCGGTACGAGCAACGCCTGGCGGCGGCCCGGCTCGACGTCGAACGTGCCCGCCGGCAACTCGCCCTCCTGATTCTTCCGAACGACGCGCCGTCCGTGGCGGCCGCGTCGCTTCCGACATCGACGCCGCCGCCCGTGTCCGAGCGGACGGCCCTTCGCATGGCGCTACGGCAGCGCCCAGAACTGCGCCGCCGGCAATCCGAGGTCGACGCCCAGGAGGCCACCCGCCGGGCCGCTCGCCGGGAGGCGTGGCCGGACCCGTCCCTGACGGCCGGGTACAAGCGGCAGTCCGATGGCTTCGAGGGCGTATTTCTGGGCGTTGGGCTTCCCCTTCCCCTGTTCGATCGCAACCGGGGCGCCGCCGAGGCCGCGTCCGCCCGGCTGGAGACGGCCCGGACGCAGAAGACCCTTGCCCGCCGCGAGATCCGAAACGAGGTGCGCCGCGCCCACGACGCGTACGCCTCCGCTCGTCGCCAATTTCAGCTCGTCGGGGGGGATCTGCTGACGGGGGGCGACGATCTGCTCCGCATCGCCCAGACCAGCTACGACGAGGGCGAAATGTCTCTCGTCGAACTCCTCGATGCCGCGAGCGCCTATCGCGATGCCCGCCTGAAGACCATCGACCTCCGGAAAGCGCTCTGGACCCGCTACTTCACGCTGCTCCGGGCCATGGGTCGGCCCCTCGACCTGCCGTAATCGGTTCCCTCCAACATCTTCCTCAACTTCAACCACGACAAATCGACGCCATGGACCGCCGTTGGACCCCCTCGATCGTCACTGCTCTTCTGGCCCTGACGCTCACCCTTACGCTTCCCGCCTGCGGGGGCGACAGCGAGGGCAGCCACTCGCACGGCGGGGACGCCCATACGCACGCCGACGGGAGCGAGCAGAGCCACGAAGAGGGCAGCCACGCCCACGACGACACCGCCAAGACCCGCCTCGACACGTCCGGCATGGACGCCGACAGCACGCAGGCGCAGGAGAGCGATCACAGTCACGACGAGGGCGGCCACTCCCACGGTGGCGAGGACCATTCCCACGAATAGAGGCGCGGCCGCTTTCCCACGCAGATGCTCTCTAACCACACCCCTTTTCCGCCTATGACTCTGGTTCTCCGTCTGGCGCTTGTCGCCCTGCTCGGCACCGGCGCGCTCCTTCTCGGTTGCGGCGGGGGTTCCTCCGACGGTCATTCGCACGGCGGGGACGCCCCCAGCCACTCCGCGGCGCAGTCCACGGAGGGGCACGGCCACGGGAGCGGGATCACCACGACCGTGTGGTCGGAGACGATCGAGATTTTTGCCGAGTATCCTCCGATGGTGGCGGGCGAGACGAGTGCGCCCTGGGCCGTTCACGTGACGGGGCTCGACGACTATCGCCCGCTCACGGAGGGCACCCTCACCCTGCGCTTCCGCCGGCCGGACGGGGCGGCGTACGTGCACGAGGTCGATGCGCCGTCGGAGCCCGGCATCTTCACGCCCCAGCCCACGATCCCGGAGGCCGGGACATTTCGCCTCTTTCTGATCGTGGACGGATCGCAGATGCAGGACACGGTCGACGTCGGCGACCTGACCGTCTACGAGCGCGCATCGGACGCCCCCGCCCCGGGTGAGAGTACGGCGGACATTTCGTATCTCAAAGAGCAGCAGTGGGACACAGACTTTGGCGTCGCACAGGCCCAAAAGCGGTCGGTCCAGCGGTCCATCGAGGCGTCGGGGACGGTCGAGCCGGTGCCCGGACAGTTCGCGAAGGTGTCGGCCCCGGTCAGTGGACTCACGCCCGCAGCGGCCAACCTGGAGATGCCCGCCCCGGGCGACCGGGTCCGCAAGGGAGAGCGACTCGCGCTCCTCAGTCCGTCGGGGGGCGAGGGCTCCTACGCCGACCTGAAGAGCCGCGTGGAGCGGCTGAAGCGGGAGGTGCGCCGGGCCGAGCGGCTCGTGGAGGCGGAGGCAATTCCCAAGAAGCGGCTCGTCGAAGCGCGGCACGACCTGGAGTTGGCCCGGGCGGCCCTTGAATCCATGGGGAAGTCCGGCGGAGCAATGGCCTCGCGGGCGTCCTCCTCCGAGACGGGCACGGACTTCAACTATCGACTGCGCGCCCCGATCGACGGGCAGGTCCACGAGCGGCACCTGGCCCCCGGGAGCCGCGTGGCGGTGGGAGAGGTCCTGTACACCATCGTCGACCCCAGCCGCGTCTGGGTGCGCGTCCGGGTCCCCGCCGAGCATGCCTCAGACCTCCAGGACGTCTCCGAGGGCCTCTTCACCGCTGGGGGCAGCGAGACCATCCATCGGGCCCCCCAGGTCGTCTCTACCGGGGCCGCCATTGACACAGACACGCGGACCCTGCCCGTTCGCCTGGCGGCACCCAATCCGGACGGCCAACTCAAAATTGGCATGATGGCCCACGCTCGTCTTCTGCTCGACGACCGCGAGACCGGCGTCACGATTCCGAACGCGGCGATTCAAACCGAAGACAGCGAGCCGGTGGCCTACGTGCAGACCGGCGGCGAGTCGTTTGAACGCCGGCCCCTGCGGCTCGGCCCCACGGACGGGACGCACACGCTCGTGGAGCGCGGGGTTCAGGCAGGGGAGCACGTCGTGACGGCGGGCGCCTATCAGGTGTACCTGGCGTCGCTCGGCAGCAGCGAGACCGCCGGGCACGGGCATACTCACTAGGTCTGGAGGAATGGACGTTTGGAGGTATGGAAGCGGGGAGGAGACATTGAGGTCGGAGACGGATTCTCCCCCGCTTTCACGTCCAAACGTTCA
>JBDGQM010000144.1:0-6209 GCA_042219065.1 Salinibacter sp. | reverse complement strand
GTGAAGAGCCGCATGAACTGCTCCTCGTTTTGGTTGATACCAGCAGTGCGGAAACCGGAGGTGCCAGGGGAAGGTTCGGATTTTTCCCGAGTACGGAAGTGTGGGCGTTTGGGCGTATGGGGGTTGGGTGTCTTCTCGTCTCAGATAAATCGTCTCAGATGCGCATGCGCCCAGACGCCCACACGCAATCACGCCCATACGCAACACACTCCCATGAATCTCCAAAAGATCGTGTCCGGTGGACAGACCGGGGTGGATCGGGCGGCGCTGGATGCCGCACAGGCCCACGACGTTCCGGTTGGCGGGCGGTGCCCGAAGGGTCGGCGGGCCGAGGACGGAGTGATTCCGAAGCGGTATCCCCTCCGCGAAACGCCTTCTGAAGAGTATGCTCAGCGCACCGCCTGGAACGTGCGGGACAGCGACGGGACCCTCATCATTGCGCCCGAGCCGCTGGAGGGCGGCACGGCCTTGACTCGTGCGGAGGCTGAGGAACGGGGGATACCGGTGCTCCACGTCCGGCCGGAGGATCCCGTGCCCGTGCCGATGATCCGAGCGTGGGGCATAGAACACGAGGTGCGGGTGCTCAACGTGGCCGGGCCGCGGGAAAGTGAGGTGGAGGGCATCTACGAGGCGGCCCGAACGATTCTCGGAGACCTGCTACGTGAAGTGATTGCGAGATAGCTTCCCCCTGGCTCCACCGGCCACACAGTACGGCCCACTATTCGCTCTGCGGTCGTCCGTTCGAGGGCTCCTCAGAGGAGGACCGTCGCCGGTGCCGCTGCGCGAAGAGGTCCTCCCCGTCGGCCACCCGCTCGGCGGCGGTCCAGAAAAGCCCGACGATCACGACCGTCGCAACAAGGACGAAGAGCGTAAAGGCGGGCCACAGGGGCGCCTCGAACCCAAACTGGCTCGCCCGGGCCTGGGGCTGATTGATCCACTTGTCGACGCCCCAGGCCGACACGCTTCCCCCAATGCCGGCAAACACCAGCGCCGCGATTTTCAGGAGCCGAACGGCGGACGTGTTGCTGGAAGGGTCATTCTGTGGAGGCATAGCGGTCCGTCCATTCGTCCATAGAAGGCCGGACCGGCAGCCCGGCGTCGCGAAGATGGGCCTTGGCCTCCCCGACCGTGTATTCTTGGAAGTGAAAGATGGAGGCGGCCAGCACGGCACTTGCCCCGCCGTCGACCAGCCCCTCGCGCAGGTGCTCCAGCGTGCCCGCCCCGCCGGACGCGATGACCGGAATCTGGACCCGCTCGGTGATGGCCCGCAGGAGCTCCAGGTCGTACCCGTCCTTCGTCCCGTCCCGATCCATCGAGGTCAGCAGAATCTCGCCCGCGCCCCGCGCCTCGGCCTCCACGGCCCACTCGACGGCGTCGCGGCCCGTCGGCTTGCGGCCGCCGTGGACCACGACCTCCCAGTCGAACGCGTCGTCGTCGCGCCGTTTCGCGTCGATGGCCACGACGATGCACTGGTTGCCGAAGGCGTCGGCCCCGCGGGCAATGAGGTCCGGGTCCTTCACCGCGGCGGAGTTGATGGCCACCTTGTCGGCCCCGGCCTGGAGCATGGCCCGCATGTCGTCCACCGAGCGCAGGCCGCCGCCCACGGTGAGCGGGATAAAGACCTGATCGGCCGTGCGGCGCACCACGTCGTGCATGATGTCGCGGTCCTCGTGCGTGGCCGTGATGTCGAGAAACACCAGCTCGTCGGCCCCCGCGGCGTCGTAGGTGCGGGCCTGCTCCACCGGGTCGCCCGCGTCGCGGATGTCAACGAAGTTGATGCCCTTCACGACACGGCCCTCGTCGACGTCGAGGCACGGAATGATGCGCTTGGCAAGAGGCATAGAAAGGGAGGGAAGGGGGGACGTGCGGAAGGGTGGACGTGCGGATGTACGGACGGGGAACGCGCACTCATTTCTCCTCGGGGGACGAGGCGTCCGGGCGGAGGGCGGCGGTGGAGAAGGTGTCGAGGTCCACGTTGTCCTTGTCCTGCCAGGCCCAAAACTGCTGACAGGGGAAGCGGTTCTCGTAGAGTGCGGTGCCCACGATCACCGAGTCGACCCCGTAGGACTGAAGCGTCTGAATGTCGAGCAGATCCTGGTGGTCCCCCACGCCGCCGGAGGCCGTGATCTTCGCGTCCGACAGGTGCTGGCCCAGGGTCCGGTACGCCTGAATGTTGGGACCTTCCATCGTGCCGTCCCGACTGATGTCCGTATAGACGAAGCGGCGGACGCCGCGGGCTTCCATGTCTTGCGCAAACGACACCGCATCGAGCCCCGAGCCTTCGGTCCACCCCTGCACCCGCACCTCCCCGTCGCGGGCGTCGATGCTCACGACCACGCGCAGGGCCGAAAAGGCCTCGACCGCCTCCGTCACAAGGTCGGGATTGCGGACCGCCGCGGTGCCCAGAATCACCCGGTACACGCCCATGTCGAGCGCGGCCTCAATCTGCTCCATCGAGCGAATGCCGCCGCCGAGCTGGATGGGAATGTCGAGCGCGTCGCACATTTTCCCGATGACCGCTCGGTTGTGATCGCCCTCGCCCCGGGCCGCGTCGAGGTCGACCACGTGGAGGGTCTGCGCGTTTTGCACCCGCCACAGCTTCGCCATCTTCACCGGGTCGTCGAAGTAGACCGTCTCGTCATCGTAGGAGCCCTGATGGAGCCGCACGCATCGTCCGTCGCGGATGTCGATGGCAGGAATGACGAGGGGCATTGTGCAACGGGGCGCGTGGAGGGGAAACGGGGGGATCCGGATCGACGGCATCATTTCCATTCACGAGCTCGGACAATGTTCGGGGGCGTGCCGCGGCCGTGTGAAGCATGCGCGCAGGGGCTTAGAAAGAAGCGGACTCCATGAAGAAGGAGCCGGTGCGCCGCGGCCGAGGGAACCGTGCAGGCGCCGAGATGTGGGATGCGCGTATTAACACTAACTTTGCGCCTCCATCGCTGCCCCGTCTGCCCACCCGTCGCGGTTTGCCTGCGGTGCATCGACGGAGCGTCCCAACAAACACACAGTAGAACACACCATGGAACGCGGAACGATCAAGTGGTTCGATAGCGAGAAGGGATACGGCTTCATCGAACCCCAAGACGGAAGCGAAGACGTCTTCCTGCATGCCAACAACATTACCGGCTCGACGATGGGCGACGACCTGCGAGAGGGCCAAGAAGTGGCCTACGAGACCGAGCAGACGGAGAAGGGTCTGAGCGCCCTCAACGCCTCTCCGGTCGGATAACCAGCCTCGACCTCTTCCGATGTGGAAGGTAGAAGCCCGTCCTCACCTGGGACGGGCTTTCCTATTTGTGGGGGGCTGGGAGATGCGCCAAGGGCGTTCAGGGCCGAGATGCGTGGTCACTCGACGGTTCCTGAGTGTTTTGCACTGTGAGGATCCACTCCGTCTCGGACCAACCAATCGTGCTCGCGTCATGAAGTCGTCATCAGCGCCGCCATCCCTCTCGCCGTACGTTTCCCACTGTGTGCTCTCGATGGTTCTCTGTGTCCTTTTGCTGGTGGGCTGTTCGGTCCTCGGGGACAATGGAACGCCCCCCTCGGGCTCCGTTCGGGCGGAACTGGTGGACGAGACGATTGCCGTTCACAACCGGGGCCAGGATACCGTGTGGACGTTTGAGGCGGGACGGCAAATTCTTGCCCGAATGGACTGGCGTCCGTCGTTGACGCGGAACGGGCTGGCGCCTGGGAGCACACGGACGGTCGCCCTCGATACGATTCCGATGGACGACGACGAGGAGCGGGTCGTCATTTTTTGGTGGACCGCCCGTGCGACCGCGGGGGGGCGTAAGCCAGGGGACGTATCGAGTCTCGACGTAGAGATTTGAGGTCAGTCCGCGACCTCCCGCATCTGCTCGGCGGTGGACAGGGCGGCAAAGTTGTCCAGCAGCCCCAGCCCGGCGGCCTGCGACTTCTCGGGGTGAAACTGCACGCCGAACACATTGTCGCGCTGCACGACCGACGGGAAGGGATGGCCGTAAGGGGTGGTCGCCAGAACGTCCGCGGGACTCTCCGCCACCGGATGGTAGGAGTGCACGAAGTAGACGTAGGGGGCGTCGCCGAGATCGTTGAGCAGCAGGCTGTTGCGGGTGGGGGCGATGGCGTTCCAGCCCATGTGGGGCACCGACAGGTCGTCGGGCATCTCCGCGTCCACCTCCCGAAAATGAGCCACGTAGCCCGGCAGGATGCCAAGCCCCTCGTGCTCGCCCTTCTCGTAGCCGGTGTCGAAGAGCAGTTGCATCCCCACGCACACCCCCAGAAACGGCGTCCCCCGCTCGACGGCCTCGTGGATGGGGGCCTCCAGGTTCCGATCCCGGATCTCATCGATGCAGGCGCGAAAGGCGCCCACACCGGGCAGGACGAGGCGCTCGGCCGACACAACGTCCGCCGGATCGTCTGTGCGGTGAACCGTAGCGCCCACCGTCTCGAAGGCCTTCTCGATGGAGCGCAGGTTGCCGATGCCGTAGTCGATAATTGTGACCATGATGGGGGAATCCGGAAAAGGGAGGCTGTAGGTCGGGGGAGTGCTCGGTCTTGAGCAGGCAGTGGCGGCGTGATGAGTGAGGCGTGATACGTGAGAGGGCACAATCCTCACGATTACGGTTTACCCATCCCGGCCACGTCCCGTTGCGAGAGCGGAGTTGTTTTCCCTACTGCTACTCATCATTCAACTCCTCGGAGCGTTCGGTGGCGGTGCCGACGGCGTTGATGAGCATCGTGCGCAGGCCGTGCTGTTCGAGCGACGAGACCGCGGCGATGGCGGTGCCGCCGGGGGTGGTGACCTCGTCGCGCAGGATGGCGGGGTGCTTGCCGGTGTCGATGGCCAGTTTCGCGGCGCCGTACACGGTCTGCGCGGCGAGCTTGGACGCGTCTTTCCGGGACATGCCCTGCTTCACGCCCGCGTCCGTGAGGGCCTCGATGAACATGTAGACGTACGCGGGGCCGCTCCCGGAGAGGCCCGTCACGGCGTCCATGTGTTCCTCGGGCACCACGGTCGCGTCGCCCACGGCCTTGAAGATGGAGCGGGCTTTTTCCAGGTGCTCATCGGTCGCGTAGGTGCCGGCGGAGAGGGCCGTCGCGCCGGCGTCGACCAGGGCGGGGGTATTGGGCATCGCCCGAATCACCGGCTGGTCCTGCCCGAAGCCGAGCTGGAGCCGCTCGGTCGTAATGCCGGCGAGGACGCTAATCACGAGCACGTCCCGCTCCACGTGGTCGCGGATGTTCGTGATCACCTCGGCCCGGCTCTGCGGCTTGATGGTGAGCAGGATGAGGGAGGCGTCCTGGACCGCCGCCACGTTGTCGGTCGTCGTGCGGAGGCCGGGAAACTCCTCCGCCATCTCGTCGAGCGCGGAGGCCGTGCGCCGCGTGGCGATCACGTGCTCGGCGTCGATCAGCCCGCCGTTGATCATGCCCCCGATGAGGGCCCGACCGATGTTGCCGGCACCGATCACGGCTACCGTTTCGTCTGAAAGCATAGGACTTGCGTTGAGGGTTGTGCGTTGAGAGTTGTGCGTTTGGGGGTGAGCGTGGAGCGGTGGGCGCCTCTAACGTCCGAATACCGTACTCCTCATTCTACACTCTACATTCCACACTCAGGACAGTGTGCCTTTCGTCGAGGCCACCTGGGCGTGATCTGGGTGGCGGCGGACGGCGCTCCGCAGGGCGCGGGCGGCGGCCTTGAAGAGGGCCTCGATCTTGTGGTGGGCGTTGTGGCCGTGGAGGACCGTCAGGTGCAGGTTGCAGCGGGCATGCTCGCTGATGGAGCGCCATACGTGCTCCACCATCTCGGTCGAAAGGTCGCCGACCTGCTCGCGGTCGAGCGCGGCTTCGAACTGGTAGTAGCTGCGGCCGGAGAGGTCGATCACGGCGCGGGCGAGGGCATCGTCCATCGGGACGTAGGCGTGGCCGTAGCGGGCAATGTGGGCTTTGTCCCCGAGGGCCTGTCGGAGGGTTTGCCCGAGCGTGATGGCTACGTCTTCGACCGTGTGATGGTCGTCGACCGCCAGGTCGCCGTCGCACTGTATCGTGAGATCCAGCCCCCCGTGCTTGGCGAACAGGTCGAGCATGTGATCGAAGAAGCCGACCCCGGTGTCCACGTCGTAGGTGCCGTCGCCGTCGAGGTTCAGATCGACAGCGACAGAGGTCTCGGCGGTGGTGCGCTCAACGCTGGCTGTGCGGGGCGGGAAGGTGGACTCGGGCAT
>JBDGQM010000143.1:0-5463 GCA_042219065.1 Salinibacter sp. | reverse complement strand
GGAACGGATCCGGGAAACGGGATGTCCTGGGGCAGGTTCAGCGCGAGCGCGTACGCAGGTGCGGAAGGGGGAGCGTATGGACGGGGAGGTCTGATGTAGGAATGATTACCGAGCCGTGCAGAAATTCCTGAAGATAACGCCTCTGGGTATGGGCGTTTGGGAGTGTGTGGGTATGGGAGAAAGAACGCCCGTACGCCCATACTCCCACACTCAGCCCCGTTCCGCCAGAGCATTCTCGGTCGAGGTGGGCGCATCCCGTTTCAGAAGTTCCTCACGCATCGGTAAAGGGGAGGTAGTCCCGGCGATTCGTGTGGAGCGGCACGGCACTCGCATCCGGGCCCTGGGGCCGATGTGTTCCCGATCCGGGGCGGTGCGGTCCTGCTCCCCGCGCCCTCACCCCCGTGCGTGTCGGGCGTTCTCGTTGATCAGAGGCGGGTGCGCCTCCATGCCGCGACGAAACCACGCGACGTGAGGGCGCCCCGGGGGGAACGGACGGGACGGCGTGGAATACGTCTCTTCTCGGGTTCTCTTGATCGTTCCACAGGCGCATGTACCAGGTTCTCCGCTCACTGCTGTTTCAACTTGATCCCGAACGGGCACACACGGTGAGCCTGTGGACGGCACGGCTGGCACAGAGGGTGGCCCCGTCCCTCGTTGAGTCGCAGTACAGGTTCGAGGACGAGCGCCTCAAGCAGCGGCTCTGGGGGACCACCTTTCCCAATCCGGTCGGGCTGGCCGCCGGGGTCGACAAGAACGCCCAGGCCGTCCCCTTCTGGGAGGCGGTCGGGTTCGGCTTCGTGGAAGTAGGGTCGGTGAGCGCACAGCCCGCGTCCGGCAATCCCAGGCCGCGGGCCTTCCGACTACCGGCAGACCAGGCCCTCATCAACCGGATGGGCCTCAACAACGACGGTGCCGAGGCGGTAGCGGAGCGGCTGGAGCGGGGACGGTCAAAGCGGTCCCGGCCCCTGGGCATCAACCTGGCCAAGACCCACGATCCCGGCATCATGGGCGAGGCGGCCCTGGACGACTTTCGGGCGAGCTTCCAGCAACTGAGGGGACAGGCCGAGTACGTGGTCCTGAACGTGTCGTGTCCGAATGCGGAGGACGGGACCACCTTCGAGGATCCGGCGGCCCTCGACACGCTGCTCGATGCCATCCGCGACGAGCAGACGGCGCCGGGCCTGGCGGTGCCAGTGCTGATCAAGCTGAGTCCTCCGCTGACCGACCGGGTGGTGCTCGACACCCGCCTGGAAGAACTTCTCGCGGTGGCACAGGACCACGAGATCGACGGATTTATCGCGACGAACACGGCCCCGGACCGCAAGAACCTTCAGGCCTCGTCGGACCGATTGGCGGAGATCGGAGACGGGGGGCTCAGTGGGCGTCCTCTCGCGCGCCGGGCCACCCGGATGGTGGGATATCTCTACCAGGGCACCGACGGGGAGATTCCCATCATTGGGGTCGGGGGCGTGCACGATGCCGACTCGGCCTACGCCAAAATTCGGGCCGGGGCCTCGCTGGTGCAGCTCTACACGGCGCTCGTCTACGAGGGCCCCGCACTCATTCGAGAGATCAAACAGGGCCTCGTGGAGCGGCTGAGCGACGATGGGTTCGCTTCGATCGATGAGGCGGTCGGGGCGGACGTGTAAGGGAAAAGGGGGCGAGGGAGAGAGGCGGGAGGGGCGTAGAGAGAGAAACAGCCCGACGGTTTGCGGGTAGACCTGCCCGCGTTCTTTTCACAGCTCGCACGGTCCTCATGCCTGCGCAGGTTGAGTTCGATACCATTCCGCAGATGTTTCGTCGCCTCTGTGATCGATACCGAGGCCGGGAGCGGCCCGTGCTGCGGCACAAGGCTCGGGGGGAGGGCTGGCACGACATCACGTGGGAGGATCTTGAAGGCCGGGTGCAGGGGCTTGCGGGCTACCTGCACCGGCAGGGGATCCGGAAGGGGGACCGGGTGGCGCTGTTTTCGGAGAACCGACCGGAATGGGCCATCAGCGACCTGGGAACCCAGCTGATTGGCGCGGCAAATGTCTCGATCTACACCTCGCTCCCACCGACCAAGGTGGCCTACATTCTCCGTGACGCCGGGGCGAAAATCTGCATCGTGTCCGTGCCGGTCCAGCGCAAAAAGATTGAGGAGATCGCTGATGAGTGTCCCGAGCTCGAAGAGGTGATCGTGATGAGCGAGACGGCCGACGCCCCGCCGGTGCCCATGACGCACTGGACCGACGCCCTGGCCGCGGGCCGCGACTACTGGGCCGAGCACGAGGAGCGGCTTACCGGCATCGCCGAGGACCTGACGCCGGAGGACACGAGTGCCCTCATCTACACGAGTGGCACCACCGGACAACCGAAGGGCGTTGTGCTCACGAACCGCAACTTCTGCTCGAACGTGAAGGGCGCCCTGCAGCGGGTGCCATTCGGCGAAGACGACCATCACCTCTCGTTTCTGCCCCTCTCCCACGCCTTCGAGCGCACGGCGGGCCATACGGCTGTGCTCGCCGCGGGGGCCACCATTAGCTACGCGGAGAGCATCGAGGCGGTGAGCCAAAACCTGCAGGAGGTGAGCCCGACCCTCATGATCTCCGTGCCGCGCATGTTTGAGAAGGTGTACAACCGCGTCACGAAGCAGGCCAGTGAGGGCAGTGCCATCCAGCAGAAGATCTTCGAGTGGGCCGTGCAGGTGGGCGAAACGTACGCCGAGGCGGAGCAGTCGGACGGCACGGGGCCGGGACTGTGGCTGCGGGCGCAGCGGGCAGTGGCCCACCGGCTCGTCTTTTCGAAATTGCACGAGAAGCTCGGGGGCAATCTTCGGTTCGCCGTGTCCGGCGGCGCGGCGTTGCCCGAAGAGATTGGCACCTTCTTCCAGGCGGCGGGCGTCACCATCATTGAGGGCTACGGCCTCACGGAGACGTCGCCGGTCCTCACGGTAAATCCGATGGACGCCCCGCGCTACGGCACCGTAGGCCACGTCCTGCCGGGCGTCACGGTGGCCATCCAGCCGCTCGACAGCGACGAGCCGGTCGGAACGATCAGCGGCAGTGACTATCCCACGTCCCTCTCGACGCCGGAGGGGGAGATCCTGGTGAAGGGACCCAATGTGATGAAGGCATACTGGGACCAACCGGAGCAAACCCGGGCCGCGTTCGATTCCGACGGGTGGTACCACTCCGGCGACGTGGGACGTTTTGAGGAGGGATACCTCAAGATCACGGATCGGATCAAGCACATGATCGTGACGGAGGGCGGAAAGAACGTCTATCCGGGCCCCATCGAGGAGACGTTCAAGACCAAGGGGTGGATCGATCAGATCGTGGTGATCGGCGAGGGCCGTCCGTTTCTTGCGGCCCTGGTGGTGCCCGACTTCGAGTCGCTCCGGATTCGGGTTCGGGAGGAGGACGTCGACGCGGCGTCCTACAGCGATGCCGAGCTTCTTGACCTCGAGGAGGCCCGGGCGCTTTTCCAGGATGCCTTCGACGCCTACAACCGGGAGGCGGCGGCCCACGAAAAGATCCGCAACTTCCGCCTCCTGTCCGAGCCGTTTACGGTAGAGGAGGGCACGCTCACCCCCACCCTCAAGCTCCGCCGCAGCGTCATTGAGGAGCGCCACGCCGACCAGATCGACGCCATGTACGAGGAGTTCGGGCTGTGAGGGCGCAGGGGAATCACTCGTCGAGAGGTCCCTGATTGGAATCGTTCCTACTGGCCACCCTTTCCGCAATGGACGAGCCCGTGTTGACCGCGGACGATGTAGACCGCATCGTCACCCACATGAATGAGGCGCACGTGGACGATCTGGTCCGCTACGCGAAGGCGTACGCGGACGTGTCGGCGGTCGAGGACGTGCGCATGACGGGCATCGACGCCGACGGTTTTGAGCTGGCGGTGGAGACGGGCGGTGCGACGGCCCCCGTGCGGATCGACTTCGACACGCCCCTGAGCACGGTCGAGGACGCTCGGGGCCGGCTCGTAGAGATGGCTCAGGCGGCCCGCGGCGACGCGGAACGATAATGAAACCTCCAGCCCGGTGGACTGCAGGCGGGGGATCCTTGCGGTCTACTCTGGATATGGCAATGTCCATTTGATCTGTCGTCCCGACCACGACATCCTGCTATGTACGCTCTCTTCGAGCACCTTCGGACCTGGTGGCAGTCTCGTCGCACCCGTCAGATTACGGAGGAGGCGGTGCGCGAGCGGGTCCGGCAGGGCGCGGAATATCTCGACGAGCGCGACCCCGGCTGGCATCGCCGCATCGATCCCAATACCCTGGAGCTGGAAAGCGGGGACCGCTGCGTGCTGGGCCAGCTGCACGGCGAATTTCGGCTCGGGCTGGGCCGGTCGGGCATGTTGAGCCTGTCGAGCGCCCCGCGGGCCAGTCTCTCGCCGGTGGCGCACGGGTTTAAGTGTGTCGAGGGCGTCTCTGACGAGTGGCAGGCGCGCGACTACGAGTTGCTCACGCAAGCGTGGCGGGCGGCAGTCCAGGCCCGGTGGGCCGCGGACACGATGGGCGACGGCGGGCCGGTGCTGGAGGGCGCGGACGGGTCCGTGCCCTCCGAGCCCGTTCCTGCGTAGCAGTGGGGGCGTCGTGGAGCTCCACGCCGCCTGTCACATGACCATTGCCCAGGTTGCCCTCGGCGACGAAACGCCCGTCGCCGCCTCGGTGGACCGGCTCGTCGACGAAGGGCGCACCCGGCACGGCGCAATCCATGGAAGGGCGCACCCGGCACGGCGCAATCCATGCCCTTGCCGGGGCGCTCACGGAGCACATCTGGGAACCGTAGAAGGCCTTCGAGGAAGGACAGACGTCCGAGGACTCTACCCTCTCTGGGGACTACGTCGAGGCCGTGAAGACCCTGACGGCCCAACAGCGGCCTGCTTCGAACGCGACGACGGCGGACTGCCGTTCGTGTACGAGAAGCAGCCGTCCGCCGTCGGCGGTCCGCGGTCGTGCTGGGCGCTGGTAACGAACATCAGTGTCCACTCGTGGCTTTGAGATGCTCCCCTCTACCGAGCCGTGCAGAAATTCCTGAAGATAACGCCTCTGGGTATGGGCGTTTGGGAGTGTGTGGGTGTGGGAGAAAGAACGCCCGTACGCCCATACTCCCACACTCAGCCCCGTTCCGCCAGAGCATTCTCGGTCGAGGTGGGCACATCCCGTTGAAGAAGTTCCTCACGCATCGGTAAACCTAGACCGCGATGGGGGCCTCCAGCGCCGGGTGGTGCTCGTAGTCCTCGATTGTCACGTCGTCCGCGGTGTAGTCGAAGAGCGAGTCGCGCTCGCGGAGGTGGAGGGCGGGCCGAGCGTAGGGTGTACGGCTGAGTTGCTCCTCCGCCTGCGCCCGGTGATTCCGGTAGATGTGGCAATCGCCCCCATTGAAGATCAACGCATGCGGCGTGAGGTCGGCCTGCTGGGCCAGCATGTGCGTGAGCAGGGCGTAGCTGGCAATGTTGAACGGAAGG
>JBDGQM010000142.1:3761-6467 GCA_042219065.1 Salinibacter sp. | reverse complement strand
CCGGCATTTAACATGCGATTGCCCTGGCTCGCGAGGGGCGAACCTGCACCCGTCACCGCTGGTTTTTATACTCCTATGCGGGGACGAGGTCCCGCAGCGCCTCGAGCAACACCAACGAACGTAGCATAACGAACGATCGTGGCAACGTACAGCGAAGAAGATTTTGAGGACAGTCGCTTTGATTACGGCGAGCGCGTGCGGATCCTGCTGCGGCACCCGAAGCTTGGCGGGGTGTACGACGAGGCCGAGGGCACCTGTGCGGCCCGGGAGGAGAATGTCGAGTTCGAGGCCCGGGACGGCACCGAGCGCACCAAGACGCTCGTCTGGCTCAAAGACATCGACGGCTACGAAAAGCCCCACGAGGACCTGCCCGACACGACGCAGGAGGTCGACGAGGCGTGGTTCGCCGAAGACGCGCTCCGGAAGAAGGACGGGGATCCGTTGGACGGGGTGAGCTTCAACTAAGGACCTATTTGGTGTTGCGTATTTCGTATCGCGTGTTGGCTCTTATTGGAAGAAAGAAGGATACGCAATACGAAATACGCAATAGCGCTGCGCAAATCCGAAATCCGATATCTTTTAACTACGTCCGTTCCTGATGGAAGAGTCGTCACCGACAGACCGTCTTCTTGTCACCTCGGCCCTGCCGTACGCCAACGGCCCCGTCCACATCGGCCAGCTTGCCGGCGCGTACTTGCCGGCCGATCTCTTCGTGCGCTACCAGCGGCTGCAGGGCCGGGACGTGGCCTACATCTGCGGCTCCGACGAGATGGGGGTGGCCGTGCTCATGCGCGCCATCCGCGAAGATCGATCCCCGGAGGAGATCGTCGACGCCTACCACGCCCAGATTCAGGAGACCTTCGAGCGGTTTGGGATGAGCTTCGACTACTACGGCCGCACCACCAGCGCCACCCACGAGGAGACCACACAGGCATTTTTCCGCGTCCTCGACCAGAAGGACGTGTTCAACCTGAAAACCGAAGAGCAACTCTATGACCCGGAGGCGGAGATGTTTTTGGCCGATCGGTTCGTAATGGGGACGTGTCCGGTCTGCGGCTTCGACGAGGCGTACGGCGACCAGTGCGAGCAGTGCGGCTCGACGCTGAGCCCGACGGAGCTGGAGAGTCCCCGAAGCACACTCACCGACGCAACGCCGGAGCGGAAGGAAACGACCCACTGGTACCTCCCGCTGGAGGCGATGCAGCCGAAGCTGGAGGACTGGATCGACTCGCACCCGGAGTGGAAAAACAATGTCCTCGGCCAGATCCGTAGCTGGTTCGACGATGGCCTCAAGGACCGGGCCATCACGCGGGACGTGCCGTGGGGCGTGCCGGTGCCCGCGGATGTGGCCGAGCGGCACGGGCTCGACGCCGAAGGAAAAGTGATCTACGTCTGGTTCGACGCCCCCATCGGCTACATTTCGTTCACGAAGGAGTGGGCCGCCGAGCAGGGCGAACCGGGCGACTGGGCGTCCTACTGGCAGGACGAAGACACCGATCTCGTCCACTTCATCGGCAAAGACAACATCGTCTTCCACTGCCTCACGTTTCCGGGGATGCTGATGGAGCACGGGGACTTCGTCCTGCCCGAGAACGTCCCGGCCAACGAGTTTCTGAACCTGGAGGGCCAAAAGCTTTCCACGAGCCGCGGATGGGCGGTGTGGCTGCACGAGTACCTCGACGACTTCGGCGACGAACGGGGGCCCGACCTCCTCCGCTACGCCCTCGCCACCACGCTGCCGGAGACAAAGGACGCGGACTTTAGCTGGGAGGCCTTCCAGCGAAGCGTCAACGGCGAGCTGGCGGACGTGCTCGGCAACTTTGTGAATCGTACCCTCACGTTTGCCCATCGCTACTTCGAGGGGGAAGTGCCGCCGCTGGCCGATCCGTCCGACGTGGACCAGGCGGCGCTCGATACCATCGCCGACACGCCCGGTGCGGTGGGCGAGGCCTACGAGGCGTACCGGATGCGGGAGGCGGTGTCCGAGACCATGGCGCTGGCGCGGGCCGGCAACAAGTACTTCAACGAGACCGAGCCCTGGCACACGCACGAGGACGACCCGCAGGCCTGCGCGAACACAGTCCACGTGAGCCTGCAGGTGTGCGCCGCCCTCTCCATTCTGACGGAGCCGGTCCTGCCCGACGCCGCGCAGCGCCTCCAGGACATGCTCCGGCTCTCGAACGTGCGGTCGAGCACGCCGGGGGACGATCCGGACAACGCACTTGGATGGGAGGATGCCGCCGGGCCCCTCCTGGACGCGGGGCACGAGCTCGGCGAACCGGAGATTCTCTTTGAAAAGATCGACGACACGACAATTGAGGCCCAGATCGAGAAACTCCGACAGCAGTCGGAGGAGCGGGCCGCCGAACAGGATTCTGACTCAACCGACCCCGACATGGACTACGACGACCTGAAGGACAACATCGAGTTTGACGACTTCACCGATCTCGACCTCCGCGCCGGCACCGTCACGGCCGCCGAGCCGGTGCCCGACGCCGACAAGCTCCTGCGCCTGGAGGTGGACATCGGCCTCGAAGAGCGGCAGATGCTGGCCGGGGTGGCCGAGCAGATGGAGCCCGACGACCTGATTGGCCTCGAGGTCGTGGTCGTGGCCAATATGGCGCCGAAGGAGATGTTTGGGTTCGAAAGCCAGGGCATGGTCCTGATGGCCGAGGAGCCGGACGGCACCTTCGTGCCCGTGACCAC
>JBDGQM010000142.1:0-3661 GCA_042219065.1 Salinibacter sp. | reverse complement strand
GAGCTCTATCTCGACCGGTGTGAGATCCGCGGGTCGACCCAGCGGGCCGGTCTCACGTTCCACGAGGCCGCGTGGCACGGCCATGATCTCGTGCTCGTGAAGGCGGGCGTGGGGAAGGTGAACGCGGCGCTCTGTACCCAGATTCTCGTCGACGCCTTCGGGGCCGACGCCGTCATCTGCACGGGATCGGCGGGGGCACTCACGACGTCGCTCGACATTGGGGACATCGTGGTGGCGGAGGACTGCGTGCAGCACGACATGCTGGTTGAGTTCATGGGCCTCTCGCGGGGGGAGATCCCGTTTGCCGATCACCGGTTTTTTGAAACCGATCCGGCGCTTCGGCGTCGGGCGCTGGAGGTGTCGCTCGCCGACCATACCCTCACCGAGGGCCGCGTGCTGACCGGCGATACGTTCGTGGAGGACGAGGCCCACCGGAGGCAAATCCGGGAGGACCTCGACGGCGATTGTGTCGAGATGGAAGGCGCCGCCGTGGGGCAGGTCTGTACGATGAACGACGTGCCGTACCTGGTCGTGCGGGCCATCTCGGATCGGGCCGACGGAACCTCGGACATCGACTTCGGGGCGTTTCTGCGGGAGGCTGCGTACTCGTCCTCGCAGATCGTGCTTCATCTCCTGGAAGCCATGGCCGCGTCATCATCGAACGCCTCGCCCGGCGCGTAGGCGCCGAGCCCGCAGGCAGAGCGGCAAACTCAATTCTTATTCACCCCCCGCCCCGAACAGGGAAATGCGCCCCCTGTATCACTTCCGAATTAGACGCTGGTGCATCTGAGTGCTCCCATGCGGTTTCACGCAGTCGGTCTCAACCATGAGTGCGCGTCGCTAGAGCGGACGGAAGCGTTCTCGCTCGGCGTCGAAGACCAGGAGGCCCTGTATTCCAACCTCAGTCTCAGCGACGACGCAGAGGTCGTCGTGCTGTCCACCTGCAACCGGACCGAGGCGTACCTCTACGGCACCGAGGCGGATGTCCGGCAGGTGGAGGCCCTGCTGGGACAGGCGGCAGGAGCGCAGTGGCCGTCCGACACGGCCTTCCGCGTGCGGGACGAGGACGCGGTGCGCCACCTCCTGCAGGTGACGTGCGGCCTGCGCTCGGTGGTGCTGGGCGAACGGCAGATCTTCGCCCAGATGAAAACCGCCTACCAGCGGGCCGTAGACGCCGACGGCGTCCATTCCGTGATGCACCGCCTCCTGCACACGGCCTTCCGCGCCGCCAAGCGCGTCTCGTCGGAGACCGGCCTGGGCCGGGGGGCGGCCTCCGTCTCCACCGCGGCCGTGGAGATGGCCCGGCAGGAGTTCGACGCGCACGACGACGCGACCCCCTTCGCCGACGCCGACGTTGTGCTATTGGGCGCGGGCAAGATGGGCCGCCTTGCGCTGGAGGCCCTCACGGACGACGCGCTCCGGTCCCTGACGGTCGTCAACCGCTCTGCGGACCGCGCAGACACGCTCGCGTCGTCATTCGGGGGCGACACCCGCCCCTGGACGGCCCGCCACGAGACGGTGGCACAGGCCGATCTCGTGCTGGTGGCCACGGGCGCCCCGGAGCCGATCCTGACACCGTCGTCGTTGCCGTCCGCCGACGAAGGACGCACGCTGGTGGTCGATGTCACGATGCCCCGGAACGTGGATCCGGCCGTGGCCGACCGGCCCGGCTACCGGGTGTTCGACCTGGACGACCTGCAGGACTGGACGGAGGCGGTGCGGGAGCGCCGCGCCACCGCGGTGCCGGAGGCCGAGGCCATCTGCGAAGAGCTGCTCGAAGACTTTGTCACCTGGGTCTTCCACCAGCAGGCCCTCCAGCCTGCGATCCAGGCCATCCGGAGCACCTTCGAGACGATTCGGGAGCAGGAGGTCGACCGGCACGCCCACCGCACCGACATGGATCGGGCGGAGGTGGACCAGCTCACTCAGTCGATCATGCAGAAGCTGCTGGCGGTGCCCATCGTCCGCCTCAAGAACGTCGACCCGGAGAGCATCGACTTTGTGCAGGGCATTGAGCTGCTTCGGGCCCTGTTCGCGCCGTCCGACCAGGACGATGCGGGGCGCGACCTGCAAGAGAACTCCAACGCCGACCGTCCCGCCCTGAGCGAGGCGCCGTCTCGGTGCCCCTATCTCACCCATGACCCCGAGTCGGAGGGGGCGGAGACGGAGGAGGTTCAGCACGCCCTCCGGATGACGGAGGCCCTCGGCGCGCACCGGGACGAGAGGGCCCCGGACGCTCATGGGGAGTGATCGGGAGGAACGGTGTCGTTTTGGTCCGGAGCACCCTCTCTGCGCTGGATCTGTTCGCCAGGCCGTATCTCGTCTCAAATCCGCTCGTCCCTGATGTCGACTTCTGATTCACTCATTCTCGGCACGCGTGGGAGTGATCTGGCGCTCCGGCAGGCGAACACCGTGCGGTCCCGACTCGAAGCCGCGGGCCACCGCGTGGAACTGGAAACCATCACGACCCGGGGAGACGAGTCGACGGACACGCCGATCTCGGAGATTGGGGACGAGGCGGTCTTCACGAAAGAACTGGACCGCGCGCTGCTCGACGGGGCGGTGGACCTCGCCGTTCACTCCCTCAAAGATATTCCGTCGTCGGTGCCGTCGGGCCTCTCGCTGGCGGCCATCGGCGAGCGCGAAGATCCCCGCGACGCGTTCGTGGCCCATCCCTCGTTCGACGGCTCCCTGTCCGACCTGCCGGAGGGGGCAACCGTCGCCACCGCCTCGCTCCGCCGCACGGCCCAGTTGCTCACCTGGCGGTCGGACCTCAACGTGGTTCCGGTCCGCGGAAACGTCGACACCCGGCTCGAAAAGCTGCGCGAGGATCGGTCGGACGGGCCGCCCTGGACGGGCATGGTGCTGGCGGTAGCGGGGCTCGTGCGCCTCGGCCTTTCCGTCCACATCCGCGATCGCATTGATCCGGCGATTATGATTCCCGCGGTGGGGCAGGGGGCGCTGGGCATTGCGTGCCGGGAGGATCAGGATGAGCTCCGCACCCGTCTCTGCGAGGTCCTACACCACGAGCCCAGCGGCCACGCGGCCGTGGCTGAGCGGGCGTTCCTCCGACGGGTCGGCGGCGGGTGTCAGGTGCCGCTGGGGGCCTGGGCGCACTTTGAGGACGACCTGCTTGTCCTGGACGCCTGCATCGCGGCCCTGGACGGGAGCGAGCACTACCGCGACCAGCGGCGCTGCCCGCCGGAGGAGGCCGCGGACATGGGACGAGAACTGGCCGAGGATCTGCTGGAGGCCGGCGGCGAGACGATTCTCAACGATGTGCTCGGCGACGACCGGCGCGAGCCGACGGGATCGCCGTTTCGGCCCTAATCTGTTCTCTGAGTCAGATCCCCCTAATCCGTTCTCCCGCAACGAGCTTGGGGTCTCCCTTCAATTAAACGAATGAGGGGCGTTCTCGCGCCGTCTCCGCCTCAATTCTCCGCGCACCCATGCCCGAGTCTCCGGACGTTGTCCTTCTGCGGTCGGCGGACGAGCCGGATCGGTACCTCGCGGCCTTTCGGCAGGCCGGCATGCAGGCGGTGTGCGAGCCGGTGCTCACCTTTGCCTTTCCCAGCCAGGAGGCCCTCGCGGATCATCTGAAGGCGCCCGACCGATACGCGGCACTCATCGCCACGAGTCCGCGCGTGGGAACGGCGCTGGG
>JBDGQM010000141.1:7745-8883 GCA_042219065.1 Salinibacter sp. | reverse complement strand
GTCGGGAGAGGGCCTCCACGCGTCCCAGCGCGTACGCGGCGTTGCGACGCGTCCACGGGTCGTCGGCCGACAGGTGCTCGATGAGCCAGGCGGTGGCGGTGGAATCGGTGATGCCCCGCATGCCGTACCGGGCGAGGGTGAGGGCTACGGCCGGATTGCGGTCCGGGGGAGGATTGAGACGGAGGAGGCGTCGGAGGGAGGCCGTGTCTCCGGTCTTGCCGAGGGCCTCGATCAAGTGGCGCTGTGCACGCGCGTCGCGTTCAAAGCCCAGCGCCCGGAGGAGCGGGCGCGACGGGACGGACGAGGGCGGCATCTGGCCGAGCGCAAGCGCTGCGTCGGTGCGGACGAGCGGGACGCTGTCCTTCAGCCGGTCGAGAAGCGCCGGCACTGCGGCGGTGTCCTGCACGGAGGCGAGGGCGAACGCGGCGCGGGCCCGCACGCTGGGCGCTTCTGCGTTGAGCTTGGCCCGCACGGCCTCTCCGTCGCGCTTCACCTGCGCCTCCACCACCGCCTGCAGGGCCGGGCGCGTCAGCAGGTCGTCGGACGGACGTTCCGGGGCGGGCTGGGCGGCAGCGTCGGCTCCGCTCCAGGCGAGCAGGGCGAGAAGGGCGGGCCAGAGTCTCATGGGAGAAGGGGCGAAAGGGAGAGGGGGCGAGAAGGAGCGTGGGAGAAAGAGAGCGTGGGAGTGTGGGAGAAGAGGGGGATGGGATTTGTCAACCCCAGATATTCGCTGCGGGGTTGATTCGAAGACGCGTCCTTGCTCCCCCTTGCGCATTCGCCCATTCTCAAACCCGCTCGGCCACGTCGTTGTCCGCCAGGAGTTGCTCCACCGCCGGGCGGGCCTCCTCGATCATCTCTTCCACCGTGAGATCGTGGTCGACGTGCTCGGCCAGCGTCTCGGCGGCCTCGTTCAGGGCCCCCTCCACCCCGTGCTTCATGTCCGAGAAGAGCTTGGTGTGCCGCTCGCCGTCGCGGATGATGCGGACCTGCCAGCCGTGGGTGCGGCCGGTGTCGATGCGGAAGAGGTTCTTTTTCTTCTCCATCGAGGCGACGCGACGATGCCCGGGACACTACAGAAATGAGTACGTTTCCCCAGACGAAGACGATCCGTCACCCCTCAAACACGGCAATCGCATCT
>JBDGQM010000141.1:0-7645 GCA_042219065.1 Salinibacter sp. | reverse complement strand
TCCTCGATCACTTCGTCGATCGTGCCCTTGAGCAGGAAGGCGCGCTCGGGCAGGTGGTCGAGCTCCCCGTCCAGGATCATGCGGAAGCCCCGGATGGTCTCGTCGATCTCCACGTATTTGCCGGGCGTGCCGGTAAACTGCTCGGCCACGAAGAACGGCTGGCTGAGGAAGCGCTGCACGCGCCGGGCGCGATTCACGGCCCGCTTGTCCTCGTCGCTCAGTTCATCCATGCCGAGAATGGCGATGATGTCCTGAAGCTCCTCGTAGCGCTGCAGGATCTCCTTCACGTCCTGGGCGGTCTCGTAGTGCTCCGTGCTGAGGGCCCGCTCGTTGAGCATCTGGCTCGTAGAGTCGAGCGGGTCGATGGACGGATAAATGCCCTGCGTGGCCAGCTGACGAGAGAGCACCGTGGTGCAGTCGAGGTGGGCGAAGGTGGTAGCCGGCGCCGGGTCCGTCAGGTCGTCGGCCGGGACGTACACGGCCTGGAAGGAGGTAATGGAGCCTTCCTGCGTGGAGGTAATGCGCTCCTGGAGGTCGCCCATCTCGCTGGCGAGCGTCGGCTGGTAGCCCACCGCGCTCGGCATGCGGCCCATGAGCGCCGACATCTCCTGCCCCGCCTGTACGAAGCGGAAAATGTTGTCGAGGAAGAACAGGACGTCCCGCCCGCCGAGGTCGCGGAAGTACTCGGCGATGGTGAGGCCCGTAAGTCCCACGCGGGCCCGGGCGCCGGGCGGCTCGTTCATCTGGCCGAAGACGAGCGAAATGTTGCTCTCATTCTGCATCGCGTCGAAGTCGACCTTGTCGAGGTCCCAGCCGCCGGCCTCCATCGACTCCTCAAATTCTTCGCCGTAGGTCATCACGCCGGCCTCAATCATCTCCCGAAGCAGGTCGTTGCCCTCGCGGGTCCGCTCGCCGACGCCGGAAAAGACCGAGAGGCCCTCGTGGGCCTTCGCAATGTTGTTGATGAGCTCCATGATAAGCACCGTCTTTCCGACCCCGGCCCCGCCGAAGAGCCCGACCTTTCCGCCTTTCGGCACCGGCTGAATCAGATCCATCACCTTGATTCCGGTCTCCAGGACCTCCTGCGAGCCGGCGAGGTCGTCGAACTCGGGCGGGTCCTGGTGGATGGGACGCTGCTCATCGACGTCCGGTTCGGGCAACCCGTCGATCGGCTGGCCCACCACGTTGAAGAGACGCCCTCGGATTTCCTGGCCGATGGGAACGGAGATCGGATTTTGGGTCGCGATAATCTTCTGGTCGCGCTGCAGGCCGGCCGTCGAGTCCATGGCAATGGCCCGGACGCGCCGCTCCCCAAGGTGCTGCTGCACCTCTAGAATCAGGTCTTTGTCGTCTTCACGCTCGATCCGAAGGGCATCCAGAATGTCGGGCACTTCGTCTTCGGGAAACTGGGCGTCCACGACCGGCCCGAGAACCTCGACGATTGTGCCCGTGACTTCGCTCGTTCCTACTTCCATGAAGAGGGGTCGGTTGATTGATGGGATGACGGTGCCGGGCGCTGTACGGCCCGGCGACGGCGGTCGACGTAGGCGGGACGCCGACGATGAAATCTACACGTCCCCAAACGTAATGGGTGCCGATGGAAATTGCGCACGCGCCGGATGAGAATTCTACGGTCGCGCCGCAAAGAATCCAGGAATTTCAGGCACGCCGGTCATTTCGAATTTCGCCTATTTATTTCGTAAGTTCAGTGCTGCCGCGCGTTCCGGCGCGCGGACCCATGCTTCTGCAAACTACACCTGCCCCGCTCATGCATCGTCTTCCCGCTCGCCTCCTCCGCGTGGCCCTTGTCGTTGCGAGCCTCCTGCTCATTGTCCCGACCGCGTCGGCCCAGACCGACGACGTCCCGACCATTGCCGAAAAGACCGACGGGATGGAGATGATGGACGGCTACATGCCGGTGTACTGGGACGCGGACGCCGGAACGCTCTGGCTGGAAATTCCCAAGCTCGACACGAACGTCCTCTACGTAAACTCACTCCCCACGGGCCTCGGCTCCAATCCGGTCGGGCTGGACCGGGGGCAGTTGGGCGGGCAGCGCATCGTGCGGTTCGAGCGGACGGGGGCGACGGTGCTGCTCGTGGCACCCAACCTCGACTACCGCGCCGCTACCGACAATCCGCAGGAGCGGGAGGCCGTGCGGGAGGCGTTTGCGCCGGGCGTGCTCTGGGGGTTTGAGGTGGCGGCGGAAGGGCCGGACGGGCACGTGCTGGTCGAGGCCACCGACTTCGTGGTGCGCGACGCACACGGCGTGGTTCGCCGCCTCAAAAACACGGATCAGGGCTCGTTTTCGCTCGACGAGAGCCGGAGCGTCCCCTATCTCGAAAACACCAAGGCCTTCCCGCAGAATACGGAGCTGGAGGCCCGGCTCACTTTCACGACGGACGGGGACCCTGGAAAGTACGTGCAGCGAACCGCGGCGGCCCCTCGGGCCGTGACGCTCCACGTGCGCCACTCGCTTGTGAAGCTGCCCGACACAACCGGCTACACCCCGCGCCGCTTCCGTCCGCGATCCGGACTGTTCTACGAGTCCTACGAAGACTACGCCACGCCCGTCGGTGAATCCACGACGCGGCGGTTGGTGAACCGGCACCGCCTCCAGTGCGCAGGGGCGCCGGGTGAAGACGGGCTCTGCCCGCCGAAAGAGCCCATCGTGTACCATCTCGATCCCGGCACGCCCGAGCCGGTGCGGAGCGCCCTGCTCGACGGGGCGCGGTGGTGGGCCGAGGCGTTTGAGGCGGCCGGCTTTGAGGACGCCTACCGGGTAAAGATGCTCCCCGACACCGCCGACGCGATGGACGTGCGGTACAACGTGATTCAGTGGGTCCACCGGCGCACGCGGGGCTGGAGCTACGGCGCCTCCGTCACCGATCCCCGCACCGGCGAAATTCTGAAGGGGCACGTCACCCTCGGGTCCCGGCGCGTGCGGCAGGACTACCGGCTGGCCGAGGGGCTCCTCGCGCCCTATCAGGGGGCGCACGCCGACGGCTTTTCGGCCGAGAACGACCCGATGCTGAAGATGGCCCTGGCCCGCATCCGCCAGTTGTCGGCACACGAGGTGGGGCACACCCTCGGCCTTGCCCACAACTTCGCGGCGTCGGTCAACGATCGCGCGTCGGTCATGGATTACCCGGCGCCGCTCGCCCGGGTCCAGGGTGATTCGATCACGCTCGATCGCGCCTACGACACCGGCGTGGAGCGGTGGGACAAGGTGGCGGCGCGCTATGCCTACCAGCCGCCCGGCCCCAATCAAACGGAGGCCGAGCTGCTGGAGAGCATCATCCAGGAGGCAGAGCAGGAGGGGCTCAACTACATTACCGACGCCGACGCGCGCCCCGCAGGGGCCGCCCATCCGAAGTCCAATCTGTGGGACAACGGGCAGGACATGGTGCAGGCCCTCGAGCGCGAGATGAACGTGCGCGCAGTGGCGCTCGATCGCTTCGGGGAGGCTGTCGTCAAGCGCGACGAGCCGCTGGCCCTGATGGAGGAGGTGCTCGTGCCGCTCTACCTGCGCCACCGGTATCAGGTGGAGGCAACGGCGAAGCTCCTGGGCGGCGAGGCCTACGAGTACGCCGCGCGGGGCGACGACGGGGCGCAGCTCTCTGCGGTCGTCCCGGCGGAGCGTCAGCGGGCGGCGCTCGACGCGCTTCTGTCGACGATTCGCCCGTCGGCCCTTGCGCTGCCGGAGGCGGCCCGGGACCGGATTCCGCCGCGGCCCCCCGGCCACGGCGACAACCGCGAGCTGTTCGACGGACGCACCGGTCCCACGCTCGACCCCTACGCCCCGGCCGAGGTGGCGGCGACCATGGTGCTCGATGCCCTCACCCAACCGGAGCGCGCCCTGCGCCTGATCGAGCAGCAGGATGCCAGGGTCGACCGGCCGGGCTTTCAGGACCTCCTCACGCGCATCACGGACGAGGTGTGGAAGCGCGAGGCCCCCCGTGATGCGTATCGCGCCGAGCTGCAGCGGACGGTACAGCAGGTGTGGACGGACGTGCTGCTCGATCGGGCCAGCACCGCCGACGTTGCCCCCCCCGTGCGGGCCCGAATCGAACATCACCTGCGCACGCTCCGGGCGTGGCTTGCGGATCATCCGGGGGCCACGTCGGAGGCCGAGGCCCACCGGGCAGCCCTTCAGGCCTCAATAGCCCGGTTCCTGGACCGCACGCACGGGGCGACGAACCGGCCCGCTTCCGTCGACACGCCGCCGGGCTCGCCCATCGGGCAGGCCCCCGGCTTCCACCAGCGTCACGTTCAGCGACAGGCCTGGCTCGATCAGTGGAGCCCTGCGCGCCGCGTGTGCATGCGGCGGCATCCGTAATGAGGGCGCGGCTCTTCTCCACGATCCGGACAAGGGTCTCGGAGGCAGGGGCAGCACGGATCTACCTCCGTCGTTGCACGTTCCTCCCTTCTTAGAATCTCAACGTCCCGAAACAGGCTCCTGTCCTGTCGGCGAACTTTTCGTTCTGCACTGCTTCAGTTGCCAGGTGGCTATGCCCAGCTCCGCCGTCGATCGTGATGCGCTCGTTGCGCTTCTGGACGGAGATCCAGACCTCATCATTACAATCGTCGATTCGTTCCTCGACGACTGTCCGGACTACATGGACGCCATCCGTGAGGCGGTGGAGACGGGAGACGCCGAGGTGTTGAAGCGAGAGGCGCACGGCCTGAAGGGAGCCGCGGGAAGCCTTCGGGCCCAATCGGCGAGTGAGGCGGCCGAGGTGCTCGAAGAGATGGGCCGCTCGGACGACTTTGCGGAGGCGGAGGCAGCCCTGGACACGCTGGAGCAGGAGATTGATCGCCTCAAGGACGACCTCCGAGCCCTCCGGCGTGAGTGCCGGGACGAGCCCGCCGACGAGTGATCCACGGGTCGCGCGTCCCGCCGCCTATTGTCCCGGCGCGGTCTCGTCGAAGTGGTCGAAGCCGCCCGGCTGGAGGGGGACGTTCTCGCCGTTGGCGCGCTGAATCTTGACGGGGTGATCGGGATCGTCGGGCTCTACAATCTCGCCCACCACGCTGTAGCTCTGGGGATCGATGGCGTCCAGCTCGTCCTCCGGCATCGTGAACACCAGCTCGTAGTCTTCGCCGCCGAACAGGGCATACACCGTCACGTCCTCCCCGAACTCCGTGGCCGTGTTGCGCGTCTCCGGGTCGATGGGAAGGGCCGGCTCGTAGAGCTGCGTGCCCACCGCGCTGGCCTCGCAGATGTGGTGGACCTCGGCGGCCAGTCCGTCGGAGATGTCGATCAGCGAATGCGGCTGCACCCCGGCGTCTGCCCACTGTCGGATCGTCTTGTGCTGGGCGGGCGGGGCGAGATGGCGACGGATGACGTAGGAGAAGGGATCGAGGTTCGGCTCAAAGTCGTCCTCCTGCTCCTCCAGGCGCTTGCGGTTGCGGAGCAGCACCTTCAGCCCCGCGTACGAGGCACCGATGTCGCCCGTCACGCACACCTTGTCGCCCACCTGCGCGCCCTCGCGGTACACCACCGCGTCCTCGTCCGCGTCCCCCACCACCGACACCGAGAGCGACAGGCCGTGGGACGCGTTCGTGTCGCCGCCCACAATGGTCATGTCGTAGGCGTCGCAGGCCTGCTTCAGGCCCTCGTAGATCGTCGTGATCATCTCCACGGAGACGTTCTGCGGGATGCCGATCGAGACGGTCGCGTACTGCGGGTCCGCGTTCATCGCCACCGCGTCGCTCACGTTCACGGAGAGGGCCTTAAAGCCAAGATGCTCCAGGGGCATGAAGGCACGGTCGAAGTGAACCCCCTCCACGAGCGTGTCGGTGGTGAGCACGTGCACGCGCCCCTCGCCAGTGCGGTACACGGCCGCATCGTCGGCAATGCCCGACACGATGGCGTCGTCGTCGGGCTCGCCGAGCGTATCGCGCATGAGCGCAATGAGGCCAAACTCGCCGATTTCTGCGAGGGCCGTCTGTTGGGAAGACTCCTGGGGTTCCATGAGGGACGTGGGCTTGGAGAAAAGATCAAGTGCTAAAACAAACGTATTCCAGGGTGGGGGAATGAGTTGCGCCTCGGGCAGCGTCCCGGCGCCCTTTCGTCGGCTTTTTGGATTGGCGGGACGGACGGCCCCTGCGTGCACGCCTCGGTCGAATGGAGCCGCGGGAAATGTCGAGAAAAGGCACCCGATCCCAGAAACGTGGTCGGGGCGATCGGGTGCAAGTCCGCCCTGAAGCCGATCTCCTCCCTCCGCGACGGGCCCCTGTCAAGCACGTCCTCCCGGGTTCGTGCTGGATTGGGGGACCGCCGCGGTACACAGAGCACTACGGATTTCCCTTCCTCCCCGCATAGATGCACCTCGTGGCGACAGCGCTCGTTTCAGGTCCCCCCGGCCGCGCCCTCGCTCGGGGCCTCGTGCTCCTGGGCGTGGGACTGCTCACCGGATGCCTTCCGTACAGCTGCCAGCCGCAGCCCGACCGGGCGCTGTACCCGAGTGACTCGCTCTCGCGCCGGGTGGCGCAGAACACCCCGGCGGACACGCTGGAGCCGCTCTGGAGCACCGGCGGCACCGACGCCCATCCCCTGGCGCGTCCGCGGACCGTCCGGTTTCTGGACGACGGGACGATTGCCGTGAGCGACGTGGAGCGCAACAGCCTGTTTCGCTTCGGGGCCGACGGCACGTTTGTGCGCGAGAGTGCCGACGGCGACTTCCAGACGCCATTTCTGATGGGGACGCGGGGGGACACGCTGGTCGTCTTCAATGCCGGGACGAACCGGATCGACTTTGTGGCGGACGGGCGCCGGCAGCCCGACCGGTCGGTCTCGTACAAGCGCCCGGCGCCCGAAACGCTCGTCTACATGCTGGCCACGGACACGACGCTGTACGCAAAGGTGGTGGGGCAACAGACCGACTCGTTCATTGCGCGGCTCGATGACGACGGGCAGCCGGTGGCCCGGGCGCCGCTGGAGGGGCCCCACTGGCGGTACGCCGGGTTTCTGCGGGCGTGGGGGGACTCGCTGGTCAGCCTGTCCGGCTTCCGGCCCGCGGTCGATCGGCTGCCGCGTGACTTTGCGGACGGGACGGTGCCGGACAGCCTCGCGCTCGTCGGCTTCGACTCGCCAATGCTGGAGCGCCGCCACGCCTTCGGGCAGGGCGACGCCTCGGAGGCCCCCCTCCTGACCCCCGCGGCGGCCCCGGTCGGCGATACGCTTTTTGTGCTCAACGTGCGGCCGGGCTGGGTCCAGATTGACGCCTACAACCGACGCGGCCGTCTCCAGCACCGCCTCATCGAACGGCACGAGGAGGGCAGTCCTAACTTCTATCCGCTCGACCTCGACGCACGCCGCACGGAGTCGGGCTATGTCTTTGCCGTCACGATCCGCTCCCCGGAGCCGCGGCTCAAGCTCTTCCGCTGGCGGCCCGAGTAAGGGTGGAGGGGTGGAAGGGTGGAGGGGTGTAGGTATGGACGTGTGGAAGGGTGGAAGGGCGGAGGGATGGAAGTATGGAGGGATGGAAGTTGAAGAGAGCTCTCCATCGGCTCAAATCGGGAATGTCAGTTTGGGTTGCATATGCGATATTACATCCATACGTCCACTCATCCATACGTCCACCCCTACCGAGCCGTGCAGAAATTCCTGAAGATAACGCCTCTGGGTATGGGCGTTTGG
>JBDGQM010000140.1:0-7493 GCA_042219065.1 Salinibacter sp. | reverse complement strand
ACTGTGTATGTAAAGAACAACGTCTGAGCCTATCCTTGCTCAGCTTACACGAGAGCCTACGGCAGTTTTCCGATCAGATCCGCCGCCGCCCGGAAGTAAAACTGCGCCCGACCGGCCTCGATGTCCGTAAATTCGCTCTCCTTCGCCGACGCGCGGGCCGAGGCCGTCCACACCGGCTGGGCCCTCCCCGGCGCCCAGACCCGACCGACCACCCGGGCCTGCCTGCTCTCCATCGCCTCGACCTCGTCGGTGACGACGTTGGTCTCCGCTTCCGCCTCGCTCTGGAACTGCCCGGCGGAGAGCTGGAGCAGGTAGCCCGCCTGGAGGGCCTCGAAGACTTGGCTGAGGGCCTGCTGGTCCATCATGCCAGCGTTTTGGTACCCGCGGAGGGCCTTCTGGTAGGCATCGACGAGCCCTTCTTCGCTGAGCGTCGACTGGACCTCTCGGGACCCTACGACCTCCAGCCCGCTACGCGCCTGCAGGGTGCTGTCGACGGCCCTGCCGATCGCCTGCCGGGCAGCGGGGCCCTTGCCGGTCGGGGGCAGGACCGCGACCGTCGTCCCGCTTGGGAGGCCCTCGAACCTATCGGCCCGGCTCTGAACCCTGACAGACGAGTCGACACCTGCGGCACAGGCGGCAACCAGGCCCGGGAGGACCAAAAGCAGGGCAAGTCGGGCGTAGCTCGTGGCTCTGGAGTCGGAAAGCTGCATGGGAGAGGAAACGGCGTGAAGAGGAAACACAGCTGAGAGTGAGGGCTCAGGGGGAGGCGCGTCTCAAGGGAGAGAGCGCCCTGGAGAACAAACGCTAGAAGAAGCAGGACGGGTCAGCGGTGCATCCATGTCGATGCCCTGGCACCGGCCCCAGCGTCGGTCCTTGTCCTCATGGGCCAAGAGCCGCTGTGAGGATTCCGACACAGATGGGCAGGCCTGAAGGCGCTCTGATTCGAGGTCGCTCTGATTCAAGCTTCACGACATGCTGCCGTCGGCCCCGCCAGGATCGCTTGTCAGAAAAGGTCACCGACGAGCAAGCGCAGATAGAAGCCGCCGAGCGTCGAATCGGGACCGCCGCTGAGCGTCGGCCCGCCGCCGGAAAGCTCCCAGTCGCCACTGAGGGCCGGAAGGGCGTACCCTGCCTGCAGTCCGAGCCGGGCTTGTCCGTCCGGTCCGGTAAGCTTGTAGTCCACCCCAGCGCCGATCCGTGTGACGAGGCTCCCCCGAGCGAGCGTGGCGCTGCGGCCAGGGCTGCCCAGCACCTCCCCGAAGTTCGATGCCTCTCCGGAGGCCCCGATGTCGAGCAGGGCTGCCTCAACCCCGATGCCGACCTCCGGATAGACCCGAAGCCTCTCGGTCGGGCGGAACGTATAGCCGAGGGTGGGCACCAGACGGAATCCAGCAAGCGACACGTCTCGGCCTTCAAAGCCCTGGCTCGGTGTAAACATCCCTATGACCTCTGCTCCAATGAACCACCGGGTCCCGATGGCTCTTCGCCCGCCGATGCCGATGGAAAACACCTCAGAGCCGAAGGTCGGATACCCGGCATTCTCCAATCGGTCGTTCAGCGAGCCCAGGTCGGCAAATTGCGTCCCAACGGCCAAAAATCCAGATTCGTCGCTGCCATTGTCGGCTTCTTGCTTTTCCGGAGTGGCCGTCGGGGAGCGGTGCTTCATGTCCGAGCCGCGATCTTGAGCCAGGGCCGACGCAGTTGAGCCCAGGCCAAGAAACAGCGCTCCGGCCAACGCGAGGGAGGTGAGAATTGCTTTCACGCATACGGTCGTGCTCATTTGCATGGTCTGCAGTCGTTCTATTCAACGCAGAAGAGCAGGCTTCAGACGTAGGATCTTCTCCTCTTACATAGGATCCTCTGGGGAATCTTTCCCAAGACCAGTGGCGAGAATGACTGCGAGCACGCAGCGATTCGGAGGGTTCGATGAGACGCGCCTGTGTGTCGACAGAGCGGCGTGTCCATCCGGTGAGTGATCAGCCGATAAGCGATTGGTCTGGGAGCGATCGGTCTATGAGCGATCGGCCTGTGAGCTACGGAGGGGACCCGGACCGTTCCCCCCAGACCAGCCGGGGCCTCGGCGGTCGCGCCGCTGTTGGGGTTGAAAGCGGTCCCCCGAAATCTGGGGCTGTGGAGGGGCACTCCCGACCAGAAGCCGATGCCCTTCTTCCGGCAGTGGGCATCCGTTCGGATGGGGAGTCTAGGCGAGAAGATCCGCGTCTCAAGTGGCCGCAGGGATCCTCCGGGATCACGCATGCCCCGTCTGAGGATTTACAAGTCACCGCTCACCTCCCCTCCGTGGGCGAACGCTTCTAACTCAGCGCGGGAGAGCGTCCCGGCGTGACGCCGCACTTCCTCCCCGTGTTCGAAGAGGATAAACGTGGGAAGCCCCTTCACGTCATGCTCTTCGGCGAGGTCGCCGTGGGCCATCGTGTTCACCGTCGCCACGACGCACTCCTTGCCGCCCGGTTCGGCAAACTCCTCAAGGAGTCCTTCCATCATGAGGCACGGGCCGCACCACTCGGCCCAGAAGTCGACGAGCACGCGGTTTCCACTGCCGATGAGGCGGCTGAGCGTTTCCGCGTCGACCTCGATGGGCTTGTCGGTAGAGACGCCTGGCCCAGAAACAGAGCCGGGGGGCGCCTCCCCGGTTTCACCTGTAGCAGCATCCACCCCAATCCTGCGCGCCAGCGCTGCGAAGGGCCACCGGACCAGCGCCAGGACATTGCTCAGAAGCACTCCCCCGACGAGAAGGAGGCGACCGGCCCACCGAAGTGGAAGGAGAGAGCGTCGGTCCTCGGTCTGCTCCAGCCAGTTCTCAAGCGCGTGCAGTCTTGTGAGGAACGGATCGGTGTCCATTCGTCTGGGGGGTCGTTTGCAGCTGTGTAAATGAGAGGCGTCTCCCTCACAAGTTTGTGGCCTTCGTTCGACGCCGTCCTGCTCTGTGACCTCTTGCAGGCTCACATACCCGCGGCCATGAATCCGGCCACGCCTCCAACCACGATGGCCACGATGACGACTGCTAAAAGAAGCCAGCGCGCAGCCTTCGTGTCGCTCTCCCCCGAGGCCTGTTCACCTGCCTCGAGGTCGAAGGCAAGCCGCGGAGCAGTCTCCGAAGAGCTGTGGCCGAGTACCAAGGCCCCCATTTTGCGGGGATGATCCTGCACCCACGCGTTCTGCGGGACGGCTCGAATCATCCACAGCAAAAGCGCATCTCCCCCCGCAGCGGCCAGCATGGCAAAAGCGAAGAGGGTCGTTCCCCAATGGCCGGCGGTGAGCCCCGCGGCCAGGGGGAGCGCGCCGAGCACGAGCCCCGGCAGGGCAACGGCCCACCGGTACGGGCCGCAGCGCAGCGGGTCGGTGCAGTGGGCGTAGGGGGCGAGGCCTGACCAGTTGAACCCGAACTCGATCTCCGACCATGCAGCGCCGCCCCACCGGTATCCAAGGCCGTGGATTCCTTCGTGAACGACCACACCGGTGATGAACAGCCCTCCGAAGAGGAAAATGTCCATCGGGGAAATTGAAGACGCGGCTTCCGGAACCCCCCAGATTAGGACGTGAGGCAGGAGGGCCAGCAGCGCAAAGATTCCTACGATCACGAGAGCCAAAACCTGCGCGCGCCCAATCGGCATGGCGGCCGAGGACACCTCCGACCGGTCGAGACGGGGTGCTCGGAGGTCGGGATCGGGAGTGGTTTCAAAAGAATCGGTCATGATATGCGGGCTTGAAGTCTTGAGATGTAGTTACAGACGTGGTTACGTCAGCAGGAGGGAGTGCCTCGCACCCGAGCGTTCTCAACTTCGCGTAGGCTATGCTTTTTTCTTGTCTGAACCCTCTGGGCCATCTCTCTGGCCCAAATTCCTCCGACAGCACACTCGCTTCGATGTCCCCCAGTCCACATACTGGGCGGAGACGGCTGCGCTTGGTCTCATGGGGGCTGCAATCGGGGCGACATCAGTCTTTTTCCTCATCGAGGTTGGGATCCTTCCGGTTTCGTAGTGACTAGGAAGCAGCTTCGCGGAGAAGCTCTGTACCGAACTCAAAAATTTGCGGCTTCTCCCGCCGCTTTCTTCGACCGGCGGCGCACTTCCACAAAGCACTCAGTTCATGACGTCATGCACGTGAGGCCTGGAGGAGGCCCGGAGGACAGGGAAGGTCAGGCCGCCTACGAGCCGCCCCCGAAGGTGAGCCGTACGAACAGGCCCTGCATAGACGCGCCCAGCCCACCGGCGAAGTTCCCATTCGTGTCGATCGACTCCCCGGCCGGGAAGAGGTACCCCGCCTCAAGTCCAACCAGCAGACTTCCGCCCCCCGGAGTCCCGGCGCGATATTCGAGCCCTCCCCCCAGGCGAAAAAGAAACATACGCTTCTCGTATGTGGCCCTCCGACCCGGGTCGTTCAGCGACTCGTCGAACCCCTGCGCGCCGTCCCCGACCTCTACGTCGAGATTCCCCGCGCCGAAGCCGACGTGCGGGTAGGCGTAGAGCTGGGGGGCCGGGCGGAAGAGAAAGCCGACCGTAAACAGCCCGTATCTGGCGTCGGCGGAGGCGCCGTCTCGCCCGAACCCGCCCCCGGAGGCGAAAAGCCGGTGCCCAGCACCCCCGACTAGGAGGCGTTTGCCGACAGTCCCGTATCCGCTTCCGCCGACCGAGAAGAAGCGAGCGGTCCCGCGCCCCGGAAGCTGAAGATCTGCGAAGTGCAAGCCCGCCGCGAAGTACCCGGCCCCGCCCCGGATAAAGCTGTCGCTTTCCGCGTCGTTTTTCGCCTGAGCCGCCGCGCCCGTCCGGACGGGGGCAGCGCTTTGGCCCTGCGCTGGACAGGAAGTGACTGCTCCCAGAAAAAGCCCGGCGATGAGAAGCAAAGCGGTGGGCACATGCGTCTTCACGGAGGCGACCGGCATCGGTCTGATCAGTCTGATGATTGTGGAATCCTGGCGGTTGTGCAGTTGGGTTGAGCCGTCGGGCCTTGCCCGGAGGACAGCGTTCGTCTCATCCGTTGGGTCAGACAAGTCCATCTACAGATGTTCCGGCCGCTCCCTCCGCCCTGTCTCCACGCGGCCCCAAGCAGGCAGAGGACTAGAAGGTCCCTGCGTGCGGCGTCCAGGCGTTGGTATCTGGACCGGTGTCGAGCCGGTACGACACGCCGGCTTCCACCCTGATTCTGAGTAGGCTGAAGAGGCGAACCTCAACCCCCAGCCCGGCGCCCACTGAGGCGCGCCGTTCGTCGAAGGTGGGCCCCGAGCCGCCGTCGACCCGGTACTGGGCCTGCCCGAGGCCGTAGCCGTAGAGGGCGTCGATGGCCACCGGTAGCATCACCGATCCAGTGTCGATGTACCAGAGCGGCTGGGTGTACTTGGCGCCTACGCGGAGATAGTTGCCCGACCCCGGCTGGGCGGACGCCACGTTCCGGTAGCCCCGAGGGGCGAACGACTGAGTGTCGAAAAGGGAGCCCTGGTTTTGGGACAGAACGGCCACGCTCGTGCGCAGCCCACCGTTGACCGAGGCGAAAAACGGCCAGTAGGCACTCAACTCCTGGGTCAGCGCCCGGCTTGGCTCCGCGTCGGGAGCGGTGGCGACATCTGCCTCTGCGCGGGTCCTTGAAACCAGACCCGTATTCGGGACCAGGTCGCGGATGTTTTTCTGCACGCGGTACCTGGCCGTGAGGCTCGGGCGAAGCGTAAGGCGACCGGAGAAGTCCCCGTCCGGGTCGCCCGAGGCGGTGATGGGCCGGGTCTGCCGGAACTGAGTCCCCAGGCCCGCCGTCACGCTCGTCGCGAAGACGTTCCTCTCGACCAAAAAGCGCTGACGGGCCAAGAGGCCAAGGCCCCGCTCTTCGTAGGCTTCGATGCGGGAGGAGCCATCTGCTTGCTCGCTCGCAGACTCGAAAGGACGCGTGAAGGCCGTCACCGACGGAGTGCCCGGCAGAAGGCCGGTCTCGACAGACACCTCGCCCCAGAGCCGGTCGGCGCGGTAGAAGCCTTCCACGTTGTAGGCCCACCGCCGGAGCGGGTCGACCCCCGAGAGCTTTAGCCCGATTCCGGCCCCGAGGTTCTCCGGCAGTTCCGAAAATCGTGTACATCGAGCAGACAAGCTTCCTTCCGCTACCCGATGGGACAGTACCGCAACGTCACGACGCTAAATGACATCAAGATCACCGAGCGAATCGAAAAAGATTGGGGAATCGTCTTCGAGGCCGAGTGGGACCCTGGAAAGGAGGCCTACGAGATTTGCCCAAAGAATGGCTGCATTGATCCAGAGCTCAGGCGCCGTGGGGATTGCGAGCGGAAAGCCCGGGACATGCGCAGGAACGGCCAGCCTGTAGGCATTCGGTTGTCCCTGCAGCGTTTTGAGTGCATGAATTGTGAAGAGATCTTCTGTTCCGACCACGAAGGCATTGTTGACAACAAGAACCTGACCCAAACGCTCTACGATCACATCCTGGAGAAGTCCCTCCAACCGTGGACGACATTTTCAGAGCTTGAAGACCGCTTCGGATTCGGGAAGAGTACTGTGGGAAATCTCTTCGACGAACACGTCGAAGAGCGAGATGAAGACTATTCCCCAGAGCCCCCGAGGGTTCTGGGGATTGATGGCGTCTATGTCAAGACGAAGGGGGAAACGTGGACGGTCCTAGCAAACATCGAAGAGGAAACAGTGATTGAGCTTGTGAACGCTCAAACGGCCGATTCCGTAGAGCGCTGCGTAAGGAGACTCGGACTACGCGGAGAGACCGAAGTGGTCGTAATGGACATGTCCACCACCTACAGGGCTGCCGTTGAGAACGCCCTCCCGAAGGCTAGCATCGTAGTGGACCGCTGGCACATCGCCGGGAAGGCCGAAGAGGCGATGAGTGCCGTCAAATCGGAGGTCGCAGATAAGGAGCTAATGGAAGAGTGGAGGGAGCGGGAAAGCGAGCTCGCTGGGGCAGAAGAGCTCCCAGAAGGCCACCAGCTGACGCTTGGAGGGGTACAGCGGCCAATCACGCTCCAGCCCGACGAAGACCTCCTCGACCGGATGGAAGCAGCCTACCGCGCGAAAACCGAGTTCGAGCGGATTTTCGAGCTTCGCAGCCGAAAGAAGGCCGCGCGTCGCTTCCGAGAGTGGGAGAGGAGCCTCCCCAGCAGCATTCAAGACGAGTTCGAGGACGTGACCAGGCCACTTGGAAACTGGAGGAGTCAGATTCTAAACTACTTCGACCATCGATTTACAAACTCACTCGTCGAGAACTCCGCCAAAGTTATCGGCCAAATCGACGACCGAACCGATGGCTGTGATTTCAGCACCATGCGGGGGAAGGTGGTCTTCGGCCCGACCCACAAAACGAAGACAGAAGCTCGGAAACGTGGGCCAATGCTCTTCGAGGGCATTGGTTTGGGCAACGTCCAGCCGCCTCCCGGCGGCCAAAGACAGCTCGGGCAGGAACAGAGGACGATCGATTAGCCGGATCTGGCGCGTGGTCTACACCGGAACCGCGGAGGATGAATAGACCGGCGA
>JBDGQM010000014.1:0-10863 GCA_042219065.1 Salinibacter sp. | reverse complement strand
GCCTATCTGACGATGGCCGAAGCCTCCCCGTCCAGTCGGATAGGTCCCAAATCAAGTTTGGGACGACGACGTAGCTCCTTTCTGGGGTTTGAAGGGAGGCACACATACTCTCGACATATAGCACAACGCGTCCTCAGAGAATCGTGAGCGACACCCCGACCGAAATCACCTCCTTCAGTTGAATGGCGTCGGTCGTGTTTTTGTCATACAGAGCCACGAACTCCAGATTCGTCGTGATCCAGTCGTTCACCGCCATGTTGATCGTGTTCTCCCAGATCACGTCCGGCGGATTTTCGAGCTGGTTCACCGCGAGGAAAACGTCCAGCTGCGACTGGTACCGGATGTTGTCCGAGAGGCGCTGATCCAGGGCCGCGGAAAACTGCCCCCCGGCCTCCGCCCGAAGCAGGTTGTCTTCATCAACCCCATAGAGGACTCGAAAGTCCTCCTCCGTGACAATGGTCTGTTTCGACGCGGCACCGAGCCGGAGCGACAGCGACTCGTAGGGGTCGTACGTGAGGCCGAGGGACTGGGTGAGGGTGGCGGGGGCGAAGAACGCGGAGGTTTCAACAGGAGGATCTTGTTCGTAGTCGAATCCGGACGCGAACTGGGTGCGGAGATCCGCGGCAATGGTCGGGTTGAATCGCTGGAAGAAGTCTTCCCCATTGTACTGCAAGTTCCCCTGGAGGCGAATCCGATCCTCGGACTTTCGGATCTCCCGTCCTTCTTGATTGATGTACCCGATCGCGAGCTTCATGTCGTAGGCCTGGGTCCAGCGGTCCCCCACGTGCTCCGTGGCCCCGTCCAGCGACGCGGTAAAGGCCAGCGAGTTCAGGCCGCCCTCCTGCCAGTCTTTGTACGCGGCCTGCGACACCGAAAGCCGGCTCGTTAGCCGAGACTCCCACTCTGTGTCGGCGGTGTCCGAGGTCGGGGACTCGTTCGGATCGGGCGGTGACGGAAGATTGGGCTGCGCGAAGGCGGCGCCCCCGAAGAGGGCAACCCAGGCAACGATGAGAACGTAAATGGAGGGTCGAGAAACCATGTGCAGATGCGGCAGATGGGAACGGAAAAAAGCGATGGAAGAGGGCCTGCCTGGCGCGGAGATGTGCGCATTGCTCGGAGGAAAGCCGCCACTATAAACCAAAAGCCCTTGCCCGAAATGAGCAAGGGCTTCGACCCTGAGCGGCCCTGTCGATGAAAAAGTGCGTGCGCACAGAAAAGGGCCACGCCGGGACCGGCACAGCCATACAGGGGCGCGCTCTTCTTCGGGGGGCGGTGCAGCTACAGTTCGTTGTTCTTGATCTCTTGGATCTCCTGCCGGATTTCGTGGGACAGCTTTTTCAGCTTCATCAGGCTCTTGCGGGCACGCGTACCGGCCGCTTTGTTGCCCTTCTCGTAGAACTTCATCAGGTCCTCCTCGGCCCCTTCCAGGGTTTCTGTCAGTTCACTGTAGCGTTCGTCAAATGTGCTCATGCGAGTACCTCCACGGATTGATGCGAGTGGGTAATGATGCACGGAGAACATAATATGCCCCCAAACCGCTGTCAAGCCCGATCAAACGGGGAACACACTCCGACTTCGCTCGGCCTCTGATTTGTCAGAAGGTTCAAGGGCGGGGGCGACGGATTTCTACAAACCTGTTACGGCCGGACGTGCGTTCCGTCCACGTCGTGCCCTCCGAGAAGGCCCTGAAGGCTCGTAACCATCACCGGCACCTCCGCCTGAACCAGATGGCGGGCGGCCGACGGCTCCGGAACGTGTTCGTCGGTAACCGCCTCGACCGGGGCCTCTGCCCGAACCTCCCCGTCCGCACCTGGCAATCCCGGCCGGTCTTCGGTCGTGAACATACAGGCCACCGGATCGAACGACGCGTCGAGCGCCTGCGCGAGCGCCATGACGGCCTCCACCGGCCACACCTCCTGAACCGTTCCCGTATCCGGGGCCTCCACGAGCGCGGACACAACCGGCACCACGCGCTGCTTGAGAAGGGCCGACACCCATCCGGCGTTGGACGCGTGGATCGTCTCATCGGACGATTGCTGGAACAGGCCCCGGTCCACGCCCTGGATGCCCACCGTCGACACGACCTCGTCGGTCAGCATGGCCACAATCTCCTGGTTCACCTCGCGGACGGCCCGCTCCACGAGCCGGCGCTGGTCCTCGCTCTCCACGTCGAGCACCCCGTTGGTGCGATCCGGGAAGTAGCCCTGCGCCTCAAGGGTGCGCTCCACCTTTTCCCCGCTCCCGTGGACCAGCACACAGGCCGGGGCCTCCGTCCCGGCGTCCGACAGGTGCTGGGCCAGCGACTTCAGAAACAGGTCGTCACCGAGGTGATGACGATCGAGGTACACGAGGTAGAGGGACTGCATACCGGACGCGTTCAGGGCGAGAGGACGGCGAGTAGAGCAAAAAAACGGAGCCTCAGTCTTCTCTGTGTCAATGGACGAGCCGTCCGTGCGATTCATCCGGACGGCTGCCCCACAGAGGATTTAGACGACAAAAGCAGCGCCAGGAGCCGCCCCCTGACGCTGCGGAAAGACTCGACCACGCCTCCGCCCGGACGGGCGGGCGGGAGGTTCCCCTTCTACGTCTCCTCCGAGCCGGAGGCAGAGGTGGACTCCCCCGGAGTTCCGTTGCTCCGACCCTCCGCCGGGGCGCCGTCGCCCTGGTCTTCCGGCGCCAGCATCTCTTCGATGACGTCCTCCACGTCGAGGTCATGGGTCTCGCCGGGCTCTCGGTCGACCTCCCGGGGATCCTGTCCCTCGCCGTCGAACTGCGGGATGTGCTTCTGGGGCAGATCTTTGCCCGCGTCGCGCCCCAGCGGGCTGCCCTCGTGGATGTAAAACTCGTCGTCGGGAAGGGTGTCGCTGTGGGCCCGGGCAGCGTCGGCGGCCTCGCGCATGCTCTCGTCGGCGTTGTCGCGCATCTCGCCGAAGTTGCGGTGGATCTTGCGCTTGAACCATTCGAAGAGATACTCGAACGCGGCGCGGTCGCGCTCAAATTCGGGCCCGTACTCCCCGGACCGGATCTGCTCGTCCATCTTCGACAGGGAGGCCGCGAGGGCGAAGATGAATATGGCGTTGTCCGCCACGCGCGCCTGCTGGGCCTGGTGCTTCACCACGTCCTCGCGCTCCCACTTGCTCACGAGCTTGAAGTAGTGCGAATGCTTCTGAATGAGGCTCGCCAGCATGTCGGCCTGGTCCTGGAGCGCGGGATGAACGTTCCGAATCTCCGGCGCCCGGGGCTTGAGCCCGAGGAAGAGCTGCGCCCCCATCGGCAGGGCCTTCGTCAGCACGGCGGGCGTGGTGGCGGCCGTCAGGATGCGCGAGAGGTTGTCGCCAATCGATTCGTCGCTGTCCCAGAGCAGGGCCTCCTGGATTGAGACCATCTTCTCGGCCAGCTGCTTGCCCCCGTAGGCGAAGATGAAGGACTGCATGACCTCGTTGGACCCCTCCACGATGCCGTGGATGCGGTTGTCCCGCCAGGCCCGCTCCAGCTCGTGCTCGGTCATGTAGCCTTCCCCGCCCATGATCTGCAGGGCCTCGTCGATCACGTTCCAGCCGAAATCGGAGCAAAACACCTTGGTGATGGCCGTCTCTACCATGATGTCCGTCTCGCCGCGATCGAGCATGCCCGTCACCATGTAGAGCAGGGCATCCATCGCGTAGGTGACGGCCGACATGCGAGCAATCTTCTGCTGAACGAGCTCAAAGTCCGCCAGCGGCCGCTCGAACTGGTAGCGCGTCTGTGCCCACTTGATGCCCTGATCCCGAGCCGCCTTCGCGGCGCCGGTGATGCCCGCCGACAGGGTGCAGCGGCCATAGTTGAGACAGGAGAGCGCCACCTTCAGGCCCGATCCCTCCTCGTGGAGCAGATTCTCTGTCGGCACGCGCACGTCATTGAAGCGGAAGCGGGCCTGCCACGTCCCCCGGATGCCTGTCTTGGCGCGGTTGTTCTCGAACACCTCGACGCCTTCCATGTCCGGCGTCACGATGAGCGCATTCACGCCCTGCTGCTCCAGCTCCCCGGTCTCGGGGTTGGGGACCATGTTCTTGCACATCACGGTGAACAGCCCACTCATGGCACCGGAGGTGGACCACTTTTTCTCCCCGTTCAGAATGTACTCGCCGTCCTCGGTCCGGACCGAAAAGGACTCCTGTGCGGCGGCGTCCGACCCCACATTGGGCTCGGAGAGACAGAAGGCACTCAGCTCTTCGCGGGCCACCATCGGCAGATACTCCTCCTTCTGCTCTTCGGTGCCGAACATCACGATGGCCTTGCAGCCGATGGACTGGTGGGCCGACACCATGACCGCCGTCGAGGCACAGTACTCCCCGATAAGTTCCAGCACCCGATTGTAGCTGGTGACCCCAAGACCAAGCCCCCCGTATTCCTCCGGGATGATCATGCCCATTACGCCCATCTCGAACAGCCGGTCGATGACCCACTGCGGAATCTCCTGCTCCTGATCGATCTTCACCTGGGGATGCTCGTTCTCCAGGTACCCTTCGAGTTCCTCCAGGAGCGCATCACACTTCTCCCGCTCCTCCTCGCTCTCTCGGGGATAGGGAAACAGAAGGTCCTCCCGGACGCGTCCCCAGAACACGTTTTTGACGAAGCCCATGTCCTCGGGCTCGGGCCCCATCATCGACTCGATGTTCTGGATCATCTGCTGATCCTCTTCGGAGACGCCCTTGATGTCGCTGAGACCTTGATCTGCCATAGTTTCACTGAATCGTTTCGTGCGAGCGGATTATGGACGGCCGCACAAAACATCGAGGTGCGGCCACCTGGACCGAAGACCTATCAATGGGCCCGAAGATACGGAGCGGCGCGACGGACGCGCGCGATGGAAGGGCTTCCAAGCCAGGCATTGGTTGTAGTACGCAGTATCCTCTTCGGTTCCTCCGTCCGGGTGTTCCCCCGAAAAATTCTCTCGTCTTTCCCGCGCGACGGGCCGATGGAATTCGCGTCAACACGGGGCCGCCTGCGTTTCACAACCGCGTTGCGGGTTGCGGGCCTCCGCCCCCACCGGTAGGTTTTCTCGGCAGAAGCACCGCGCAATTCCCGCCCGCACCGGTCCACAATGGCCCCATCGTTATGGCCCCTTCCTTTTCCGCCCGCCTCCGCCAGATTCAATCCCGGAAACACTCCGCGGTGTGCGTCGGCCTCGACCCCGTGCCCTCCCGCCTCCCGTCCCCGCTCCGGGATGGTCGGCTTCAGACGGATGCCGTGCGCGCGTTCTGTGCGGCGATTGTGGAGGCGACCGCCCCGTACGCCTGCGCGTTCAAGCCGAACTTCGCCTTTTTTGAGGCCCTCGGCCCCGCCGGCCTGACGGTCCTCGACCAGGTCGTGAGTGCCATCCCCGACGACTGTCTTACAATCGGCGACGCCAAGCGCGGCGACATCGGCCACTCGTCCCGCTTCTACGCCCGGTCTATGTACGAGGATTTTGGGCTCGACGCGTGCACCGTCTCGCCCTACCTGGGCCGGGACAGCGTGGAGCCGTTTCTGGAGCACGAGGACACCTGCACGTTCGTCCTGGCCCGTACGTCCAACGACGGGGCCGCGGACCTGCAGGAGGTCTGCACCGGCGACGGCACGCCCCTCTACCGCCGCGTCGCCGGGCAGACGGCCAACTGGGCGGACGGCACGGCCGGGGAGGCCGGACTCGTGGTGGGTGCCACGGCCCCCGACGCCCTGCGAGACCTGCGCGAGGCGGCCCCGACGCTTCCCTTCCTGGTGCCGGGCGTGGGCGCCCAGGGCGGCACCCCCGCGGCCGTCATGGACGCCGCCGCGACCGAGGCGGGGCCTGTGCTGGTAAATTCGAGCCGCAGCATCCTCTACGCCTCGGACGGCCCCGACTACGCCGACGCTGCCGCCGAGGCCGCGGACGCGCTTCGCAACGCCCTGAACGGATCGGCGGGGCCGCGTGGCGTCTAGTCGAGATGCTCCGTGGCGGCCCGGGTGAGCGCCATGCCCTGCGCGCCCGACAAGTCGAGCGGGAACGGCTGGTCGGCCCCCTCCACGTCCGTGCCCGGGATGCCACACCGCGCATTCGACGCGTCGACTCCGTGGTTCGTCTGGAGGAGCAGGGCCGCCGTGGCGGGATCCGACGCCCCGGTCTCCTCGATCGTGGTCATAAACTGCTGCTGGGCGTCGCGCCAGTCCTCCAGGGCCGCCCCCACGGGCGCCAGATCAGACGAATCGGGCTGGGCCCCACCCGAGGTGTCGACGGCATCGAGGGCCTCCAGCAGCGCCTCCCGGGCCTGATCACAGGCCTGGACAGCGTCCGTGAGTTCGTCAACAGTATCGTCAGCGAGCATCCGCAATGGAGTGGTTGTAAGAAGGGAAGACGAGTCGCAAAGGGAAACAGAAGTCGTCCTGGTCAGCCATTCTGCGCGTCCGAGGACGTAGCGACCGTTAGCACCGGGCACGGCGCCGCCCGAACCACGCGCTCGGTGTTGCTCCCAAGGACGAAGCGGTCGAGGCCCGTGAGGCCTCGGGTCGCCATCACGATCAGGTCCACCGCGTGAGTCTCGGCGAAGTCGACGATGTCCTGGGCCACGTTGCCCTCCCGCACGTGATAGCCACAGTCCACGTCCGGGCCCCCGACCGCCTCACTCAGCTCTTCGAGTCCCGCCTCGGCATTGGCGACGATGTCCGGATCCATCTCGACCACGCCGATGCCCGGAATCCCCGTGTCGCTGAACGTCGGCAGGACGCGCGTCTCGGCCACGAAGAGCAGGTGCTGGGTGGCCCCGTACCGACCCGCCACCGCTTTCGACAGGCGCAGCGCTGTACGCGAATGATCGGAGAAGTCAATGGGGGCCAACAGGTTCTCGTAGTTGACCTCCGGCGATGCGTCGGCGTTCTCATCGCGCTTCCGAACCGTCATCACCGGACAGGTGGACCGGCGAATGAGCGTGTTCGCTACGCTCCCAAGGACCAGCCGCCCAAGCCCGCTTCGGCCGTAAGTCCCCATCACTACGAGATCGATGTCTTTCCCCTGCACGTATTCCTGAATGGCGTCGGCAATCCCCAAATTGACGCGCTGAGCGACAGCGGTGTGAACATCGACCGCCGACGTATCCCGAGCCATTCCTCGGAGTCGCTTCTGCGCCATCGACTCGGCCTCTTCCTTCAACTGATCGATTCGCTTTTCAGCGTCCCCGAGGCCGTAAAGACCCGTCCCCAGGTCGTTGACGACGTGAAGGAGATGCAGCGTCGCCTCAAACCGATTGGCCATCGCGACGGCGTGGTTGAGCGCCGCGTCGGCGCTGGCCGAAAAGTCCGTCGGGAGGAGAATGCGATCGAAGGTCATGGTTCTGCGGTCGAGGATGGGAAAACGATCCAGGCGAACCGAGGGGCTACGTGTCCGTCTCGGCGGATGCGGGGAGGAGCGACTTCCCAAACGATTTGACGACAAACGCAGGGGCCGGGGCCCGGCGCACCACCCGCTCCGTGACGCTCCCCAGGAGCATCCGTTCGAGCCCGGACCGGCCGTGGGTGGCAATGGTGATGAGATCCACTTCATGCTCCCTGGTGTAGTCCAGAATGGTCGAGGGCGCGTACCCCAGGTTGGCCTGCACCACCACGTGCTCGTACCCGATCTCGGTCCGGGCGAGGTCGGCCAGATTCTCTTCCACCCGGTCAATGACCTGTGGGCCCGGAAGATTGGCCGGCTCGATGCCGTAGGCGGAAGGATAGACCACCTCTTCTACGGCGTGGAGCAGCGTGATCTGCGCCCCATGGGTCAGGGCCAATTCCTTGGCGTGTCGCAGAGCGTTCAGCGACGCATCCGAAAAGTCAATCGGCACCAGGATGTTGCGGACCGCCCAGGCCGGGGTAATGTCATCTCCGTCTCGCACCGCGAGGACCGGGCACGGCGCCGTCCGCAGGACTTCTTCGGTCACGCTCCCAATGAGAAGCCGCTGCAGGCCCCGGCGTCCGCGGGTGCCCGCCACGATGAGGTCGATGTCGTGCTCGTCGGCGTAAGAGACAATGGTCTCGGGGGTCGAGTCCCCCTCCCGCTGCTCCTGCACCACCGACAGCGCCTCCAGGTCCACATGCTGCGGCGGATCCCCCTCGTCCGTCAGTAGACGGGTGAGGGCCTCCTGGGACAGCGGAAACGATGCGGCGCCCTCCGCGTCGGCCGACTGTAGCTCCTGAACGTTGAGTGCATGGAGCTCTGCCTCGTGCCACGACGCGAGCGCCACCGCGTACGGAAAGGCCCGCTCGGCCCCGGCTGAAAAGTCGGTCGGCCACAGAATCCGGCGAATGGAGAGCATATCAGTTCAAGGTCGGTGACAGGTCTTGGCGAGCGGTTTGGCGGACTGCGCACGGCCTCGCCTCCATGCTCCACACAGCGTCGGACACTTTCCAATCCACGAAGACGTTTTTGACGCCGCTTCCAGGGTCTGAGGCGTGCGTGGACGTCCCCCCGGCGCCCCTCGACTGGAAACGCTTCCCCGCGTAGTGCTCAAACCTAACGACCCAGTCTCAGAATGTGAACCCGGACGCGTCCCGGAGGCCACCGTCCCCGCTCCCCTTGGGCACGCCACGCCCGGCCCCGGGATGCCGAAACGTCTCGAAGCTGGACGAGGCGTGTCAAAGACAATCTCTGCAGTCAGACTGCCCATGTGCCGAACCCGTTTAACCTCCTTCCGTAAAGGAGGAACTTTCACGAATATGGAGTATATTTTGGGCTAGTGGTGCCCGTTCGCGATGCCGACCATTAACTCAGCCCCCCAACATGCGTGGAGTTAGCTTCAAGCCCCAGGACGCCGACGACTTTTCGACCGGCGAAATCAAATCGTACGGCGGCATTTACGCCGCGACGGCCGAGGACTTTGCAGGCGCCTTCGAGATGAACCCGGACGATTTCATCGACGTCGTCCAGACCTCCGACGTGGAACCCCTCACCGAAGTGGGCGACGACAACGAGCCGGGCAAGTATAGCCTTTCCTTCGAGCAGGAGGAGTTTGAGAAGTTGAAAGACCTCCTGCTGGAGGACAGCGAAGAGCGCTGACCGCACCTTCGACACGCCCCCTGACGCCCGCCTCAGGTCCCGACCAGCCTGTCCCGACTGCCATTGGAGTCGTCGGGGCCGTCGGGATCGGGGTGGGCTTTTCTCGTTTGCTTGTGCGTCGGGTCCTCCCAACCGCTGATGCCAAATGCGAGCATTCAATGTGCATTATTGCTCCTATCTGTTTATGTAGGGACGACCCGCCGGTCGTCCCTACATCGAGACGGAGACAAAATCTACCTTTCGGTTCCCATTTATTGACCGCGCCGACCCCTCTGGATCTGCACACCGACTCGGCACAGACGGTATGAACTCCGTATTGGAAGATACTCGGTCGGCCCCCACATCCAACGCTCAACGCCAAACCCTCAGAAGCTGTTTGGTGGATGAATATTCAGCCGAGACACAGCGAGCGACGTGCACGAACGGGGCCCAAACGAGCCCTGTAGCAGCGCTACCGGGCGAGTGCAGAACCCGTTCTGCACAAGATTCGCGAAGTCGCAGGCCATAGACAGTCCGCCAAACAGCTTCTCAACCCCCAACGCCCAACGCCCGCTCAGACGCCGTCACCTGCGTGAGCACCAGCACGGCCCCGACCGCCGCACACGCGCTCCCCACGACGAAGGGCACGACAAATCCGAACTGCACAAAGAACCCGGCCACGAGTTGTCCCGCCGAGATGCCGAGCCCGAACGACACGGTGAGCACGGCGAGTTGCGCCCCCGACTGTCCCTCCTCCGTGTGATCCCCCGCCAGTGCGAGGGCCGGCGCAAACACCAGCGCCCCGGCAATGCCTTGCAGCACCCGCATCCCAATCATCTGCCACGGGACTTGCACCAGCCCCTGCAGCAGAGTGGTCGGGATGAGGGCCAGGAGCCCAATCAGGATGAACGGCTTGCGCCCGAGCCGATCGCTGGCCCGTCCCACGATGGGCTGTACCGCCGCCAGGGCTGCGATCAGGGCCACAAACTCCACGGCAAACAGGAACGGCCCCTGTCCCAAACGCGCATTCACTTCCGGCTCGATGGCCGACAACAGGGCCATGCACGCGGCCATCACGAGGGTGGCCAGCCCGAGCGCAAAGATGGTGTCTAGCCCCCAGCCGCTGCCGGACCGATCCCAGATGCGAATGGCCAGTCGGCGGGGCGCGGCGTCCGTGGCCTCGGGATCCTGCACGAGCAGCCCGACGAGCCCGGTTCCCAGAAACGCCGTGCCCGCGGCGATGCCAAACGTCGCCTCAAATCCGGTAATCTGCATCCCCCCGGGCAGCACGAAGGGTCCCATTTCGAGAAGAATGCTCGCCAGGATGGGCCCCGCGCCGAAGCCAATGAGCCGGAAGGAGTTGTAGACCCCCATGTTGCCCCCTCGGCTCCCCGGATCGCTCATCTCATTCACGATGGCGAGGCTCGCCGTAATCGTAAACGCCGCGGCGAGCCCCTGCAGGATGCGGAGCACGAAGAGGTGCCAGTAGACGGTCGCAACCGTAAACGCGAGGTTGATGGCCCCGAGCACGACGAGGCCCCCAATCACAAAAATTTTCCGGCGCCCCATCCGGTCCGACAGCCGCCCGGCCAGGGGCTGAGCAATGCTGCTCGCGATGCCGAAGAGCGCCAGCACCACGCCCGCCACCATGGAGGCCGGGATGCCAAACACACTGCCGCCCACCGCGTCGCTGGCGACGTAGAGCGGAAGGACGATGATGAGAAACGAGTTTCCCACCGCATCGGCCATGCGGGCCACGGCGAGAGCGAGCACGCGGCGATCCACGCCAAGGAGTGATGCTGAAGTGGAGGACTCCGGGTCCATGTTCGACTTGAAAGCGCGAAAAGGGGCGGGGG
>JBDGQM010000139.1:0-4428 GCA_042219065.1 Salinibacter sp. | reverse complement strand
AGGCGTTTTGATTCGTGAACGGAGCAGTTCGAAAAAGAGCGGTTCGCAGTATCAGGATGCCGATGTGGCGCGGGCGGCCTCCCTGTCGAGGAGGGTGTCGACCGTCGCGATGAGCTCGTCCGGGTCGGTCACGATCCACCGGTCGTCGAGGGGAGACTCTTCCCGGAGCCGGACCTCCGTGAACGGCGTCCCGAAGGCGATACAGTGCAGTCCGGCCGCGAGGGCCGCCTCCGTCCCGGTGGGCGAGTCCTCGATGGCGAGGATGCGCTCGGGCGCGACGCCGAGCTCCACGGCACACATCCGGTAGATCTCCGGATGCGGCTTGGTGCGCGCCACGTCGTCGGCCGTCGCCACGACATCGAACGTGTCGTCGTGGCCGAGGACGTTGAGCACGTGGCAGGCCTGCTCGCGGCGCGAGGTGGTGGCCAGGGCCACGGCGCAGTGGTTCTCGCGGGCCCGCTCCAGAAGCGAGAGCGTGTGGGGCCACCGGTTCTCGCGGAGCACCTCCGGGTCCTGCACGAGGTCCTCGTAGTAGCCCAGCCGCACCTGCACGAAGGCCTGCCAGGGTGCGTCGGCGTCCACCTTGGCCATGCGCTCGGCGGAGGCGGCCTCCAGGTCGAAGCGCTCCATGAGCGTGGTCGCCACGGTCTGCCGCGACTCGCCGACCACGTCTTTGTAGGCCTCAATGACGTCATTCTCCGTCACGTCCTCCGGACAGAGCTCCACGGCGGCCTTCGCGTAGGAACGGGCCTTCAGCCGCTCGGTCTGCACGAGCGTGCCGTCGAGGTCGAAGACGAAGGCGTTGATTTTGGGCATTGTGGGTGGCAACTGCGTCGATCGTGGAGGTCAACATCGAGGATAGTTGTGCCGAGAAGCCCGGTGTATTGCGTATTTCGTATTGCGTATTTCGTGGTGCGCGATTGGCAGCTTGCCCTTTTACGCAATACGCACTACGCAATACGCACTACGCAAAATCACTGCGCCTCAATCGCGTCGACGATGCGACCGAGGTTCGAGGAATCGACGCGGACGCGCAGGACCGTGCGATCCGCCTCCTGAAGGGCCTGGTAGTCGCCGGCGGCCTGGGCGGCGATGAGCTCTTTAAACGTGTAGTCGGTCTCCGGCACGGGCACGTCCGCGTCCGGCGTGTCCACGAGCTGCAGGAACAGGCCGTTGGCCGGGCCGCCCTTGTGGAGCTGGCCGGTGGAGTGGAGGAAGCGGGGGCCGTAGCCGAGCGTGGTGGCCAGGCCGGTGCGGTCGCGGAGCGTTTCCTGAAGGGTGCGCAGGGCGTCGTCCACCTCCGCCGTCGGGGGCAGGTACGCCTGCACGCCGAGGTAGCTCGTGGCGTCGGCTTCGCCCAGCCAGTCGTCGAGCTCCTGTTCCAGGGCGCCCGTGTCGTCGGCGACGATGGTGCGCGTCTCGCCCCCAGTCCCGTTTTCGGACTGCATGGCCTCGCGGGCGAGCCGCTTCGCGGCCTCCACGTTCGGCTGGTTGAAGGGATGGATGCCCAGCACCGCCCCGGCCGCGGCGACGCCCATCTCCCACCGGTACATCTCGCGGGCGAGGTCGTAGCGGTCGTCGAGGCGGATGCGGATGACGGGGTGCCCCGCCTCGTCGAGGGCGTCGAGCGTTTCGGCTGTGTCGGGGTCCTGTTCGCCGTCAAGGTAGAAGTAGACGAAGACACGGTCGTCGCCGTAGCTGCCGGGCGCCGACAGGGGCTCGCCGTCCACCGGCACAATGCCGGTGTCGTCCTTGCCGGTACTCTCGGCGATGAGCTGCTCCTGCCACGCGGGAAAGGCGTCCAGCGTCGGGGACGTGACGAACGTGACTTTATCTCGACCGGCTTCAGCCAGCTCGCCCAGGGCCGCGCCCAGCTCCAAGCCCGCGTTGTTCGGGGCCTCGACGCAGAAGGCCGAGGCCTCCGATGCCGACCACGCCCGGTCGAGCAGGGTCTTGATGTCGATGCCCATCAGGGCGGCCGGGACGAGGCCGAAGGGCGTGAGCGCCGAGTAGCGCCCGCCCACGTCGGGGGGAGCGAGGAAGACGGCGCGGAAGTTGCGGGTTCGCCCCAACTCCTCCAGGTTCGAGCCGGGGTCGGTGTTCGCCACGAAGTGGTCGCCGGGCGTGTCGGTGATCTCAGAGACCCGGTCCCAGAAGTAGCGGAAGAACGACAGCGTCTCGGTCGTGGTGCCCGACTTGCTGGCGACGACGAAGAGGGTGCGGTCGAGCGGAAGCTCGTCGGCCAGGGTCGTGACGGCGTCCGGGTGGGTGCTGTCGAGCACCCTCAGGTCCGGATAGCCGTCCGCCGCATCGAACACCTTGCTGTAGACATCCGGGGCCAGGCTGGAGCCGCCCATGCCGAGCACCACGACGTCGTCGAAATCGTCCTTCACCGAATTAGCGAACGCCGCGATCTTCTCGGCCTCGCCCTGCATCGACTCGGGAAGCTCAAGCCAGCCGAGGCGGTTGGTGATCTCCGGCGTGTCCTCGTCGGCCCACAGCGTGGGATCGCGGCGCCACACGCGGCACGCGAAGTCGTCGGTCTGCCAGGTCTGCAGGCGCTGCACCACGCGCTCCTCGTAGCCCCCGAGATCGAACGAGACCGGATCGGGCGACTCGTCGGCAATCGCTTCGCGTTTTTGTTCGAGCGTGTCGATCAGGTCGTCAAACGGATCCACGAACTTGTTGACGCCCCGCTCCTGCAACGTCTCCGTCACGTCATCGAGATCGATGCCCGCCTCCTCGAGTTGACGCAGCACCGCGTCGGCGCGATCAAGGTCGTCGGTCACCGTCTGGCCGCTCACTGTGCCGTGGTCGCGGAACGCATCGAGCGTGTCGGGCGGGATCGTGTTGACCGTCTGCTCCCCAATCAGCGTCTCCACGTAGAGCACGTCCGAGCGGGTTGGGTCCTTGGTGCTGGTGGAGGCCCAGAGGGGCCGCTGCACAAACGCGCCCTGCTCGCGGAGGTCAGCAAATTCCTCGCCGTGGAAGATCTCGCGGAAGCGCTGGTAGGCCTTCTTCGCGTTGGCGATGGCCACGTCGCTGCCGTCGAAGTTCACCGTGTCGGTCAGGCCGCACTCGTCGAGTCGCGAATCGACCTCCCGCGCCACGCGGCTCACGAAGAAGGAGGCCACCGAGACGATGCCGCTGGGGTCGTCGGCCCGGCGGAGGCCGTCGAGGTAGGCCTGGGCCACCTTCTCGTAGTGGTCGAGCGAGAACATGAGGGTGACGTTGACATTGATCCCCTCGCTCAGCAGCTGCTCGATGGCCGGGATGCCCGCGTCGGTGGCCGGCACCTTGATCATGAGGTTGGGCCGGTCCACGGCGTCCCAGAGACGACGCGCCTCCTCGATGGTCCCCTCCGTGTCGTGGGCGAGATGGGGCGACACCTCCAGGCTCACGACGCCGTCGACCCCCGTCTCGTCGTAGACGGGGCGCAGCGTGTCGGCGGCGCGGCGAATGTCCTCGATTGCCAACCGCTCGTAGATTTCGCTCGCCTCCATCGTCGGATCCTCTCCGAGGAAGGCGGCGATGGCGTCGTCGTACTCGTCGCTCCCGCCGATGGCCTTCTGGAAGATGGCGGGGTTGGAGGTGAGGCCGCGGAGGGCGTCCTCCTCAATGAGGCGGTCGAGCTGGCCGCTCGTCATGAGGCTGCGGCGGATGTAGTCGAGCCAGAGGGACTGGCCTTCGTCGCGGGCGACGCGGGTGGGGAGCTGGGCAGCTTTGGTTTCGGGCATGAGTGCGTACAGGCGTTTGGGCGTGAGGGCGTTCGGGCGTGTGGGAGTGGTCGCCGCTCTGAGCCGAAGTCAGAGCTGGTCCAATGATCGCGGTCGTCTTCCTCCCGCGGCTGGCCGGAGGAAAATCACATGTGAGGCGGCGCTATGAGGCGGGCGTTGCGGAGTCGGAGGCCGGTTCGAGGACCTCGTAGGCGGCATCGACGACGCGGTCGACGGTGAAGCCGAGTTCTTCGTACACCTCTTCCCCGGGCCCCGAGAGGCCGAAGCGGTCGAGGCCGATCACGGCCCCGTCGTCGCCGACGAGGTGGTGCCAGCCGCGCGTCGTGCCGGCCTCGACGGCCACCGTCGGCACGCCCGGCGGCAGCACGTCGTGGCGGTACGCCTCCGGCTGGTCTTCGAACCGCTCCATCGACGGCATCGACACGACGCGGGCGGCCACGGTTTCGTCGCCGAGGGCCGCCGCGGCGTCGAGGGCCAGATGCACCTCCGAGCCCGTGGCCATGATCGTAACGTCCGGACGACGGTCGGGGTCCTCCAGCACGTACGCGCCCCGCTCGATGGCGTCGTCCGGGACGCGATCCGCGTCGAGAATCGGGAGGTCCTGCCGCGTGAGGACGAGCCCCACCGGCCCGTCGTGGGTGACGGCAAAGCGCCAGGCGGCGGCCGTCTCGTTGGCGTCGGCGGGGCGGAG
>JBDGQM010000138.1:0-22398 GCA_042219065.1 Salinibacter sp. | reverse complement strand
CCGCCGCCGGATTGGTGATCGTAGACAGGCCGAGCACCGTCATGCCGAGCTGGTGTGCCTGAATCACCTCCGGCACCGTGCTCATCCCCACCGCGTCGGCCCCCAACTGCTCCAGCGCCCGCACCTCCGCCTTCGTCTCGTAGCTGGGCCCCAGCGTCCAGGCGTAGGTCCCGCGCCGGGCGTCGAGCCCCAGGTCGAGTGCCACCTGCTCAGCCCGATTCGTCCACGCGGGGTCGTAGAATGGCACCCGGTCGTCGCCCGCCCGGCGGCGCGCCGGCTCCGCCTCCGCGCCCATCCCCGGCGTGGCGTAGGCCATGTTCAGGTGCCCCGTGATGAACATGAGCGTGCCCGGGTTGAAGGTGCGGTTGATCCCGCCGGCCGAGTTGGTCACGAGCATCCGGTCGGCCCCCAGCGCGTGCACGAGCCGCACCGGCATTGCGATCTGCTGCACCGGGTACCCCTCGTAAAGATGCACCCGCCCCTGCACAAAGACGACCCGGGTGCCCTCCAGCACGCCGAAAACGAGCTGCCCGTGATGCCCGTCCACGGTCGATGCCGGATAGCCCGGGATGTCCGGGGCCGGCACCACCGTCGTCTTGTTCGCGGCCTCCGCCAGCCGCCCCAGGCCCGATCCCAGGATGAGGGCCACGTCGGGCGACTGCTCCATGTGGTCGCGAACCGCCGCCGTTGCAGCGTCGAGGTCTTCATCGTCAAGAACAGCAGGGTCGGAATGCAGAGACGACATCGGGGCAAAGACTCTGATTGAACAAACGTGTGGCCTCCGGGCCATAGGATAGGCGGTGACCGCCCCAATTGCCACCCCCGCAATCGCTCTCGCCATCACGAGGACGGCCGTAGAATGCGGTAGTTGCGCAGGCTCCACAGCAGCTGCTCGACGACGACCCGAATCGTCGTGGTGACCGGGATGGCCACCAGCATCCCAATGAGTCCGCCCAACTGCGCCCCGGCGAGAACGACGAACAGAATGACCAGCGGATGGGTCTGCGCGGCCCGCGAGAAAATGAGCGGCTGCAGCAGCACATTGTCGGCCAGTTGCGTCAGGGCCATCGCAACGGCGATGCCGGGCACCATCGACATATCGCCGGTCTGCGCGATGCCCACGAGCGTGCCCGCCAGAAAGCCCAGGAAGGGGCCGAAGTAGGGAATGGTGTTGGCCAGCCCGGTAAAAATTCCGATGGCAATAGCCCCCCGCAGGCCCACAATCCACAGCAGGACCGAGGCCAGAAGGGCAATCGCCGTGCCCTGCACCAGCAGAGCGCGGAAGTACCGTCCGATGTTGACCTCGACCTTGGCGAGGATGGACAACGTGACCTCAAAATACTGGTTGGGCACGAGGTGCAAGAGGCTGCGCCGGATTTTGAGCTCGTCCTTGAGCAGGAAGAACGTCACGAACGGAATGATGACCACCGCATACACGATGTTCGTAAACACGGCCACCATCGACCCCACGGTGTCGGCGATACGCTCGCCCTCCACCAAATCCCCACGCATGAGTGACCGGCCCATCTGACGGACGTTTTCTTCCAGTGCGCCCGGTTCCAGGGGGGCGACCTGCCGGATCTCCTCCTCCAGATAGTTGGCCACGTACACCGCGGTGTCGACGGTCACAAGCTGGGACAGATCCTGCACCTGCTGAACGATGAACGGGATGATGGACGTCACCCCTACGCTAATGGCGCCCCCGACCAGCACGAACGCCACCAGAATGGCCGGCACGCGGCCCATTCCGAACGCCTGAATGCGGTCGACCAGAGGCCGGAGCAGGTACGCGAGGACGCCCCCGACGACCAGGTATAGCACAATGCCGGCGAAATACCAGAGCATCCACCCGACGGCCGCGACCCCGGCCGCCCCCAGCACGAACCGGATGATCCGATCCAGCGTGAAGGCCGTCGACGCGTCTCTGGCCGGCCGCGGGGAGCGTCGCCGCGTGGGCGCGCCAGAGTCAGAGGAGGTCCTGTTCGGAACCGTGTCCTCTCCAGTCACCGGAATCGCCTCCCGGTCGCCGGTCGATGCGTCCTCGGACGAAGACGACGAATGAGCACCGTCGGACATGTAACAAGCGACAAAATTGAGGAAGTGCTAAGCTGCGCATAAGGTCTCGGAGAGAACGCCGCTGCGCGCAGGCACCGGACATCGGCATCGGGGGGGTGGGAGAAAAAACGCCCGTACTCCCAAACTCGATCCCTGCCCATTCGAGCAGTCCCGAAGTCTGCCGAACGGGCAACGATTCGGTCTACCCTTCCTCCCACATCGGCAAACGTCCCCCGAGCGTCCGGCCCGGGTCGACCTACGGGCCCGTTCCGCCCCCGTCCCGCTCCAGTTCGTCGAGAATCGGACGGATCGTGTCGGACGTGAAGCCGCGGCGACGGAGATAGCGGTACAGTTTCTGCCGACGGCGGCGCGGATCGTCCTCGCCGGCCAGTCGGGGCCACCGCTTCTCGGCGTGCTCCCAGGCCGCCGCCGTCGCGTCCTTGTCTGCGAAGAGCTCATCGACCGCGGTCTCAGCCAGATGGCGATCCACGCCACGCTCTTCGAGCTCCCGCCGGATGCGGACCGGCCCGTACTTTTTGCTGGAGAACCGGTTGTGCGCGTAGTCGTGCGCGTACGACTCGTCGTCGAGGTACTCCAGCTCGTACAGGCGGGCGATGACGTCGTCGATGACCAGACGCGACACGTCCTGCTTCCGGAGCTTCCGGCGCACTTCCTGCTCGGTCCGCGGCTTGTACGCGAGATAATCGAGCGCCGTCTGCTTGGCGTCCACGTACTCCTCGTCCGCCTCGATTTCACGGATCTCCTCGGCCGTGAGGCTCACGCCCACCTGAAGGCCGTGCCGCACCACCAAATCTTCGTGGACCCCGAAGGCAAATTCCCCATCGAGAAAGACGGACACCCGGTCGTCGTTGTTGGCCTGAGGGTCGAGGCGGGTGATCGTTCCGTCCGGGCTGGATTCCGGCATCGTCGGTGCGTGCGTCTGCGACAAATCGAGCAGGGAGGACATGACGAACGTCGGCGTAGCTGGTCGTACATCTACTTCCGGGCCTGGATTCTTGGCCGTCGTGCGCGGCTACGGGGCATAGCACTGCTCGAGCCCTGCGGGGCCGACGGCCCGGCGCATCGAATCGAGCGCCACGGCGGTGGCGATCCCGAGTCCGCCCTCGACGTTCGAGATGGGCTCCCGGCGCTCCGGGTCGTTGCGGCTCCCGGCAAACGCCGCAAACGCCGTGTCGCCCCGCGTGAGGCTCACGGTGAGGTCGTGACTCGGGAGCGCAGAGGTACTGTCCACGACGGGGACCGCGTACACCCCGGTCCAGGTCCGCCGGCCATTCTGCGCCGAGAACTGATCTTCGCGTCGCACCTCCACGGGCTGCAAAAAAAAGTTGACGACCCGGGACGAGGACTCCGTGGTATCGGGGCGGAGCCGGGGGCGCACCCAGTGGGTCGTGTCCTCGCCCGGGCGGAGCCGATCCGCGGGCCACTCCAGGGATACGTCGATCGGGTAGAGGTAGCTCTGCTCGGCAGGGATGTCCAGGGAGTCGCGCCGAAGCGAATCGACGACGACGGCCCGAACCGGTGCCTCCGCCACCTCCACGCACATCTCCTTGAGCTCAATGGGCGGGGGCGTCGTTCCGCGGGCCCGGGCCGTTTCGCCCTGCCAGCGCACGGTGAACTGCCATGGCACTCGCGCGGGCACCTCCACGTCCTCGACCGGGGCATACCGCCCGTCGCGCTGCGGGCGTTCCTCGTACGGGATCGACTGTCCGTTCAGTGTGAGAGTCACGGTGGCCCCCGTGGCCGCATTCGCCGATCGGTCACCCGGTTCGTTCAGGGGCCGCGTCTGCCGAAGCGTGACTGTGGGCGCCGGGCGCCCTGTCGCCAAGAAGGCCTCCACCACCAGCGACTGCCGCTCCGCCGGCTCGGTCAGGTCACACCGGGCCAGCACCAGGAGCAGCCCCACCGCCAGGAGCGTGCCCGCTGCACTCCGCCACATGTGTCGTGCGTCGTCTTCACCCATTCAAGTCGCGTCTTGTACACCCGTCTGCTGTTTCCCTCCCCCTGTTAAGTAGACCCGAGAAAGTGCGTTATTCTTCTCGCATCCGAAAAACCCTTCGTGAGCACGTCTCCCGACTGCTGTCGGGATCAGGATCTTTTCGACAATGAGCACCGCCTGAGGCGAAGAGATCACCGACAGCCGTCGGTGTGCGGGATGACTGTCCAGGGGTTTTCGGATGCGTGGCTAATGTTTCTCCCTTGACTTACTTAACACCTACAGCTCCATTTCCAACTCCAGGAGCGGGAGAAGGGGGAGTCCCCGTTGCCGATCGATGTTCACGCCCGTGTCGCTAGGCTGATACGTTTGATCTAGAATGTTATTCCGGTCGGTCGCGTTGAAAACCTCCACGCTGGCCGTCCAGCTGGCGGAAAGCAGCTGGAACTGGTAGCTGACAGTGAGATCCACACGGAGATAGGGGGGGAGCCGCCCGTTGTTCACCTGCGGGCGATACAGATACGCCGTCGGATCTGTCTCCGTGGGGTCCCCGAGCCGATAGCGGGCCACCGGCACCGTCACCGGATATCCGCTTCGTAGCTCCGAGGCGACCGTTGCGCTCCAGCCTCCTCCCTCCCACCCGAGGGTCGCACGCACGGAGAGCGGCACGTCCAGGCTGGAGGGGCGCCAGCGGCGGCCCGACCGAGCCGGCGCCCGGACGAACGTTCGTCCGGCACTCATCACGAATCGGCCCCGCCAGGGCGGCGCCTCGAAGATGGTACTCAGCTCCAGTCCAAACGCCCGCTCGGTGCCGGTTCTGTACTGCCCGAGCAGTGCCCCCACCTCAATTCCCGGCCCCTCGATGCCTTCCTTCTCTTGAAAGAAGTCGGCCGGCACAAGGATGTTGCGCGTCTCTCGGGCGTAGGCGTCGAGCTCTAGGGTCCATCCGGGCCGAAGCTGCGTCTGCGTACCGAGTCCAACCTTCCCCCCCGTCGCCGGCCGCACACGATTGCTCGACGGAATCCACCGACTCGACACGAGGTCGTACGCCAGCGAGTAGCGGTCGCGGAGGCGGTGCAGGTACTGAGCGTGAACGCTCATGCTTCCCTCCAGCACAAGCCACCGTGGATGGGCAACGTACTGCGCATTCATGCGGGGCATCAGGTGTGCGTAATCGCCCCCGCTGAAGTAACTGCCCCGCACTCCTGTCTCCACGGTCCATTCGGGCGTCGGGGTCCAGGTATCCTGCACGTATCCGGCAATCTTTACGTCATTCAGTCGGCTCTCCTGTTCCTGCCGGGTGACCGTGCCCCGCGACCGCTGCAGCTTGCTGTCCAGGAGCCCCTCGAACCGGAGCGCCGAGACCTGCAGCCCCGCCATGATCTCGTGACTGACCGAGTGGTAGTGGTTGGCGCGTATCTTGAATCCGACATCCGACAGCCGAACGCGGTAGTCGGACGAGAGGGAGGCGGTGGTGGTGGGCTGCACAAACGAGGCCTCCTGCGCCCGGTATTTGGAGTAGTACCCCGTGGTGGTCACAAAGGTCTCGTCCCCGGCGAGGTAGCGGTGCTGGGCACTGAAGATCCGGTTGTCCCAGTTTTGAGCGACCTCGAACAGAAGGTCCGCCGGCCGGAGCCACGATGAAAAGTCCAGCGAGAGATCGAACGGAAGGCGGAGGTCCAGGTCGTCCCGGCCGTGATAGTAGCTGAGGGAGAGCCGGTGGTTCTCCCCGAATCGATGCGTGAGCTTCGCACTGGTGTCGAAGAACACGTACCCGGTGCGGAGGGTATCGCGGCGGCCGTTTTTTCCGGTGACAGGGTGCCGGCGTCCAATCAACTTGTCCACGTACGAGCGCCGGCCCGCCAGCATGAACGACGTGGACGACGCAAGGGGCGTTTCGACCCGAAATCGCCCGCTCAAGACGCCGATCGCCGCCTCGGCCTTGGGCGCCTCACGGCTTCCGTCTTTCATCTGAGCATCGAGCACCCCCGCGAGGCGCCCGCCGTACTGGACGGGAAAGGTCCCACGGTACACGTCCGTCGAGCGGAGGGTCTGGGTCTGGAAGGTCGAGATGAGGCTAAAGGCGTGCCACGGGTGATAGACCGGGGCCCCGTCGAGCAGGTACAGATTCTGGTCGGGATTGGCGCCCCGAACGCTAAGCCCGCCGCCGGTAACCTCCGATTTGCGAATGCCCGGCGTCCACTGAAGCGCCCGGAACAGGTCCGGTTCTCCGAACGAGGGCAGCCGATCGAGCCGGTCCAGCGCCACGGACATCATGCCCGGAAGCCGCTCGTCCCCGTTCGTGTTCAGGGTGCCTGCCTCTACCACAATGCCTTCCGACTCGATGGAGGTCTGGGTCAGCGGAATCCGGGCCGCGCCGTCGCCGGCTGTGAGCGTCGTGTCTATGCTGCGGTAGCCAAGATAGGAAATGCGAACCGCGTAGGTCTCGGGGGGAAGATTGGACACGACGAAATACCCGTCCCGATTTGTCGTCGCCCCGACCTCCAGGTCTCGGAGGTAGACATGGGCCCCCGGCAGTCGCTCTCCGGTTTGGGCGTCCACGACATATCCCTTGAGCGCTCCGCGGGGCCGCTTCTGGGAGTTGGCATCCGTGGAGTCGGCCACGAGCACGTATTGGCCGTGGCGCACACGCTCGGCCTGCACGCCCGTGCCGTCGAGCACGCACTCGAGGGCCGTCGCCGCGTCGGATCCGGTGTACGAGCACGTTGCCGTGCGGCCGTTCACGAGTCGATCCGCGTAGACAAGATCGAGGTCGGCCTGGGCCCGCACCTGCACGAGGGCCGTTTCGAGAGGTGCCTCCGTCACGCGGATCTCGATGGAGGCCTGTGCCCGGGCTCCCTCCGCGAGAATGCCTACCCCGATGACCGCAACGACGAAGACGAACGTAGAACGCAGCACGGCCTCTCAGAACTGACCCGAAGGGCAAAACCACTGATCGTTCTACTCTCGGCACGGGCCTTCGTTCGGCGCCGGATATGCATCACAGGCTCCGGCCGCAAATGTCCGTTGACCCGAAGGAACCCGCCGTTCAGATGTGAGCGTCGGCGGTCCGTCCTGCGCAGGCACGGCGGGCACCGGCAACGGCCATCAATGCCAATGCACAGCCCCAAGATGTTGGCCCATGCTCCTCGGTCGTCACGAGGCAGGCACAAGCCGGTAGGCTCCATTCTCCGTCACGACCTCCGCCCCCAGCGTCCGGGCGACGGTCCGGAGCACCTCCGAGACCGACCGTTCCCGATCAAACGTGCCCGTAATCGGCTCGTCGGCCAGGGCCGGGGCCACCGTGATGGAGACGTCGTAGTGCTCGCGCAGCCGCTGGGCCAGCGCTCGGGTTGGGGTGGACCGGAAGACAAAGAGTCCCGTCCAGTCGAGAGCCGTCGTCAGGTTCGTACTTGCCGGAGACGTGGGGGCCTGTCCGTCCTGAACGAGGCTGCGCTGCCCCGGCTCCAGAACCACGCCTCCCTCCTCGTCCTGGTCCCCCGCCTCAACGCGCACAGTGCCTTCCACCAGCACCACCTCGGTCGTATCGCTCCCAGTGGTGACGCCGAACTGTGTGCCGAGGGCCTTCGCCCGAGCGGTCGGCGTGTTCACCACGAAGGGTGCATTGCCGCGCGACTGCACGTCGAAGAAGGCATGCCCACGCGCAAGGGTCACCCGTCGCGCATCGGCCCCGGTCATTTCCGGATTGTACGACAGCGTGGCCGCCCCCACGAGCCGAACGGTCGAGCCGTCCTCGAATTCGACGACCTGCCGCTCGTTCGCCTCTGCGGTCACGGTCGTCCGCGCCGCGTCCTCCGGCCCGTAGAATACGGCCAGGACGGCCGCCCCAAGAAGCAGGGCCGCCACGGTGAGCCGCCAGGTCCAGCGGCGATCTGTCCCCTTGCGGGAGGCGGATGGGCGCTGCGGGGGGCGCTCCTCTCGTTTGGCCTGGTGCGGACGCTCCTCGATGGCCGCATCGACGGCCCCGGGATTCTGATGCTGGTCCCAGACCGCCTCAAAATCGGCGCGTTCGTCCTGGATGCGCTCGACCACCTGATCGAGGGCCGGAATCGCGTCGATGGCCGCGGCGATGTCGTCCCGCGCCCCGTCAAGGGCCGCCTTCTCTTCGGTCGTGAGTGCGTCGTCCCGCCCCTCTTGATCGAGCGCGTACAGGACGAGAAGGCGACGGTCGGAGATTCGCTCCTGAAGACGCTGCCGCAGCGTTGACCGGACCTGACGCCACCGCGCCCAGCCTTCGGCCAGCTCCGGATCATTGCTGAGCCGCTCCGTCAGTGCCGCCCGCTGCTCGGGGGAGCGATCCTCCGGAAAAAGAAGCGGTCCGTATGTGTCGTCCATGATCCCGTACATCCGATCTGTCAGCAAAAAGCGGTCCCCAAAGCCCGTCCATCCCGTCGCGCATCCCGTCGCGGAGTCTACGGCTTTGGCGTCGATATGAATTAAGCCGCTTTTCTCTCGCGGAAAGTAACATTCCGGGGATTCCTCTTACAGCCCCACGAACCAGAGGAGGATCAGCAGTGCACTCAGCGCGTCCTTCATGGTCTCAAAGGCCCGTTTCACCTGCATCTTCACCGCCGCCTCCGTGGTGTCGAGCATCTGCGCAATCTCGCGGTACAGGTAGCCATACTCTCGAAGCTCCATAATGCGCCGCGCCTTCGGGGTAAGAGCCTCCAGGGCCTTTTCAACGTCCACGTGCGCACTCCGATCCTCAGGGTCTGTGGTGCGGCCGAGAGGCAGGTCGGGGTCCTGAAGGGTCTCTTTCATGTCGTAGCGCCCCCGGTAGTAGTCCTGCAGTTCGAAGAGGGCGGCCTTCATGGCAAACGACTTGAGACTGCCCGGCTTTTTGAGGTCATCGAGGCTCTCGTGGATGCGCACCAGTGTATTCTGGACCAAATCGTCGACGTCGGGTTCTCCGCCAATGCGCTTGATGAAGTAGCCTCGCAGGATGGGCTCCAGGCGGCGGAGCAGTCCGTTTCGTGCCTCTTCGTCACCGTCTTGGGCCGCGCGGACGCGGTTGGGGTCAAAGGCAGGCTCAGGCATAGACAGAAGCAAAAGCAACGAGCATGCTATGACGACAGGTGCCCCCTTGCCCCCTCTTCGGACGGGGCCGCCAACATCCGGTGGCGAACCGACCGCCCCTCGCTCCGTACAAGTGGTGGTTTTTGGCAGATGGAGGCTGCAGTCTATTGCGCCCTCCTGCGCCGATCCCGACGACGCGGGAATCGATAGGTGCGGTTCCCCACGGACCGATTGGGTCCATGTGCTTCACTCTCGCCTGCAGGCGATTCGGGACCGCACGCCGCGGCACCTCCCGACCGTCTTGCATCGCACACACTGTCCCACTCAAGTTTCTGTACGATCATGAGCTTGTACGATTTGCACGACGCGACACTTAACGACATGGACGGAGAGGGGTTCGCCTACTCCGAAAAAACCGTGTACGGAAAGGCCTACAAAGGAGTCTTCTTCGGGGACGACGAAGAGGAAATCGAACTGCTTGCCGACGGAGAAGAAGACGCAACGTTCGAAGGCATTCTGTACGACCGGAGTCGTGAACGGGAGAAGAGCTTCTCGGTCGAGGTGACGGACGTGGTCAGCACGCCGTCCGGCGAGCGCGCCGACTTCGTCGCCACGGAGAAGCCGTAGTCGCCCGGCGCACCGGCCCGTACATCGGGCTGGACGTAGTAGTGGCTGGATCGAGGAGGTCAGGACCGAACGGATTCGGACCGACCTCCTTTTCTTTTTTCGCCCGGATCGCTAGGTCACCCAGTCACCAGACCCTGCCCGACGCATCTGCTTCTCCCTCCGAGGGGCACTCGCCGTCCTCGGAATACGAGACGACGCCCAGCCGCACCTCCACGACCCCTTCCCGAATCATCTCCAACTGGCGAGCGGCGGCCTTCGAGAGGTCGATGATGCGCCCGTGCTTGAACGGCCCTCGATCGTTGATGCGCACCACCACAGAGGGCTCACCGGCATGGTCCATGCGCGTGACGCGCACCCGGGTGCCGAAGGGAAGGCTTGGATGCGCGGCCGTGAGGGCCTCATGGTCGTAAATTTCCCCATTGGCCGTCGTCCGCCCTACGAACTTGTCTGCGTAGTAGCTGGCCGTCCCTTGTTCCTCGGAGAGTCCGCATTCCCCCGCGTGCTGAGTGGTGGCGCAGCCGACGAGGAGGACGCCGAACGCGAGCCCTGCCCACCGACAGAGGTCTGTGCTCTCCCACACCGGGACGATGCGAGTCCGCATGAACCTGAGGCAAGCGGTCGCGTCTGAGGCGAGACTGCCACTCGGACAGAGAGCGCTGGTGCAAGGTTCCGGAGCGCGCCTCCCCGCACCGCGGACGACGACGATGCCGTTGCGTCCGCGACGGGAGGAGTGCGGGGATTGGGGCGGATCTGTTCGTCTCCCTACTTATCTGAAACGTTTGCGTACAAACGCAGCACCCCTCCTTTTCGGGGGCCGACGAAGGAACTGCCCCCCGTCCTGCAATTTCAAGAATTCCGCAGTTAATCCCGGATTTTCGGTAGACCTGTATGCTTGGCACGATTGGCGAATTTCTACTCCTCACTGCCTTCGTGGCGTGTGGGGTGTCCGCGATTGCATTCTTCTGGGCGGCCCGCAGCGACGAGACCTCTCCCGTCATGGCCGCCTGGAAACGTACGGGCCGCTGGGCCTGGGGTGCCATGAGCGCCGCCGTCGGCGCCACGTCCGGCGTGCTCTGGTACCTCCTCTTCACCCACCAGTACCAGTACGCCTACGTCTACCAGCAGTCTTCCAACGACCTTCCGCTGCACTACCTGTTTTCCACGTTCTGGGCGGGGCAGGAAGGCTCGTTCCTCTTCTGGGCCCTCATGATGTGTGTCGTGGGCGGCCTCCTCATCGCCTACGTCCAGCGGGAATACGAGACGCCGGTGATGGCCGTGGTGGGCCTCTGCCAGCTCTTTCTTCTCTCGATGATCGTGGGCCTGCAGCTCGGGCCGGTCGAGATCGGCTCCTCGCCCTTCATGACCCTGTCGGAGAAATTCACCGACGCGCCTGTCTTTCAGCAGAACCCCGGCTTCGTGCCGGCCGACGGTCAGGGCCTCAACGACCTGTTGCAGAATCCCTGGATGACCATCCATCCGCCCGTGCTCTTCCTGGGCTTCTCGGCGATGGTGGTGCCGTTTGCCTTCGCCGTGGCCGCCCTCTGGAAAGAGCGGTACACACAGTGGGTGCGGCCCGCCCTTCCCTGGACGCTGTTTGCCGTCGCGGCCCTGGGCGTAGCCATCGCAATGGGCGGCTACTGGGCGTACGTTACGCTCTCGTTCGGCGGCTACTGGGCCTGGGACCCGGTCGAAAACTCGTCGCTCGTGCCCTGGCTGCTGGGCGTGGCTGCCTTCCATACGATGCTGGTGCAGAAGAAGAGCGGGTCGAGCCAGAAGGCGTCGCTTCTGCTGTCCATCGCCGCCTACATGTTCGTCATCTACTCGACGTTCCTTACGCGCAGCGGCATTCTGGGCGACGTGTCGGTGCACTCGTTCGTGAGCCTCGGTCTCTACAACCAACTTCTGCTCTGGATCGTGGTGCTGGGCACGCTGGGCGTCGGCCTGTTTGTCGCCCGGTACGGCGACCTGCCTACGCCCGACACGGAACCCCGCACTCTCTCGCGGGAGTTCATGATTCTCTGCGGCGCCCTGCTGCTCACGGCCACGGCCGCCGTCATTATCCTCGGCACCAGTGCGCCCATCTTCGGCCAGATCTTCCGCGACAATCCCTCGGCCGTCCCGCAGTCGTTCTACAACCGATGGACGCTTCCCCTGGCCCTCGGCTTCGTGTTCCTCGCCGGGCTCGGCCAGCTCTTCTGGTGGAAGAAGATGGACGTGGCGACGATCAACCAGGTTCTCTTTAGGCCCATCGCTCTGGCGACTGCCAGCACCATCGCCATCCTGATCTTCACGCCGTTTGCGGAGCAGGCCCTCGTCATTCCGGCGGGCACCGGTGGCCCCTCCCAGACCGCGTCCGCCAGCCTGGTGGGGGGGCTGGCCGACTTTTGGACGGCCTACGGCCAGGCCCTCCAGATGCTTCTGCTTCTCTTCGTAGGCTTCTTCTCGCTGTTCGGCAACGGGTCGGTGCTGTGGCGCACCCTGCGGGGCAATCCGCGCATGGCCGGCGGGGCCCTGGCCCACGTGGGCTTCGCCCTCATCATTCTGGGCGTCATCGCATCGAGCGGCTTTGACCGGGCCCTGCCCCGCATCGGCGCACCGACCACGGCCGACGAGGACAAGATGCCGCGGGAGAACTTCGTGGTGGCGAAGGGACAGACGCGCGTCGTGAATGGGTACCGGGTCACCTACACCGGCAAGACGACCACCGACCGCGGACGGGGCCAGTATCACCTCAACATTCGGGACCCGCGGGGCCGCACCCACACCTTCAAACCAGTAGCGTACCAGGGCAGCAACGATCAGTGGTTCAAGCACCCCGACGTGAAGGCGTTCATCGAGAAGGACCTCTTCGTGGCCGTGACCCCGAAGGAAGCCACGGGGGTTGAGCAGGACGAAGGCCCGCCGGGCGGCGAGTTTCAGCTGGCCGAAGGGGACTCGACGACCCTCGGGGACCGAGAGTTTGCGGTGGCCTTCCACGGATTCGAGGTGCTGAAGGGCCCCGGCGGCGCGATGGAATCGACGGCCAGCGACAAGCGCGTTCCCGACGATGCTCAGATGGCCGTGGGTGCCCGGCTCCGCGTTACGAACGTGGAGACCCGTGAGACCCGGTCTCTCATGCCGATCTACGTCGTGATGAAGGACAATTCGCAGCAATACATCGAGAACCGGATTGCGGACTGGGGCCTCCGCATGTCCTTTACCGAGATGGACGCGAACAGCGGCAAGGCCACGTTCGCCGTAGAGGGGGTCGACGTGATGCCGGAAAACTGGGTCGTCGTGCAGGCCTACACGAAGCCACTCATCAGCCTGCTCTGGACCGGAATCATCGTCCTGACGGTCGGCTTTGTCGTCTCCATCGGGCGCCGCGTGCAGGACATTCGATTCCGGCGGTAGTCCAGTCTCCTGGCTCTGCCAACCGCCGGAGGGCGCGAATGCCAGCGGAAACCGTGGGGCTGAGAGTCATGAGTCACGAGTCACGAGGACGCTTTGCCGCAATCTCTCGCGATGCTTCCCCCCAACTCCTGACTCATCAACTCATGACTCACAACTCATGATTCCATGCTAACCGTCCGCGAGCACATTGACATTCCCGCGTCCGTCGAAACGGCGTTCGCGTTCATGGACGCCCCCGCGCACCAGGCCGAGATCACCCCGAGTCTCGTCCAGTCGACGCTCATCGAACGACTGCCGAACGGAGGATCACGGGCGCAATACACCTACCGCATCCTCGGACTGTCATTTTCGGGAGAAGTGCGAGCCACCGACTATGTGCCCGACCAGCGCATTGTGTGGTCGATGCAGGGCGACCTGGCGGGCACCATTCGATGGTACTTCGAGCCCACCGATGCCGGCGCCCGCGTCACATACGCCGCGACATACCAGATTCCCGGACCGGGCTTCGTCCAGCCACTGGTCCGTCCTCTCATCCGTCGCTATAACGAACGCGAGGTCCGCGCACTTCTGCGTAATCTGAAGGCACAAGTCGAGTCGCCCTGAGCGCGAATCCGGAGCGAGAGCCGGCCCCTGGCTCCTGCCCGTCCGACTCCTGAACAGGTGTTCACGGAACCTGACTGCTCGATCGCCCCTCCGATCACCCCTCGAATCATTACGATGCCGTGAATTTAAATTTTGTTTATATTCTACTCGGGCAAACATCTTGTCCCTCGGGAACTTTTTCCTATAAATGTTCGCTCTTTTCCTGTCTTCTTCCTTATTTCTTTCACTCTGGAAGCGCTTCGTCTCAGAGTATCTCCCCTTCTGTTGAATATTTCTGGTTCTTGCTCTCACACTTGACAGGGACCGTTCCGTCTAACTAATTGAGGTGAACCTTCAACGAACGATCTGCCTCTGTAATGCAGGCGCCTTCTTCCTCCCCCGCCATTCCGGCGTCCAGTGCCTACCGGTTCCCGCCTCGGGAATACTGGATTTCAGCGGGTCGTTCGATCACCGCCGAAGGGATTGCCGTAGCAGCACGAGCGTCGAACGTGCTTTGGATTTCGGCGCTTTTCCTCCTCCTTATTGCGATTCTCCCGGACTAAAAACCGACGGCCAATCCCTTCACAACGATGACACTGGGTATCGTGTAGCGCCGAGGGGATTGGCCCCTTGCCCGCCGATGCCTCCATGCTCGTCGATCGTCATCGTATGGTCTCGTACCGCCTTCCCTCGCGGGATGTCTGTACCAGACCGATGCGTCGGGACTGTGCATCGCTCGGGCCGATTGGGATCCACAGCAGCCCCTTTCTTTCCCCACGACGTTCTTTCCACACACCCGGCTGATTGCACCGATGCCCACTGACACCCTGACGTCTTCCGACCCAGCAACGCCCACTGCGAACGGCGCTCATGACGCCCCCACCCTCAAGGGGTCTGAGATTTTCGTGCGTTCCCTCGAAGCCGAGGGCGTGGACCGCGTCTTCGGCCATCCCGGCGGCGCGGTCATCAAGATTTACGACGCGATGGAGCGCATTCAGCCGTCGTACGACCACGTGCTCGTGCGGCACGAGCAGGGCGGCACCCACGCGGCTGAGGGCTACGCCAAGGCCACGGGCCGCGTCGGCACGGTCCTCGTCACCAGCGGCCCCGGCGCCACGAACACGGTGACCGGCATCGCCGACGCGTTTCTGGACTCGGTGCCCATCGTCGTCTTCACCGGCCAGGTGCCCACCCACCTGATCGGCAACGACAGCTTTCAGGAGACCGACACGACGGGCGTCACCCGCAGCATCACGAAGCACAACTTTCTGGTGCGGGACGTGAACAACCTGGCCTCGACGATTAAGCAGGCCTACCACATCGCCCGCACGGGCCGTCCCGGTCCGGTCGTCGTCGACCTTCCGAAGGACGTGCAGATGAGCGAGGCGCCGTTCGTGTACCCGGAGGAGCCGGGCCTGGACGGGTACAGCGTGCCCGGTGCCGCGGCCCCGTCGCAGGTGGATCGCGCCGCACAGATGATGGCGGAGGCCGAGAAGCCGCTCCTCTACTCCGGCGGCGGGACGATCAATGCCGACGCCCCGGAGGCCCTCACGAAGCTCGCCCGCACGGCCAACATTCCGGTGACGACCACCCTGCACGGCCTGGGCGCCTTCCCCGAAACCGACGACCTGGCGCTCGGCTGGCTCGGCATGCACGGCTTCTACCACACCAACATGGCGGTGCAGAACGCCGACCTCATCATCGCGTGCGGCGCGCGGTTCGACGACCGCGTCACGGGGGACGTAGAGGCGTGGGCGCCCAACGCGAAGATCATCCACATCGACATCGATCCGTCGTGCATCTCGAAGAACGTGTACGCCGACTGCGCGCTCATCGGCGACGCGCAGGAGGTGCTGCAGCAGCTCCTGCCCAAGGTGGAGCCGAAGGACACGACCGACTGGCTCGCTCAGATCGACGAATGGCGCGAGGAGTGCCCGCCCTACGAGTACGAGGCCTCTGAAGAGGACAATGACATTGCTCCCGAATCCGTGGTGGAGCAGCTCTACGAAAAGACGCAGGGCGACGCGGTGATGGTGACGGACGTGGGTCAGCATCAGATGTGGGTCTGCCAGTACTACAAGTTTGGCCAGACCCGCTCGCACATCAGCTCCGGCGGCCTCGGCACCATGGGCTTCGGCCTGCCCGCGGCGATGGGCGCGGCGTTCGGGATGCGGGAGGGGCGCGACCTCGACGTCGTCTGCGTGAGCGGCGACGGCGGCTTCGTGATGAACGCGCAGGAGCTGAGCGTGGCGGCCCGCCACGGCCTGCCGCTCAAGATCGCCGTGATCAATAACAACTACCTCGGCATGGTGCGGCAGTGGCAGTCCCTCTTCCACGACGACCGCTTCAGCCACACGGACCTGCGGCCGACGAACCCCGACTTCGTGAAGCTCGCGGAGGCGCACCACTGCGTCGGCCTGCGCGCCAGTTCGCCCGACGAGGTGGGCGACGTGATCGACGAGGCCTGGACGGTGGACGACCGGCCCGTGGTCATGGAATTTCAGGTGCCGAAGGAGGAGATGGTCTTCCCCATGGTCCCCGCCGGCGCCGCCAGCGACGACATGCTCACCGAGATGTTCAATAAGGAGAAGATGGCAGAGAGCTAATGCGTATTTCGTATTGCGTATTTCGTATCGGCCCTCATTACGCAATACGCACTACGTAATACTCCGCTTCTTCTCTGCTTTCACTCCAAAATTCAGCAGCCACATGTCCGACGAAAAGACCCTGACTCGACAACAAATCCGCCGCAAGCGCAAGTTCGGGGAGCCAATCCTGCCCGAGGAAGAGGACGAGACCGAGCAGGAGCACCGGCACATCATCGCCGTCACGCTCGAAAACACGATCGGCGCGCTCAACCGCGTCACGAATCTGTTCTCGGCCCGCGGCTTCAACCTCGAGAGCGTGGCGGTGGGCGAGACCGACGACCCGTCCGTGGCCCGCCTCACGCTCGTCACGGTGGGCAACGACCGCATCGTGGCCCAGATCACGCGCCAGCTCGACAACCTCGTGAACACCTACGACGTGACGGACCTGACCGACGCGGAGCACGTCGAGCGCGAGCTGTGCCTGCTGAAGGTGCGGTACACCGACGAGACGCGCTCGGAGGTGCTTGACATCAAAGACATCTTCCGCGGCCGCGTGGTGAACGTGACGCCGGAGACGATGGTGTTGGAGGTCACCGGGCCGACGAAAAAGATTACCGCCTTCGTCGGCATGATGGAGGAGCACGGCATCGAGGAGGTCGCCCGCAGCGGACAGGTCGCCATGCACCGTGAGTTGGAATACGAGGCCCCCAACCCCCTCGCCTCCGCCGACGCTGAACACCCCGAAAACGGCTCCGCTTCCGACGAATGAGCAGGGGGTCCTCACGCGTCACGCATCACGCAATACGGAATACGAAGTCTCCCGTCGCGACGAGCACACCGGTTCGACGACATTCTCTCCCCCGCCAATCCGTTCTTCTCATGGACGTTCACTACGACGCCGATCCCTCCCTCATCCGCGACAAACAGGTGGCCGTCATCGGCTACGGCAGCCAGGGCCACGCCCACGCCTTGAATCTGCACGACAGCGGGGTCGACGTGGCCGTGGGCCTGCGCCCCGGCTCGTCCTCTCGGTCGAAGGCCGAGGACCAGGGCCTTACGGTGATGAACATTGACGAGGCCGCTGCCTGGGGCGACGTGGTGATGCTCCTCATCCCCGACCAGCACCAGAAGGACGTGTACGAAGCGAAGATCGCGGAGCACATGACGCCCGGCACGGCGCTCGGCTTCGGGCACGGCTTCAACATCCACTACGACCGCATCGAGCCGCCCGCAGAGGTCGCCGTGTTCATGGTGGCGCCCAAGTCGCCCGGCCACCTCGTCCGCCGCACCTACACCGACGGCAGCGGCGTGCCCTGCCTCGCGGCCGTCGCACAGGATCCATCCGGCAGCGCGATGGCCCTCGCCCTCAGCTACGCTGACGCCCTCGGCGGCACCCATGCCGGCGTCATCGAAACCACCTTCAAAGACGAGACCGAAACCGATCTCTTCGGCGAGCAGGCGGTGCTCTGCGGCGGCTCGCAGGCCCTCATTCAGGCCAGCTTCGAGACGCTCGTCGACGCCGGCTACCCGCCCGAGCTCGCGTACTTCGAGTGCCTCCACGAGCTGAAGCTGATCGTCGACCTCTACTACGAGGGCGGCCTCGAGTACATGAACCACTCGGTGAGCGACACGGCCGAGTACGGCAATCACACCCGCGGCCCCCGCGTGATCGACGACGCGGTGCGGGAGGAGATGCAGGACATTCTCGACGAAATTCAGTCCGGCGAGTTCGCCGAGGAGTGGATCGAGGAGTACGAGCAGGGGGCGCCGCGCCTCACGGAGGAGCGGGAGGCCCTCGAAGAGCACCCGATCGAGCAGGTCGGCCAGAAGCTCCGGGGCATGATGCCGTGGCTGGAGGGCGGCGAGGCTCCGGAGAACGGCGAAGCGGCAGAGGACTCTGAGCCAGCATCGATGACGGAATCCGCTTGATTGGGTGTGGAAGTTTGGAGGAGTGGAGGTGTGGAAGATCTAAGATCCACGCCTTTACCTCCATACGTCCACACGTCCATCCCTACACACCTAGAACACACTCACATGTCGAAGTCGAACACCTATAAAATCGCTTGGCTTCCAGGGGATGGCATCGGACCAGAAGTCACGCGGGAGGCGCTCCGTGTGCTGGAGGCGGTGGCGTCGGCCCACGGGTTTGCCGTGGTGGCCGAGGAGCACCTCATGGGCGGCGCGGCGCTCGACGAGGCCGGCACGCCCTTCCCCGACCCGACCCGAGAGGCGTGCCTGGCGAGCGACGCGGTGTTGCTCGGGGCGGTGGGCGGGCCGAAGTGGGATGAAAATACGGGGGATCGGCGTCCGGAAAGCGGCCTCCTCGCCCTGCGCAAGGCGCTCGGCGTCTACGCCAACCTGCGTCCCGTCCTCGTGCCGGAAGCGCTGGCGTCGGCCTCCCCCCTCCGCCCCGACCGCGTCGGCGGCACCGACATCCTGTTCGTCCGCGAGCTCACCGGCGGCATCTACTTCGGCGTGCCCGAGGGCCGGACCGACGACGGCGCCCGCAGCACGATGGTGTACTCGGAGGCCGAAATCGAACGCATCGCCCACGTCGCCTTCCAGCGAGCGCGGCGGCGCGACGGGCACGTCACGTCCGTCGACAAGGCCAACGTGCTGGAGGTGTCGGCGCTGTGGCGGGAGGTCGTGACCCGCGTACGGGAGGAACACTATCCCGACGTGGAGCTCCGCCACCTCTACGTCGACAACGCCGCGATGCAGGTCGTCCGCGACCCGCAGCAGTTCGACGTGGTGCTCACGGGCAATCTCTTCGGCGATATTCTCTCGGACCTCGCGGCGGCCCTCCCCGGCTCCCTCGGCCTTCTGCCCTCCGCCAGCGTCGGGGGCGAGGTGGGCCTCTTCGAGCCGGTCCACGGCAGCGCGCCGGACATTGCCGGTCGGGACCTCGCCAACCCCATCGGCACGATCCTCAGCGCCGCCCTCCTGCTCGACGAGCTGGGCGAGCCCGACGCGGCCGACGCGGTCCGACACGGCGTCGACGCCGCCCTGGAGGCCGGATTCCGCACCGGCGACCTTGCCCCAAACGACGAGGCCGTTTCGACCTCCACGTTCGGCCGCGAAGTCGCCAACCGCGTCACCGAACACGTCCGCCAGAATGCTTCGGCTTCCCTCTCATGACAGGTGCTCAAAGGTTCGAAACGACTTCCATCTTCTGAATCAGACTCCGAATGGCCTTGAAGAAATCGGCTACAGTTCCGAACACCAGATCAAGCCCTGTTGCCATGAGGTTTCCTCCTCCCCCTGACGGCCTATTCCTCGAGCTGGAAGCGCACCGCTTCCCGGGCCGGATGACCCTGCGCCTTATCGAGCGTCCGGACGCGACGACCGACGCGGCGTCCGGGCGCGCCCCCGATTTTCCCTCTACACCCCAACGACTCACGTTCAGCGTACGACCCAACCGATGAGCAACTCCATCACGATTTTCGACACCACCCTGCGCGACGGCGAGCAGGCCCCCGGCGCCTCCATGACCGTCCCCGAGAAGGTCCGCATTGCCCAAAAGCTAGCGGACCTGAACGTGGACGTCATCGAGGCGGGCTTCCCGATCTCGTCCCCGGCCCAGACCGAGGCCGTTACGCGCATCGCGACCGAGGTCGACGGTCCCGTCACCTGCGCCCTGGCCCGCACGACAGAGGCCGACGTTGAGGCCGCGGGCGACGCCCTGACCGACGGCACGGACACGCGCCTCCACACCTTCATCGCCACGAGCGACGTCCACATCGAGGCCAAATTCGACAAGCTCGGGGACACGATGGCCGAGAAGCGCGAGGCCATCATCCAGCGGGCCGTCCGCGCCATCGAGCAGGCCCTCACCTACACCGACAACGTCGAGTTCAGCGCCGAGGACGCCGGGCGCACCGACCCGGAATTTCTCTGCGAGGTGGTCCAGGCGGCGGCCGAGGCCGGGGCGACGACGATCAACATCCCCGACACGACCGGCTACTGTGCCCCGTCGGAGTACACGGACCTTCTGGAGACGGTGGTCGACTGTCTTCCCGATCCCGACGCGGTCACCCTTTCCACCCACTGCCACGACGACCTCGGGCTCGCCACGGCCAACACCCTCGCGGGCGTTCGGGCCGGGGCGCGGCAGGTCGAGTGCACGATCAACGGCATCGGCGAGCGTGCCGGCAACGCCGCCCTGGAGGAGATCGTGATGGCGCTGTCCGTGCGGGCGGACGAGTTCGACGTGGACACGGCCGTCAACACCGAGCACCTGACGCCGACCAGCCAGATGGTGTCGGCGGCGACGGGCTTCCCCGTGCAGCCGAACAAGGCCATCGTGGGCAGCAACGCGTTCAGCCACGAGGCCGGCATTCACCAGCACGGCGTTCTCAAGGAGCGGACGACCTACGAAATTATGTCCGCCGCGGACGTGGGACAAGACAGCGAGCAGATTCGGCTGGGCCGCCACTCTGGCCGCCACGGCCTCTTCAACCGGCTGGAGGCGATGGGCTACGAGGTGCCCGACGCCCACCGCGACGAGATCTACCAGCGCTTCCTGGACCTCGCCGACCAGAAGAAGGAAGTGTTCGAGGAGGACCTGGAGCAGATGATGGACGACTTCGGCCACGAGGCCGTCGCGTCCGCGAAGGGGCTCTCCGACAACGGCGCTGCGACCAACGGCGGCACGCCCGCCTACCGCCTCGATCATCTGTCCGTCCGTCTCGACACGGAGGAGGAGCCGCGGGTCGCCGTCCGCCTTCAGCGCGACGACGGGTCGGTGGGCGAGGAGCAGGCCACCGGCGGCGGCCCGGTCGACGCGCTCTACCGCGCCCTCGACCACGCCGTGGATCAGCCGCACACGCTGGTCGACTACTCGATCCGCTCCATCAGCGAGGGGGCCGATGCGCAGGGCGAGGTGGAGGTCCACGTGCGCTACGGCGAAAACGAGTTCGTCGGCCGCGCCCGCAACACCGACGTCCTCCGGGCCTCGGCGGACGCCTACATCGACGCCCTGAACCGCCTCGCCGCCGCCCGCGAGCACGCGAAGTCCGTCGAGTTCGTCCAGAACGGCATCATGCACGCATACGGGGAGTAAGTATTGCGTAGTGCGTATTGCGTATTGGACTCTCCGTTCGTGCCCGCCCTTACGAAATACGCAATACGAAATACGCATCACCGGCCCTGAGCTCGCCGTTCCTCAAAGCTTCCTTCCTCGAAATACGCCGACTTCGTCAATGTCAACCGGCACCCTTTACGACAAGGTCTGGAACCAACACACCGTCCGCGAGCTGCCCACCGGCGAGACGCAGCTGTTCGTGGGCCTGCACCTGATCCACGAGGTGACGAGCCCGCAGGCGTTCGGCATGCTCGAGGAGCGCGACCTGTCGGTGGCCTTCCCCGACCGCACGTACGCCACCACCGACCACATCATCCCCACGGCCGACCTGGAGCGTCCCTTCAACGACGATCAGGCCGAGACGATGCTGCGGGTGCTGGAGACGAACACCGCGGAATACGACATCACGTTCTTCGATCCCGAGTCCGGCGCGCAGGGCATCGTGCACGTCGTGGGGCCCGAGCAGGGGCTTACCCAGCCCGGCATGACCATCGTCTGCGGCGACTCGCACACGAGCACGCACGGGGCCTTCGGCAACCTCGGGTTCGGGATCGGGACGAGCCAGATCCGCGACGTGCTGGCCACCCAGTGCATCGCCATGGAGAAGCAGGACGTGCGGCGGATCCAGGTCAACGGCTCGCTGGACGAGGGCGTCTACGCGAAGGACATCATTCTCAAGATCATCGGCGAGCTCGGCGTGGAGGGCGGCATCGGGTACGTGTACGAGTACGGCGGGCCGGCCATCGAGCGTCTCAGCATGGAGGGCCGCATGTCGATCTGCAACATGAGCGTGGAGGGCGGGGCCCGGGCCGGCTACGTGAATCCCGACCTCACGACGTTCGAGTACATGAAGGGCCGCCCCCACGCCCCGAGCGGCGCGGCCTGGGAGCGGGCGATCGACTGCTGGCAGGACATTCAGTCCGACCCGGACGCGACGTACGACGACACGGTGACGTTCGACGGCTCGGCCATCGAGCCGATGGTCACCTGGGGCATCACCCCCGGGCAGGCCCTCGGCATCTCGGAGCCGATCCCTGATCCCGACCGGATGAATTCCGGCGACCGGGCGACGGCCGAGA
>JBDGQM010000137.1:0-5180 GCA_042219065.1 Salinibacter sp. | reverse complement strand
CTTTCTCCGCCGCAATGCGATCCTGCGTGCCCATCGTTTCGAGGTGGGCCACGCCGATGGTCGTCACGACGGCCGTGTCCGGCTCAGCAATGTCGCAGAGCTCATCCATGTCGCCCGGGTACCGAATGCCATACTCCAGCACCAGCACCTGATGCTCGGGCTTCAGGTGCTCGTTGACGGCGAGGCAGAGCCCCATCGGCGTATTGTAGGAGCTCGGCGTGGCGTAGACGTTGTACTTCTGCCGGAGGAACTCGGCGAGGATAAATTTGGTGCTCGTCTTGCCGTACGAGCCGGTGATGCCGACGACATCCAGGCCCGGTCGGTTCTGGAGTCGGCGACGCGCCTGTCGCTTGAAGCCCTCCTGGATGGCCGTTTCGACGGGTTGCATGAGACCGGCACCGAGGGCCACCCAGAGCGGCGCCCCGAGGTCGGCCACCAGAACGCCCCCGAGGTACCACAGCACGCCCACGGGAGTGCCCAGCGTCCAGCCGTACAGTCCCGCGGCGGCAACCGGTGCGAGGGTCAGAAGGGCCACAGGGACGCTCAGGCGCACCATGCGGGCCGTGTACGCGAGCGGCTTTTTCTCCTCGTCGCTCCGGTAGCGCCGCGACGAGATGAACGTGATCGTCCAGAGGGGCAGTGCCGCGAGCGCGACCCCGGCCGGATCGGCGATCGAGGTGGCGAGGGCGCCGACGAACAGCACCGCGGTCCCTACGCCGTGCGACGGGCGAACGACCGTGGACCGCACGTGGTCGGCCAGCCAGCGCCCGTACCGGTCAAATTTGTAGGTTTCGAGTTGGAAGATGTGCAGAAAGAACCGGACCCGTCGTCCGGCACGCCAGCCGGCGAAGAGCGTCGCGATAACGCCGAGAAGGAAGAGCGCAGTCGTCATACGCCATAAGGCACGTCGTGAACGAGCAGCCCGGGCCTGTCGTCGGCGGGCTGCCAGAGGCAGGACCACAAAAGATGAGACGCACGGCGCGTTCGTGCAAGGGCGGCGGGGGTCCGGCCAGGGCAATCGTATGTTAAAAGCCAGGTCAAGCGATGGAAGCTCAGCTGCCCCTAATCGTAGGCCGGATGCCGGGAGCGCACGGGCGAATGGGCGAGTGGGAGCATGGGGGCACCAACATTCTGCCTATGCAGAACGCTACGGGCGGGTCGTCGCCAAGATGTAATTGCCTCACGGGAGTGGGGCTACGAGTTTTCCAGGAAATGTCGGAGCCCGGCATGGACGGGCTCGGGCCGATCGAGGTGTCCGAAGTGGCCCGCGCCGTCGAGTTCCACGAGGCCGCAGTCGTCGATCGCCGCCTCCATGACCTCCATCTGACGGCGAGACACCGCCTCGTCCTCTGTCCCCCAGAAGAGAAGAGTTGGAACCTCAATCGCTCGAAGCTCCCCGTTGAGGTGCCGGTTCACCGTTTTGACGAACGTTTCCCGCATCACGCCCTGCTCGGCGTTGTAGTCGCTGGAGCCGAGCAGGCGCCAGACGAGCGAATGCCGGAGCCAGTCCTCGGCGCCGGGGCGGACGGGGGCGGGAACGAGGCGGAGCGGGGCCTTGAGGGCGGTCGCGAGGGTCGATCGGAGGCGATACTTCCAGGAGCGCTTGGGGGCAACGCCGGACGGGCTGATGAGCGCGAGCCGACGAACCGCGGAGAACGTGTCGGGCCGGCTGGCCATGTAGAGCGCGATCCGGCCTCCGTTCGAGTGCCCAACAATCGTGACGTTCGACTGGACGGTGTCGCGAATGTATTGGTGTAGAACCTCCGCGTGCTCGACGACGCCCCAGGGCTCGGGGGGCGGGGGCGACGCCCCATGGCCCGGCAGGTCTACGGCGTGGGTCCGGTAGGCGTCGGACAGCCCGCGGGCCAGGGACTGCATGTCCTGTCTGCTTCGCCCCCAGCCGTGGAGAAGAAGAAGGGCAGGGGCACCAACAGGGCCCTGAACCTCGACGCTCAAATTGTAATCCATCACAGAAAGACCGAACGTCGGGTGAAGAGAACGGACAACCGGCTGTTCGGGAAACCATCTGTTTTGGGGGGCGTTCCGGCTTCTGAATGCCACCCTGTCTTCTGGCTTCACGCCAGTCCCGGTCCGTCGTTCAGGCCGTTGAGGCACCGTACAGTCCGGGACATTGTCCTCACCAGCGTGAGGATGGAGTGCCCCCTTGCGTCGATCTACGGGTCCAGTCAGTCATGTCCCCGTGGGCGGGCAATAGATGGCAGTCCTGAGATGGCAGTCCTGTCAGGCATGTTGGAGGGCAAAAGAGCATGTCTGTTTGCTTGCGAGGAGTGGATCTGCCTCCCGGCATGCATGGTCCAGAAGGCGGAAGCCGAATCCGACAGGGGACATCCGTTTCGATGTTGGTCCTGCCTGCTGACGATGAACTCTGCAACCAGCAGCGATGTCGAGCCCCCTTTCGTCTGGGGATTCTCGTCTGTTCAGCGAACTGGGTCTCTCGGTGGGTTCCGGCGATTCGGGCCGTCCACGTCCACCGGGGGCGCTGTTCCCCCGTCCGTGGCCGCACGAGACCCGTTCAGAACACGTCACGCAGGGGCATCTGGCGTTCGGAGGGGACGGCTTCAGCTCCCTCCGCATTGCGTATCGGCGGGCATGCTCCGCTGGAGCGATGCCTGTCGGCTTCATCATTCATCGTAGGAAGAAACTATGTCAGAAAACGACAACAAATCATTTCGCAGACTCCTCGAGCTCATCGGTGAGAAGAAGTACGGCTTCATGCGCGAGCTGCGGCCGGCCCTGCCGAAAGACGAAGATGACCCCTTCATGCCGCCGCCGCTGATCGGAAAGTTCAACCTCCGAGACGGCGTCGTCATCGAAGGGGACCTGAAGCCGGGCCGAAAGGGCGGCATGCAGGTTGGGTGGATCGATTCCGTTATGGGCCTTCCGCCCGAGGAGTGGGCACAGCTCAAGGACTTCGACCAGGGCGCAAGTGTGTATCCGGAGGAGAAGCTGGACCTCATCACCGGGCCCGACGACGAGTCGATGCGCGTGCTCGACCTCGTCGCTCCGCTGGGGAAGGGTCAGCGCGCCCTGATTGTATCGCCTCCACGAGCAGGCAAGACCATTCTGCTGAAGGACATTGCCGCGGGCATCACGGAGAATCATCCTGAGGTCGAGCTCGTCGCGCTTCTCGTGGACGAGCGGCCCGAGGAGGTGACCGACTTTCGTCGGACCACCGAGGCTCAGGTGTTTGCCTCGTCCAACGACCGGGGTGAGGACAACCATGTCCGCGTCTCCACCCTGGCGATGGAGCACGCGAAGCGCCTCGTGGAGACCGGGAAGGACGTCGTTGTTCTTCTCGACTCGCTCACGCGGCTGGGGCGTACCTTCAACCTCTGGGTCGATGGCAGCGGGCGGACGCTCTCCGGCGGCCTCGACGCCGAGGCGCTCAAGGTGCCCCGCCAGATCTTCGGGTCGGCCCGCAACATCGAGGGCGGCGGCTCGCTCACGATTATTGCGAGCGCGCTCGTCGAGACCGGAAGCCGAATGGACGACGTGATCTTCGAAGAGTTCAAGGGCACCGGCAACTCCGAAATCGTCCTCGACCGCGATCTGGCCGACAAGCGCGTCTTTCCGGCCGTCGATCTTCGCGAGAGCGGCACGCGGAACGAAGAGCGTCTCCTCGGCGAGGTGCGGCGCAAGAAGCACAATCAGCTGTTCCGCGCGCTCAACTCGCGGGCGCCGATTGAGGCGATGCAGGCCCTCCTGCGCCACCTTCGGAACAGCCCCTCGAACGCCCACCTTCTGAATGAGCTCGTGCCGGAGTAGGGGAAGGGTCGATTTCAATCCTCATCGATGAGGTCCTCCTTCCGAAGGCCGTCACCCGTGCCCGGAGTATTGGGGGCATGGGGGTACGCGGCTGAGTCATGAGTCACGAGTTTAGGAGGTGAGGACCACGACAGGCCCATGGCGTACTCGATTCTGCGTGTCCCCCGATGCGTTCGCCAACGCAGAAGCCCTTCGGACGCGACGAAAGAGGCGCTTCGGACTGGGCGTTGGGACAAGAGCGGAGAGGGACGTTATGAATGTGAGGGACGATGTGTCTGGAGGGTGCATGTGCACTCCTCCATTTGACCTCTTCCTCACATGGCTTCTCCCAATTCGTCTTCGGATGCCACGCCCGATGATTCCTCCTCCACCGGCGGGTCGGAAGAGCCGGCCCTCCTGTACCACGTCCCCATCCACGAGTGGGACGAGTCGGACCAGCCCCGTGAGAAACTGCTGAAGCACGGGCCCACTGTCCTGTCCGACGCGGAAGTACTGGCGCTTCTGCTGGGGTCCGGCACCCGCACGAACGACGGGCCCGTCTCGGCCGTCGAACTGGGGCGGTCGCTCCTGCAGTCCTACGGCTCGCTGCACGGCGTCTCGCAGCGCAAGCCGAAAGAGCTCAAGCGCATGCAGGGGGTTGGGCCGGCCAAGGCCTCAAAGCTCGCGGCGGCGTTTGAGGCCGGGCGCCGCGTCGAGGCGCAGCGGCAGCAGGATGAGCGCGTGCAGGTCACGTGTCCCGACGACGTGGCCGACGCTTACGGGCCGCTCCTGCGCGACCTCGATAAGGAAGTCTTCAAGGTCGTCCACCTCAACACCGCCAACGTCATCATCGGCGACTACACCGTGAGCGAAGGCGGCCTGTCGTCGAGTGTCGTCGAGCCGCGAGGCGTCTTCGAGCAGGCCATCCTCGACGACGCGGCCGCCGTCATCTGTCTCCACAACCACCCCTCCGGCAACCCCGAGCCCAGCCGCGAGGACATCCGCATCACGCGGCAACTCGTGGAGGCGGGCGACACGATGGGCATCCCGGTCCACGACCATCTCATCATCGCCGGCACCGATCACACGTCTCTGGCCGAGCGCGGGGTTATCGATTGAGGGTCATTGGTCATTTGCTCATTTTCTCACTCAACCAATGAAAAAATGAGACAATGAACAATGATCAGATGACGCCGGAAGAGCTTGAGGATCGGCTCGTGGACTTCGCGGTGCGGATTGGAAAAGTTGCGGACGCGCTGCCGGATACAAGGCTCGGTCAGCACATTGCGGATCAGATCGTACGCAGTGGCACGTCGCCGGCACCGAACTATTCGGAAGGCTGCGCTGCGGAGAGCCGAAAGGACTTCGCTCACAAGTTGAGCATAAGCCTGAAAGAGCTGCGCGAGACGAAAACC
>JBDGQM010000136.1:0-4352 GCA_042219065.1 Salinibacter sp. | reverse complement strand
AGTGCGTGCTCGAGGTCGTCGCGGAGGTCCGCGAACGTCTCCACGCCCACACTAAGCCGAATGAGGGAGTCGGTCAGGCCGATCTTCTCCCGCTCCGCGGCGGGGATGGAGGCGTGGGTCATGGAGGCCGGGTGCTCGATGAGACTCTCCACCCCGCCCAGGCTCTCGGCGAGCGTGAAGACGTCGACGGCGTCCAGCATGGCGAGCGCCTTGTCCATGTCGTCGTCGGCCAGTTCGAAGGACAGCATGCCGCCGTAGCCGGACATCTGCTTCTGGGCGAGGGCGTGGCCGGGGTGCGACGGCAGGCCCGGATACCGAACGTGTCCGACCTTGGAATGCGCGTCGAGCATCTGGGCGAGCCGCCGCGCGCTGTCGCAGTGCTGCTCCATCCGCAGGTGGAGCGTCTTGGTGCCGCGCAGGGTTAGGAAGCAGTCCATGGGGCCGGGAGACGCGCCGGTGCTCTTCACCTGAAACCGCAGCTTCTCGGCCCACTCGTCGGAATCGGTACAGACGGCGCCGAGAATGAGGTCGGAGTGGCCGCCCAGGTACTTGGTCGCGGAGTGCAACACCAGATCTGCGCCGTGGGCGAGCGGCTGCTGGAGATAGGGGGTAGCGAAGGTGTTGTCCACCGCGACGGTGATGTCGTGGGCGTGGGCCCGCTCGCTCAGGGCCTCAATGTCGACGAGGCGCATGAGCGGATTGGTCGGCGTTTCCACCCAGAGGAGCGTCGTGGCGTCGGTGAAGGCCCTCGTCACCGCATCCGGATCACTCATGTCGACGAACGAGGTCTCAATGCCGAGCGGCTCGAAGACCTCCCGCAGAAGCCGGTAGGTGCCGCCGTAGAGGTCGTCCGTCGCCACCACATGGTCGCCCGGGCGCAGGCTCTTCACGATGGCGTCGATGCCGGCCACCCCGGAACCAAAGGCGATGCCGTGCTCGGCCCCCTCCAGGTCGGCAAGATTGCCCTCAAGGGCGGTGCGGGTGGGATTGGAAACACGCGAATACTCATGCCCCTTGTGCTCCCCAGGCGCAGCCTGCGCGTAGGTCGAGGTCTGGTAGATGGGCGTCATCACCGCGCCGGTCGCCGGATCGGGCTGCTGTCCGGCGTGCACGGCCCGCGTCCCGAATCCATCGAGGGAGCCGCTCTGCGGATCGTCTGAAACTGAGTCCGAATCTGCCATAACTGCATGGTTGCTGCAAGAGAATGCGACCGTCGAGTCGATGCGCCTCCGGGAGGGGACGCCCCGCTCGGATGCGCTTCAACATAGTGCACCTCAACATGATGCAGCGCGTGGCAACCGTCCCGTAATACTACGCCCCGAGCCTCCCATCGGAGACCCGGGGCGACAACGACGTCAATCCGAGCGGTGCGGGCAGAGGGACACGCTAGTTTCCGCCCCCCTCCTCGCTACCTGTGCCGAGGTCTTGCCCAGCGCACTCTTCCACTTCTTTGGCCTTCTCCGTCTGCTCGGTCTGGACGTAGGCCTGAAGGAGCGCCGAGCACGCATTCTGACGGTACCGGCCGTCCGAGCCACTGAGCTGACGGGCGCGCTCAAGCGGCGGGATGGACTTCTTGAAGAGTTCCAGCCGCTGCTCGTCGAGCTTCTTGATCATCTTGCGCTCCTCGTCGGTCGGGGCCTGGTTTTTTGCCATGAGCGAGTCGCGGACGGACACGAGACTGTCTTGCAGGGCTACGCCCTGATTGAGGTACGCAGCGCCAAGATTATACTGCTTCTTCGGATCGTTGGGATCGTACTCGACCGCCTTCTTGAGCTGCTTGGCCGCCTCCTCGTATCGGTCGGCGCTGAGCAGGAGCGAGCCGTAGTTGTACCGGTAGGTAGCATTCTCTGGATTCTTCTTGATCTGCTGCCGATAGGCCTGCATGGCGCGCGTGGTGTCACCCAACTGATTGAGCGCATTCAGCCGAGAGTTCCGGAGCTCCGCCAGAGGGGTCACCTCGGACAGGTCTTTTGAGACGGAGACGGTGTCCGACGGGGAGACAACCCGCTTTGAGGCAACCTCTGTGCCTTTCGTGTAAAGGCTAACCCGAACCCGTCCTTTCATCTGCCGCTTGCCCCCCTCTTTCTTGTAGAAGGATCCGGATACCATTCCATCGTCCCTCGAAATAGGAATCCGATCGGGAACCGCGCCCTCTACAGTCCGCGCGCTCCCGCCCGCTTCGACACGTCCAGCGTACTTCACGTCCCGCGTGCCCGTGAGCCGGAAGTGAGTGGGCCGCTCCGACAGGTCGTTGATCGCCTGCTCGGTGATCTTGAGGGTCTTTTCCGGCTGCTTGTCCTGGAGGTACAACTGCGAGAGAATGGCGTACGTGTTCTTCGTGGGCTCCTCCGCTTTCCGAATGTACCGCTCTAGAATCGGGACAACACTCTTCATCCTCTCCATCGCTGTATCGCCTCCCTCGAGCTGGGCCGCTTGAAGGCGCGCAAACGCCTCATTCTTAATCGGGCCTGTCGAGTCCGGGCGGATCGCCGACGCGGCGCCAAAGGCAGCAGCGGCCCGCATGAAGAGGTCCTTATCCTGCGACTTCCGCGCCTTGTTGAACAGGTCGGCCCCCTTCTGGTACTCCTGAATGAACGCGAGCTCCCGCTGGCTTTTTACCTCGCTCCGTTTTCCGGGATCGAACTGGATTGCTTTTTCCTCGGCCTCCCGGGCCTGCGCGTACAGGTTCTTGTACCGGTCCGGCGGGGTGGTACTATCGGCCATCTGGCGCAAAATCCGGGCCTTCATCATGTACGCATCCACGTTGGCCGAGTCCTTCGTAAGGGCCGTGTCCACGTTGGCCAGGGCTCGCTGGTAGTTCTGCTGCTCCATCGCGCTTTCCGCTTCGCTCATGTTCGGGTTTCCGGCCGAGCAGCCCGAAAGAGCCAAAAGTCCAAGTGTGCTCAGAACGAGTGCAAAAAAGGCTGACTGTCGGGTTGTCATGGTGAAGAGTCGGTGGGTCCGTGGGATCTGTGAGGGAACTACGTCAAAACTCTGATCGTCGAGCGGCGCTTGTGCGCGTATACGACTGCGGGTTCGATTCTTCGAAACGGATACGCAGGCTTAATTATGATAGGAGGAATGAAGAGGTCATTCAATGCGTTTCAGTTTTTCGTTCGTGAACTTCTGATCCATCGATTTGATCGCCAGCGCGTTGTAACTGCTCCACCGCTTTGCTTTCTTGGACTGCGATCTACATACGCATTTTGAGCCTTCGCGGTCTGTTGGAGCCTCTCGGCCTCGGTTTTCGCTCCGCCCGTTTCCCCTTCTCGACCGTGTTCGTTCCTCCTCCGCCTGCCCCTTTGCCTCCATGGAATCGACCGATCCCTCCGACTCTCTCGTCACGCCGAGCCTGCGGGCGTTCCTGCACGAAATTATTGACTACGCGGGCCTGTTCCCCCCCGCAGACCTGTCGCTTCCGCGCGCAATCCAGAACTACGCGGAGTACCGGCAGGAGCAGGAAGATTGGCTGCTGTCGCGCTTCGTGCTCCCGGTGCGCCGCCTCCCCGACCTGACGGCACACCGACACCTGTTCAAGGAAGGGAATCCCTATGTCTTCTCGGTGCTGGGGACCGGGGGCGCCACGCCGGAGCGCTTCCTGGAGGCGTTCGAGCGGGACCTGGAGGTGATCGACACGTTCGACGAGGATCACAGGGGACGCGCGCAGGTCGACGTGATGGAGGTGCCCCTGCCCGAGGCCCTCGTGGGCGGCTCGCGGACCGACCTGGAATCGTTTCTGGAGGCCCTGAACCGAAGGGTCGTGGCTGCCGGCACGGCGAAGCTCGACCTCTTCCTCGAACTTCCCATGCGGAGCGACGCGGTCGAGGGCCTCCCTGCGGTCTGTGCCGCCGTGGCCGAGCACAACGGCCAGCAGGCCGTCCCCGCCCGCACCCGCATCGGCCTGAAAGTGCGCTGCGGCGGGGGCACACCGTCCGACGTGCCGGCCGTCGATGACGTCGCGGCACTCATCGTGGCGTGCCGGGACGCCGGGATTCCCTTCAAGGCCACCGCCGGCCTGCATCATCCGGTGCGCCACTACGACGATGGGCTCGACACGGAGATGCACGGCTTCCTCAACATCTTTGCCGCCGGGGTGCTCGCCGCCGAGCACAACCTCAACCCGGCCGACGTGCAGACCATCCTCTTCGAAGAGAGCGCCGACAACTTTCGGTTCCGCAAGGAGTCGTTTGCCTGGCGCGACCTGACCATCTCGCTCGATGGGCTTCAGCATGCCCGCGAGACGCTGGTCCGGTCGTTTGGGAGCTGCAGCTTCGAGGAGCCCATCGATCACCTCCGCGACCTCGAGCTGCTCTAAGCACCCCCGCCCGTACCACCCGGCTCGACGTCCGCCC
>JBDGQM010000135.1:5343-6504 GCA_042219065.1 Salinibacter sp. | reverse complement strand
ACTTGTATTCTTGAGGAGCTTCACCGGCGAAGGGCGTTTCGCAGAACCTTTACGGCTTGCTTGACGCCAATGCGACTCCTGTCGAGACGTATGGAGGTGCGCTCACACTTTCCTGCGTCCACACGTCCACAACTCAACAGAGCATGCGGGAGTGGCCTCAGAAGTCGCGTTGGGCAAACCAGACGCCGGTTGCGCCGTAGGCCGCGGCGCCGAAGAGGAGCGAGGAAAAGAACGGGTACCAGGAGTTCACCGTCTCTCCCTTCGCGAGGGTCGAGACAATTTGGGTGACCTCGGTAAAGTTGGGCAGGGTATGGTACAATCCCCAGAACACGGGCTGACCGATTGAGCCGAGGGTCGGACTGATTTGCTCGGATGCGGCCAGCACCATCGACACGAAGATGAGGCCGTACGACACGATGAGGCCGAGGGCGGTGCTTTCGGTCCATACGCCCATCAACGTGACGGCGGCGTACATCACCGCAAACATGCCCACCACCAGGAGCAGGGACAGGAGGAAGCGGGGGTTCCAGATGCCCGTTTTGAAGGACATGATGAGCCAGACCCCGCCCATGAGGTAGAGGGTGAGGATGCCGATGGCGCTCCACACGCCCAGCACGTGCCCGAACAGGGCCTGCACGCGGCCGATGGGCTTCGACAGTAGCAGCTCCACCCGCCCCGCGGACTGCAGGTCGGGAAAGAGAGAGGCAGAGGCGAAAAGGGACAGCAGGATGCCGATCCAGTAGGCCACCCCGGCCACGACCGACTCCACGGCGATGACCACCCGGTCGAGCGTGAGCGGCGGCCCGTCCTCGTTGGCCATGTCTTCGGGCGCCGCCTCCTGTCCGAAGAGCCGAATGCCGGCCAGCGAGCCCTCCACCACGTCCAGGTTGAGGGCAAACGCCACGGCCAGCAACACCAGGGAACTGACGATGAAGAGGCCGAGGACGATCTTCCGGGCCCAGAGCTCCCGAAATGTGATCAGAACAAGGCCGAGGAGGGGGCGCATTGCGTGTGGGCGTTTGGACGTTGAGCGTTTCGCGTTAATGGGGGACGGCACCGAGCGGACGTGCCCGCCGGATTGGGATACACATCACATTCTCACGTCACGTTTTCACGCATTACGGTTTACGCATTACGGTTTACGCATTACGGTTCACGCAT
>JBDGQM010000135.1:0-5243 GCA_042219065.1 Salinibacter sp. | reverse complement strand
CGTTTTCACGCATTACGGTTTACGCATTACGGTTTACGCATTACGGTTCACGCATTACGGTTCACGCATCACGAGGCGTATCAACCACGTCGATGAAGTAGTCTTCGAGGGATTGCCGCAGCGGGGTGATAGATTCAACCTCCACCTCCGCGCTCCGCAGGCGATCCAGCACGGCGTTCAGGGTGGTTCGGTCGTCGGCGTGCACGCGGTACTGCTCCAGGTCGGGCGTGGAGGGGGAGCCGTCCGGCGCGGGGCGGAGGGCAAGGTCGGAATCGTCCAGCAGCGGGTCGGGGACCGGGGTGGCCACGAGGTCGTACACCCGCTCGACGGCGGTCAGCTCCTCCACGCTCCCCCGCCGCACCAGCGACCCGTCCCGCAGGATGGCAATCTGAGTACACACCTTTTCCACCTCCGAGAGCAGGTGCGAGTTGAGGAAGATCGTCTTGCCCTCGTCCCGCAGCTCCAGCACGATGTCGCGGATGGCCCGGCGGCCCACCGGATCCACGCCCCCGGTGGGCTCGTCGAGAAACAGCAGGTCGGGGTCGCTGAGCAGCGCCTGGGCCAGGCCGAGCCGCTGAAGCATGCCCTTCGAGAAGGTTTTGACCTTCGAGTCCCCCCGTCCCTCCAGGTCGAGACGCTCCAGGAGGTCGGGGATGCGGTCTGCACGCACGTCCCGCGGCACGTCGGCCAGGCGGCCGTACGCGTGCAGCGTCTGCACGGCGGTGAAGAACCCGGGGAAGCGGTGGTTTTCCGGGACGAAGCCGATCCGGTCCCGGGCGGCGGGATCCCCGGCCGGACGATCGAAGAGACGGGCCGTGCCGCTCGTGGGCGCGACGAGCCCGAGCAGGATTTTGACGAGCGTGGTTTTCCCGGCCCCGTTGGGCCCCAGGAGGCCGAAGATGGCCCCTTCCGCCACCTCCAGAGAGACCTCATCGAGCGCCTGAACGGTCGTGCGGCGCAACAGGCCTGTGCGGTAGGTTTTCGACAGTGCGGAGACGGAAAGGGCGGGACGAGACATCAACGACGGACGGACCAGTGAATCGCTCCGGGATGACGAGACGACGGACGGAGACTGTGGATTCGCAAGGATGGGCGAGACGGAGCGATTCGGACGAATCTTCGCATGGGTCCCATGGCCCATCCGCTGCCCTCTCGCGTGACGATCGGGACGGTGGCGGTGCGGGCCCGCTCGGCGCTCAACCCGGCTGGTGCCGCGGCGTGCTCCTCAGGGGACGAGGCGAGCCCCCCTATTCCTCCGTGAGGGCATCGACGCCGGGGAGGGGGGCGCCTTCGAGGAAGGTCAACAGCGCGCCCCCGCCGGTGGAGACGTGGCTGATGCGGTCGGCGCACCCGGATTGCCCGAGGGCCGAGACCGAGTCGCCGCCCCCGACCACGGAAAAGGCGCCCTCGTCGGTGGCGTCGGCCACCGCGTTGGAGACAGCAATCGTGCCCGCCGCAAACTGCTCGATTTCGAACACGCCCATCGGGCCGTTCCACACGACCGTGGCGGCATCGAGGATGAAGTCTCGGTAGGTGTCGATGGTTGCGGGGCCGATGTCGAGGCCCATCTGGTCTTCGGGAATGTCCCCCTCCACAACGGACGACTCGGCGTCCGCGTCGAGTTCGTCCGCCACGACGTGGTCGCTCGGCAACACGAGCGTGTCCTGGGCGTCCTCGTAGAGCGACTCGGCCGTGTCGAGCCGGTCGGTCTCGATGCGCGACTCCCCCACCTCGTGCCCTAGCATCTGGAGGAACGTGTAGCTCATCGCCCCGCCGATGAGCAGGCGGTCGGCCGTCTGCGAGAGGGTCCGAATCGCGCCGAGTTTATCGGACACCTTGGAGCCGCCGAGGATGGCCACCAGTGGATGGTCGGGATGGTCGCGCACCCGACTTAGGGCGTCGAGCTCGTCTTCCATGAGTCGGCCCATGGCCCCGACGTCGACGACGTCAGCCACCCCGTTCGTCGAGGCGTGGGCCCGGTGCGCCGCTCCGAACGCGTCGTTGACATAGACGTCGGCCAGGCTGGCCAGGGCCTTCGAAAAGTCCTCGTCGTTGGCCTTTTCGCCGGCGTCGAAGCGGGTGTTTTCCAGCAGGATCACACTTCCCTCGCTCATGCCGTCGACAATCTGCTCGACCGTCTGCCCGACCGTGTTGCTGGAGAACCGGACCCGCTCCCCGATCAGCGTGTCGAGGTGGTCGGCCACGCAGGCCAGGCTCAGGTCGGGATTAGGCTGCCCGCCGGGACGGCCGAGGTGGCTAATGAGGATGGCCTTGCCGCCGTTGTCGAGGACGTGACGGAGGGTGGGGAGGGCCGCCCGGATGCGGGTGTCGTCCCCCACACAGCGGCTTCCGTCCTCGGAGGTCTCGAGCGGGACGTTGAAATCGACGCGAATCAGAACGCGTTGGCCACGGACATCGACGTCATCGAGGGTCAGCTTGGACATGGGGAGAGGGGGTTGGACGACAGAATGAGTGATCCGCCGGCCGGGCCCGGACGGAGCGTGTCGCGGACCCGGGACGGGGGAGGGGGCCGCTTAGGCAGACTCGGCCAGGAGTCGCTCCACGAGCTCCACGGTCCGGTTCGCATAGCCCCACTCGTTGTCGTACCAGCCCACGACCTTGACCTGCGAGCCGGCCACCTTCGTCCAGGGCGCGTCGTAGATGCAGGAGTGCGGTTCGTGGATGACGTCGCGCGACACGATGGGGTCGTCGCTGTAGCCCAGGACGCCGGAGAGATCGCCGTCGGCGGCCGCTTCGTGGAAGGCCTCGTCCACGTCGTCGGCCGTCACGTCCTGCTCGACCGTGGCCGTGAGGTCGGTCACCGAGCCGTCGGGGGTGGGCACGCGCATGGCCATGCCGTCGAGCTTGCCGTCGAGGTGGGGCAGGACCGAGCCGACGGCCTTGGCGGCGCCGGTCGTCGTGGGAATGATCGACTCGGCGGCGGTGCGGGCGCGGCGCAGGTCGCCGTGCGGGCCGTCCACGATGTTCTGGGACGACGTGTACGCGTGGACGGTGGTCATGAGGCCGCTCTCGATCCCGAACGCGTCGTCGAGGACCTTTACGAGAGGCGCCAGGCAGTTTGTGGTGCAGCTGGCATTGGAGACGACCTCTTCGTCCCCGGTCAGGATGTCGTCGTTGACGCCCAGGACGACGGTTGCGTCGATCTCGCTCTTCGCCGGGGCACTGATGACGACCTTGTCGGCCCCTGCCTCCAGGTGCTGCGCGGCCTTCTCGCGGGTACGAAAGACGCCCGTGGACTCGATCACCGCGTCCGTGTCGAGGTCGCCCCAGGGGAGCGCCGTCGGATCTTTTTTGCTGAAGACCGGAAACCGTTCCCCGTCGACCACGAGGGCGCCGTCATCCAGGCCCACCTCGCCCGGAAATTGCCCGTGTACCGTGTCATACTTCAGGAGGGTCGCAAGCGTCTCGGCATCGGTTAGGTCGTTGACCCCCACAATGTCGATGTCACGCTCCTCCCGCTCCAGAAGAGCGCGAAAGCAAAGCCGCCCGATGCGGCCGAATCCGTTAATTCCGAGCTTGATAGGCATAAATCAGGTTCAGTATGAGTTCGACAGTCGAAACGAAGGCGACACGCCGCGACGGCGGCGCAGGTCCCTATCTGGTGATCTGTGTGGTGTCCAGGTGTGCATTCCTCTCGGGGGATCGCTTCGGGACATTCCTGGCTATCGCACTCCACGAGTGCCGCTCCGGTATGGTCCAAGGCCCGGTGAGCGTCGGCGCAGCCACGCCGGAGTTGGGCCCTTTCCCGTGCCCGGGTCGCCGCAAAGAGCGTCGCCTGTGGCCGTTTTGGCGGGAATGCCTGGAGGATCCAAATTCTGGTTGAGATTCGATCATCCGTCGACCGGAAGCCCGAGCAGGAAGCAACGCCTGAAAGAAAGCATCCCTAAGTTATAAAATATCCGGTCGTCTCCTTGGTAAAGATCACATGCAAAAGCATCCCCGGTGCCGGTCGACCCTTCCCGTTCGGAAACGAGAGAAGGGCGGTGCGTTAAACGGCAGTCGGCACGTCGAGCAAATTTCCTCGGCTGCACGTCCCGTTTTTCCGGGCGTGCTGGATTCGCTTTCGTTTGACTTCTGAAACGTCCTGCTGCACATGACTGCCCTCCAAACTCCCGAAAAAACATCTCGCCGTCAGGAGCTCCGGCAGAACATCTTTGTCGACCTTTATGCTCGGGCGCTCCTCTTTTACGACCAATACAAGCGCCTGGCGCAGGGACTTGGGGGGGCACTCCTCGTGCTCGTCCTGGCCATTCCGGGATACATCTACTATCATCAGCAGCAGGAGCAGAGGGCCAACAGGCAACTGGGGAAGATTCTTCCCGTCTACGACCAGGGAAATTACCAGAAGGCCCTCGACGGGGTGGGCAATCGGGCGGGGCTTCTCACGATTGCAGACGACTACAGCAACACGGACGCCGGCAATCTGGCGGCCTTCTACGCGGCCAACTCCCTCTACAAGCTCGAGAAGTACGACCGGGCCCTGAAATACTTCCAGCGATACGACAAGAGCGGCGACTTTATTGGTGCGAGTGCCTACGCCGCACAGGCCGCCATTCAGGAGAACAAGGGCGCATTCGAGCGGGCCGGAGAGCTGTACGAACGGGCCGCCTCGGAGTATTCGAACAAGTTGACGGCGCCTCGCTTCTTGCTCGAGGCCGGACAGGCCTACGAGGAGGCAGGCAAGTACGAGGCTGCGATGGCGGCGTATAAGAAGATTCAGAACAAGTATCCGGAGTCCGATCAGGCCACCGAAGCCGAGCGATACATGGCCCGAGCAAAGGTGCGGCAGGAAGAAAAAATGTCGTCCTCGTAGTGCCCTCGGAGCCTGGGCGTGCGGAGAGCGGTTTGACGTTCGGGGCGGGCCAATCCACTGCGGGGCTGGAACGGGGTAGACTGTCCCCTTCCGGCCTCACGTTCTCTGGACGAGCTTAGTGCTGTGTCAAGCGTGATTGTACGGGTAGACACGCGATCTCAAAACCCTAAGCGGGTCGTTCCGAGCAGCGTCGAGGCGCCCCGAACGAAGTGAGGAAGTGCTCCTGGAGTGAACCTCCCAGAAGCAGGCGGGCGGATCCGGGGAGATTTCTCGACTGCGCTGGGAGCGGGGCGACCGAGTAGTCTCTGGGCTGCGCTCGAAGCGTGTCCCGACTACTGTCGGGATGACGTGCCATGGATTGGGTTTTGAGATCGCTTTGACTAAAGAATGAGAGTTGACACTCCACTAG
>JBDGQM010000134.1:0-4743 GCA_042219065.1 Salinibacter sp. | reverse complement strand
CCTACATAAACGGATAGGAGCAATAATGCACATTGAACGCTCGCAATTGGTATTAGGTGTCGCAGCGAACTCAAGATCGCTCAGGCAGGCCGTGCACGAAGAAGACTACGTGACGTCGACCTCTGCCTCGATCCCCTGCTCTTCGAGACGGTCTCGGACCTCCGGGGCGAGGTTCTGCTCGACCGAGCTGGGCATCACCTTCGCCACGAGCCACGCGATGTATCCCTGCTGCCAGGCGGCCTCTGTAGCATCTTCGATCGTGATCTCGAGACTTCGGGACCCCTCGGTATCCACCGTCGCCTGAATGCCGCGACTTTGGAATCCATCTTCCAGATGGTCGGCCATCTGATTGCGAACCGCCGACTCGATGTCGGCCCCGGCGCGAGCCGCCTGGGCTGCGCGGGGTCCCATCTGTCGGCTCGCAAGTTCCTGGGCGTTGAGAATGGTCACTTCGATCATGGGAACGAGCGCTGAGGCGTGAAAGGTGCGAGAAACGAGGAGGTGACAGCGCGGACGATGCCCGCGCCGTCTCGGAAACGTTCGGCCAATCTCTCTATTGACCGTCCGGCGACGGGGTTCCCGGCTGTACGGGTTCTTGGCACGAGACGGCGGGGAGGCCGTTCGAGAGAACGGCAATTCTCGCGTTCCTCCACGCCCTACCTTCTGCCACTGACGTGTCTGCCTCTGCCCCCGCCCAGGACCCCACCGCTCCCGCCCAGTATGACGGCTGGGCCCGCGTCTACGACCGACTCTGGCGCCGGTACATGAATCAGACGCTGCCGGTGATCCGGCAGACGGCGGCGGTGGAGAACGACGAGCGGGTTCTCGATCTGGCCTGCGGCACCGGCGAGTTGCTGCACCGGATTGCGCGGCGATCCCCGCAGGCGGAGCTGGTGGGGGTGGACCTCGCGTCGGGCATGGTGGACCGGGCCCGGCAGAAGCTGGCGGGCACGCCGCGCGCTCAGGTTCAACGGGCCGACGGCCACGATCTCCCGTTCGCGGACAACGCATTCGACGCTATCCTCTGCGCCAACACGTTCCACTACTTCACCCATCCCTCGGTCGTGCTGGCGGAGGGGCGGCGGGTGCTCCGGCCCGGCGGGCGGCTCGTGCTCCTCGACTGGTGCCGCGACTTCTGGACGTGTCGCCTCATGGACGGGGCGCTGCGGCGGATCGATCCGGCGTATGAGACCTGCCACACGCTGGCGGAGCTGACCTCCCTGCTGGGCCGCGCCTCGTTCCGGGTGACCGAGTCGTTTCGCTACCGCTTCGATGTGGTCTGGGGCATGATGGTGGTCACCGCCGTCCCGATTGATGCCTGACCGTTCCCTACGGTGCTCCTGAGAGGTAGTGCATCGGCGATCGATGCGCTTGAATCCGCAGGCCGCGCCGTCAGATGGACGCCGTACAGCATGCCTGCTTCGGGCAGGGGAACAGTTGGACTCTTCTATCGAGTTCACGTAGTTGCAGCTTTTTCAAACGGCAGCCCGGATTATAACTCTCTTTGCACATCTCCTCCGGCCCGCCTGGTCTCTGTGGACGACGCTTCCCTGAGATGCGCCTGTCTCTGCGACCAACACGTCTCCCCGGCGCAACAAATTGAGGACATCCCCCAGAAGTGGTATGCGAATCTTCAACACAGTCCTTACCGCGGTGGTCGTGATCCCGTTCTCGCTGATGGTGCTGTTTTACTTCTACTCAATCCTGCGCCGCACACTTCAGAGTCACAAAGAGGTCGAGAGCTGGAGGGGGCACATGTACTACCTGGTCATTCTTCTCGCCCAGATGGCCGGTCTCGCGGTCCTGGGGTTTGCCCTCTACGTGGCCCTCTACGCCGGACTCTGAGTGTAGGCAAACCATTGCACCACAAGCCAGACTAGTTTGGCAGACGGCGGCCGGAGCAGAGTGTGTGGCGAGGCTCCGCAGCATCCTTCGACAGGACGGGCTCAGTAAAACATGTACCGCAGCTTGATGATGAAGTCGTTCCGCGGGAAGTCCTCGAATGCATCCGTCAGGCGTCGCGATGTGGGCGGGTCGTAGGGGGAGGATTGCCGCTGATCGTAGAAAAACGGCTCGTCGCGGTTGAGCCGCCGATCTTGCGACCACACCAGGAACAGCTCCGATCCAGGCCGAAATTCCCAGCGGAGGACCGCGTTACTGAGAAAACTGCTGGTGGCAAAGTCGTGGCGCTTCGGATAGGCCGAGAAAGAGTCCATTTTGTCTTTTGAGCGCAGGATCTGGAAGTTCTGGTAGCGCCCACGAGCCCCAAAGAGTTGGCCGAAGAACTCAAACGACAGGTTTCGGGTAAGCGCGACGCTGGAGCGAAGCGTGAGGCTCAGACGGTCAGTGTCGCGGGTCCCATAGATGGGCACGTAGTACTCGCTGGATCCTTCGGTGGGGGGAACATCGGCGAGGAGGGCATTCAAGCGTTCGTGGCCGGCCTCCAGTGGGGCCAGATCGCCATCGTCGAGGGACGACGGCGGCGCACTCTCCGTCCCGATCGCCCACTTCCCATCGGACTGCCGGACGAACGTCTCGTTCGACGCCCACTCCACCACCCCTCGTTCGCTCTCGTACGAGAGTTCCCCGGACAGCTTCAGGCGACTCCCAAGATTCCATTCACCCTCCACCCCGCCCGTCCACCCGGTGCCCCCATCGGACCGGGCGGTCCCCCGCACCTGAGCCTCAAGCTCCCAGGACCGGCGAGTATCCGTACTCAGGGAGATCTCGCCCGAAAGGGAGCGGGGCCGGGCCCGCGGCCACAAGCCACGGGTTTCAAAAAGGTCGTATCCTCCAAATATCTCTTCGCCCTCCAGGCCCAACGTGAGGGATCGGAAGCCCTCCGTCAAGAAGCGAAATCGAGAGAAGAGTTCTACTCCGCGGTTCAGCCGCTCCTGGTAGGACCAGCTTTGACCGGTAAACACGAAGCCTTCGCCGCGCTGAAACGGGCCAAATGGCTGCCCGTCGTTAAACTGGCGATTGACGAAGGTCCCGACTTGAACGAAATTGTTGCGTCGAAGCCGTCCGATGTCGTTGGGGTTGAAGTCGTCGTCGCGGAGGGTGAGCTCGACGTCGTACGTCCAGTTTCCCTGTACGCGTCCGGCTTCCGCCTCCGCGGCCCATCCTGTGCTCGGCGAGGATTCGCCCTGTGTCCGGCGGCGGTGCGTGCCGCTGAGGTAGCCCCGAGCCCGATACGTATTATTCTCGAACCGGAGGTCCCAGTCAAGTCCCCCCGTGACGCTTCGCCGCCGGCCCGCCTCCTGAGCGGGTCCCTCGAACGCCGTCAGCATGGCGCCGGCCTGGGAATAGGTGCCAAAATCCTGTCGGAGGCGGCCGGCCCCGTAACCGCGGGCAGGGGTGAAGTCTTCTCCCGTGGTGGCGCCCATGAGGCCATACGACAGTCCCCCCCGAGAGCGACCGGTCAGTTTCAGGGCCCCTACGACGGGCGCATCGGCCCCAATGCGGCGGGTGTAGAGCAGGTTTGCCCGACGGTCGAGCCGGAAGTCGAACACGCTCGTCCCTTCGACGAAAAACGGGCGCTTTTCGGGAAAGAACGTGTCGAACGCCGATAGATTCAGGACGGCCGGATCCGCCTCCACCTGCCCGAAGTCGGGATTGATCGTCGCGTTGAGGGTCGAGTTCGACCCGAGTCCGATTTCAAGGTCGGCCCCGATGTCGTAGGTGGAGGCTGCTGTTCGGGTGTTGGGGGCGTCCGTGTCCTCCTGGGTCCGTACCCGCCCGAGGGTATAGGGCGCGACCTGGACGGACCGTCCGGCTTCAAGATTGCGGAGATCGGTCAGAGTGCCATACTCCGCCACGAGGCTGCTGCCTCGCTTGGACTCGGGGACGAGGGGCCATTCCACAATTTCGCTGTTGCGAGGAATGCGGCGTCGGAACTGGATGCCCCACTGCTGCAGGTCGGCGTCGGAGAAGCGGAGCTCCGAATAGGGAATGCGAAGCTCAGCGATCCAACCATCGTCCGTGACGCGGACCTCGGAGCGCCAGATGCCGTCCCAGGACGTGTCAAGGGGCGACCCGGGTCCGCCACTCCCGCCTTGAATGATTCCATCGCGCTGCACCCCGGCCGCATTGACCGCGAAGGTCCGTGCAGTCTTTTGGTCGTAATAGGAGTCGATGGACACCTCAAACCAGTCGGCCTGGTTGCGCTGGTCGCGGCGAGCAAGACGGGTCCGGATCTGGTCGGGGGCCTCGTCGTAGAGCCTGGCCCCCACGTACACGGCCTCCGCTCCATACAGGACACGAACCACGGTCCGCTGTGAGGGCGGCGAACCTTCTTGAGGTTCCAGTTGCCGAAAGTTACGGATCGGCTCGGCCTGCCGCCACCCGTTCTCATTCAGGTGCCCGTCGATAGAGAGGGTCGTCTCGATCGGATGGGCACTCATCTCTAACGCCTCCGTGGGGCCTCCAGTACCACTCTGTGCAGTGGCAAGCTGGCCGAAACTTCCGCCGCAATGCACCGCAAGGCCCAGAAGAAGTGAAACGACAACATGCTGGGAGACGCTCATTTGTGCAGACACATGGCTCATCAACTATATCCAGGGACGATTCGCTCGAGACACCCTCCGACAGGAGGAGCGGGAAGCTCCGCCGTTTTCGAGGACTGATCTTTCGGTGGGACACTCATAATTTTCCTAAATCGTTAGCAAAAGACCATACTGAGACGCCCTTCCGCGGGTCCTTGCTTCGCAGAGAGTTGCACATCAATGCCGCGGATTTGCATCC
>JBDGQM010000133.1:3969-9463 GCA_042219065.1 Salinibacter sp. | reverse complement strand
CCGCCGCGGCGGACCTTTCTGGAGGTGCCGGCCGGCAAGCTCGATGAGCCCGGCGAGGACCCCGAAGACGTGGCCCGGCGCGAACTGGAGGAGGAGACCGGTGTGCAGGCCGGTCGGTTCGAGCACGCGGGGATGGCCTATCCCTGCATCGGGTACAGCAGCGAACGCATCCACGTGTTCACGGCGCACGACCTCGAGCGCGGCTCGCAGTCGCTTGCGGAGGGCGAGTTTGTGGAGGTCGTCGAGATAGACTTCAACGAGGCCCTCCGGCGGGCGCGTCAGGGAGACCTAAAAGACATGAAAACGGTCACGGCCCTGGTGTACGCCGCAGCGCACGCGAACGAAACCTTCGGCCCGTCGTAGCCTATCAATTGGCACAAAGCAGTACACCCCAGCCAAAAATTCTAGATAGGTCAGGTGAAAAACGTTGGTCACGCATCCGAAAAACCCTTTGTGAGCATGTCTCCCGACAGCGGTCGGGATCAGGATCTTTTCGATAGTGAGCACCGCCCGAAGCGAAAAGATCACCGACGGCGGTCGGTGTGCGGGATGACCGCTCAGGGTTTTTCGGATGCGAGAAGAGTGACGTACTGTCTCGGGTCTACTTAGATTTGCTTGGGGACCCGGCCTCGCACGAACAGTTCTCTTTCGGACAAGCGGACGGTAGATATGTTTTCTTTCATGGTCGTTCTCATTGCATTGATCGCGGCCGTTTTGATCTTGGTCATTCTGATGCAGAGTGGCCAGGGGCAGGGCCTGTCCGGCATTGCGTCCGGCGGGGCCACCCGGCAGGTGCTCGGCACGCGGCAGGCGCCCGACATGCTCGAGAAAGCGACCTGGACCCTTGCCGCCGTCTTCATCTCCCTCTGTGTGATCACCAACTTCTTCATTGACACCGACGAGGAGGAGAGTGTCATCCAGAACCGGGCCCAGGAGGGACAGACCGAGCAGCAAGGGGCTCCGGCGCCTGGACAGGGGCAGCAGGGCGGCCAGCCTGCACCGCTTCCCGGTGGTGGACAGGGCGGCGGCCAGGGGGGAAGCGCCCCACAGGGCGGTGGAGGCGGAAACTGATTCTCTCCCTTTGGCGCATTGTGACGACCGAATCGGTGAGGGGCCTCCAGGCGCCTCACCGTTTTTCTATGCAGCACGGAACGAGGAGGCCGGACGCAAACGAAAAAAGCGGCAGTCCCGACGGTGTCGGGGCTGCCGCTCGTGTTTGGACGGCGCGTGCGGATCTGTAAGCCGAATTCGGTCTGCCCGCGGCCCGGTCCGTGCCGGGCTCGCGGGGAGGTCATCATCTATCTGGGACGGCCGTCGCCGACCGCCTCAAGCGGCCCACCTGCACCGCGGGCTCGGCGGGCAGCCTTGACTCCGACGAGGGTCGGAGACCGGTGCGACTTGGCCTTACACCCCGTAGGGTTTGCCTGGCCGCTCCGGTCGCCCGGAACGCCGGTGCGCTCTTACCGCACCCTTGCACCCCTTGCCCCGAAGGCCCCGACGGAAGTCGGGACAGGCTGATCGGGGTGGGACTGCTCTCTGTTGCACGTGCCGTCGCGCCGCCCCGACAGTGGTCGGGACGGAGCGCCTTCCCGTTAGGAAGCACGGTGCCCTGTGGTGTTCGGACTTTCCTCACCGCCGCCCCGGCAGCGGCCGGGATCGGTCCCCGGCAGGTGTCGGCGCGACGGAGCGATGGCCCGATCCGCACGCAGTTCGTGTAACCGTGCGGGTGGGGCAGAAGGTCCCCATTCCAGGACCCACAGGGGCCATTCAAAAAAGCGCAGCGGCCTTGGCAGGCGACTGCGCTCGTTACAGATCGAACTTCTGCTTCATCTCGTCGACCGTCTCGTTGTAAAGATCCTGGTCGATGATGATGCGGCCCGTGTGCTCGCAGGCGACGATGGTCTTTCGCTTCCGGATTTCGACCTGTCGCTGCGGCGGGACGGCGAAGCCGGCGGCGGCCCCTCGCTTGAGCGGCACAACGGCCCGGCCGTCGCGGAGGCGATCGCGGAGCTTCGAGTAGGCCTTGAGGTAGCGGCTACTCACCTTCTCGGCGGCCTCGTCGCGGAGGTCTTCGAGGCTTTTTTCCTCCTCTTCCGTGTCTTCCACGACCTCTTCGAGCTCCTCGCGCTTCTCGTCGAGCAGATCCTCAAGCTCGTCGAGCCGCTCTTGCGTCTCCTCGATGGCCGACTCGTTCGATTCGATTGTCTCTTCGGCCTCTTCGATCGTTTCGCGGGCCTCGGCAATGCGCTCCTCCTGGCTTTCGATCTCCTTCGTCAGCGCATCGAACTCCCGATTGTTGCGGACTTCGAGCTGCTGCTCTTCGTACTTCTCGATGAGGCCTTCTGCTTCTTTGATGTCGAGTTCGGCCTGCCGCTTGGCCACCTCCTGCTCCTGGATCTCTTCCTCGTAGTTTTCGAGGCGCGTTTCGAGACCGGCCTTTTCGTCCTCCAGGTCGCGGATCTCCGCAGGAAGATCCCCACGAAGCTTTTGAATTTGGTCGATCCGGTTGTCAATGTGCTGGAGCCGGACCAGGGCGCGGAGCTGGTCTTCCACGTCCGTCTTCTTTCGTTTAGCTGTCGGCATAGACTGGCTGAATTAATTCGAGCGTGGATGAACACCAATCAACAGATACTTTCGGACTGGGCGGAGGTTCGTACCTCGGATGGGGAATTCTTCCATTTCGTGCAAAAACATCACGGACGGAAAAGAGCAACTGGGGAGTGGATCCGTGTTCTGGGAGGAAGGAAATGCGTCTCTGGGTGCTACTGCGTAGTGCGTATTGCGTGATTATTTTCCTCTCCGCTCCATCCTTAAAAATTTGCCACTACGAAATACGCAATACGAAGTACGCTCCATTCGCGAGGACACCTGGGCCGAGCACGGGCGATTCTGCTCGCCGAAGCTCAATTCCGGCGGGCCTACGACGGCACGAAGGTGCGCATCGGGCTGGTCGTGGTGTCGGTGCGGTGCCAGGCGATGTCGGAGAAGCGCTCGGCGAGCCAGTCGCAAAGCAGCTGCTCCGTCAGGGCTTCGGTTTCGTAGTGGCCGGGATCGATGAGGGCCATTTGGGGGGTGCCCTCCGGGTCGAGCACATCGAAGAACTCGTGGTACTTGACATCCGCGGTCACGTAGGCGTCGGCCCCCGCCCCGCGGGCCGTTCCGATGAAGTCGCTTCCGGCCCCGCCGCACACGGCGACGCGCTCGACGCGCGCCTCGGGGGCTCCGGCGTAGCGCAGGCTGTCGGCGTCGAGGCGGGTGGCCACGCGATCGAGAAACGCGGAGAGCGGCATGGGGTCGTCGAGATGGCCGAGGGCCCCGAGTCCGGCCCGCGAATTCTTTTGCTTCACCGGATACAGGTCGTACGCCACCTGCTCGTACGGATGGGCCTCCTGCAGCGCCGCCATGACGGTGCCCAGGTCCCAGCGGGCCACCTCCACCTCCAGCTTTCGCTCGGCGGCCGACTCTACGTCGCCCCCGGCCTCGCCGATGTGCGGATCGGTGCCGCTGCCGGGCTTGAAAAAACCGGTGCCCTCGACCGAAAACGCACAGGCCTCGTAGTCTCCGATCTGACCCGCCCCCGCCTCGGCCAGCGCCCGCCGCACCGTGTCGAAGGCGTCGTCGGGCACGAAGACGGCAAGCTTGTAGAGCGTATCCTCGAACCCATCGAGGAAGCCGACGTCGGTCAGTCCCAGCCGGTCGGCGAGGGCGAACGAGACCCCTTCGGGCGCCGCGTCCAGGTTTGTGTGGATGCTGTAGAGCCCGATGCCGGCCTCCGCGAAGCGCAGGGCCAGGGTCGAGACGTACCCGTCGGCCGTCACGCCGTCGAGCGGCTGAAACAGAAGCGGGTGGTGGGTGACGACGAGCTCGGCGTCGCGCGCCCTGGCCTCGTCCAGCACGTCGGGCGTGGCGTCGAGGGCCAGCACGGCGGAGGTTACGGGGCGGGTGGCGTCGCCAACCTGCAGCCCAACGTTGTCGTAGTCCTGGGCGGAGCCGGGCGGTGCCCAGGACTCAAGGGCCGTCGTAATGTCGGCAATCGATGTAGGGGAAGCCATGGTGGGAGAGGCGGGAGTAATGACAGGGGATCGCGGGTGCGGCTTCGCGCATCACGCTTGCACGGGGGCTTCGGGCTCGGGGCGGGCGGGAACCTCCGAGTTTTGTACGCCGAAGGAGGTGCCTACGGCCAGCCCGGACGCGAGAAGCGGGTCGTCCAGGGGAACCGTCCGGGTTTTTCCGGCCACCTCCGCAAGTGGAACCGTCGTGAAGGTGCCATCCTGAATCGCGACCATCACCCCGGTCGTGTCTTCCGCGACCAGGGCGGCCGCCCGCGTTCCGAAGGCGGTCGCGAGATTCCGGTCGTACGGCGTGGGCGCGCCGCCTCGCTGCATGTGTCCCAGGACGGTCGTCCGAATGCTACTGTCGAGATGCGCGCGAAGTTGATCGGCGAGGACGCGACCAATGCCGCCCAGCCGAGCCGAGTCGGGATCCTCCCGGCTTTGCTCCTGCACGACGTACTCGCCGTCCTTCCGCTTTGCCCCTTCGGCTACGGCCACGATCGTGAAGCGCTGCCCGCTGCGTTCCCGCTCGGTACAGACCCGGGCGACCTCTTCGACGTCGTACTCGATCTCCGGGATGAGAATTACGTCGGTCCCGCTCGCCACGCCTGCGTGGAGCGCGATCCATCCCGAATAGCGGCCCATCGTCTCGATGATCATGACCCGGTGGTGGCTCTGGGCCGTGGTGTGGATGCGGTCGATGGCCTCGGTGGCAATTCTGACGGCCGTGTCGAACCCGAACGTGCGGTCGGTGCCGACGAGGTCGTTGTCGATCGTCTTGGGCACGCCGACGATGTCGATGCCGAGGTCCGTGAGCCGGTGTGCGATGGACATGGTCCCGTCGCCACCGATGGCCACGAGGGCGTCGAGGTCGAGGTTGCGGTAGGTCTTCATGACCTGAGCCGAGACATTGGCCCCGCCGCGCGGCTGATAGCTGAACGGGTTGGCCTTGTTGCTGGCACCGAGAATGGTGCCCCCGCGGGTCAAGATGCCGCTGACGTCGCGGAAGTGGAGCGGCTCCACGTTCCGGTCAACGAGCCCCCGGAATCCGTCGAGGATGCCGACGACTTCGGCGTTGTGCTGAAGCGTGAGACTCTTGGTGACGGCGCGGAGCGCGGCGTTGATGCCGGGGCAGTCGCCACCGCCGGTAAGAACGCCCACGCGCAAAGAGCGGCTGGGCATGTAGCGACATAAGCGATTTGGGCAAGGTCGGGTTGGAAAATATGGTAACCAACGGAGCCGGACAGTGGTTCTGGGAGACACAGAATGTTAACGGCCATCGGGCGAGGGGACGCCCGAGGGCATGGACCGGGACGCGGCGGGCCGCCCCTATCAGAGCGCCGTGGCCAAAGGCGCGAGTGCCGCGGCGGACGTGTGTTTTGGCCAAACTCCGGGGGCTGTTGGGCCGTTGGATGCCTGTCTTTTGCCGAAGAATCTTCGCT
>JBDGQM010000133.1:0-3869 GCA_042219065.1 Salinibacter sp. | reverse complement strand
GCGGCGCGCTGGCAGGAGGCCGCGGAGGCGGGCGTGGCGCCGCCGGTGGTCCTGGCCGCCACCAACGAGGCCGCCCTGGAGGTCGTGGATCTGGAGACCCTGCGGGCACACGCTGTCGATGCGACCCCTTCGGACGAGGACGCGTAGGGGGCTGTCACTCGTCGGGGACGTGCAGGAACGGCGGGGGGACTCGGGGCGTCAGCCACACTGCGTCGGTGGAGCAGTAGAGGGTGTGGCCCGCCTCGTGGAGGGCCTGAGCGTCGATCGTAAGGACCACCGGGGTTCCGTGGCGGCGTCCCACGCGGGTCGCCTCTTCGTGGGTGCTCGACAGGTGCACGTACTGGCGCGACTGGGGCCGCAGTCCCTCCTCCTGAATCGTGGGCACGGTGTGCGCGGCCGTGCCGTGATAGAGGTGCGGCGGAGGCGGGGTCGGCGTCAGGGCGAGGCCCACGTCGATTGAGTGCCCGTAGTTGGCGCGGATCTTCGTGCCGTCCTCGCTGAGGGTGAAGCGCTCCTTCTCGCCGTATTCTCCCATTCCCAGCCCTCTATTCCCGTCGGCACACACTTCAGCATCTCTTCCACCCCTCAGGGACAGCGACGCTTCGTCAGGTGCGCAGCTCCGGAAGGGGTTCGTCGGCCGGGACGAAGGTGAGGGCGAGCCCGTTGTTGCAGTAGCGAAGCCCGGTCGGCTCCGGCCCGTCCTCGAAGATGTGTCCCTGATGACCGCCGCACCGCTTGCAGTGGTATTCGGTCCGCGGGTAGCCCAGCTTTGTGTCTTTCTTGGTCTCGACCTGACCCTCAATCGGGGCCCAAAAGCTGGGCCAACCCGTGCCGCTCTCGTACTTCGTCTTCGACGAGAAGAGCGGCAGTCGACACGCCGCGCAGATGTACGTGCCAGTGCGCTTCTCATCGAGCAGGGGGCTAGAGCCCCGCGGCTCGGTGCCCGCCTCGAAGAGAATGTGGAACTCGTCGTCCGACAAGAGTGCCCGCCATTCCTCCGTCGTCTTGTCGAGGGGGGGCGGGTCGTTGCGGAGGGTGTGCACGCGAAGCGTGTCGGACGACACCGGGGAGCCGGAGGGCGTCGATTGGCTCGGGGTGCAGGCCGAGACGGACAGGGCGAGGGGGGCGGCGGAGGCCCAGGCCAACTGGCTGAGAAACGATCGTCGGTCCATGGAACGAGCGACTATTTGTTGGGGGAACGAGACAACTCTTTTGTAGCAGCGTGCCGCGAAGTGTTACAGAGCTGCGCGGCTGCGAGCCAGCCTGTGAGGGACGTTTGTAGGGATCACAGGACTAGAAAGAGGGGGCGTGCCTCAGGATCCGCCACGCGGAGTGGTTCGGGCGATCGAAACGATTCTATCACGCATCACGGATCAAGAAAACGCGCAGCAGTCCCCGAAATGCGCATGTCGCCGCTCGGGAGAGGAAGGAAAGGGAGTCACCGTGTCGCCCCCTACATCCAGGCCCGCAGGCTGGCGAGGTCATCGGCCACCGCGGCGACGTCGTCGGGGGCGAGGGCGCCCCGTTCGGTGAGGAATCCTCCAGTGACGAGGTCGGCCGGCGTGGTGTCGAAGCGGGGGCTCGATACCTCCAGGTCCTTCGGGCCCTCGTACACGGCCCGGGCCGGGGCCGATTCGTCGGTGGTTTCCTCCTCGACCGAAATCTTGTCGACCGCACAGGCGACGTGGACGGGAATGTTCGCGCGGCGGGCCGCGAGGGCGGCGCCGTAGGTGCCCACCTTGTTCGCGACGGCGCCGGACGGCAGTACCGTGTCGGCCCCCACCAGGACGGTGTCGATAGAGGCCTTGTCCAGGCGGCGGGCGACCGCTGCGTCGGGCACGAGCGTAACCTCGAGCCCGTCGTCCACGAGACGCTCCGCAACGCCCACGCCCTCGCCCCCGGGCTCGGACACGGCAACGGTCACCCTCGGCGAGGGATCGGCCGTGCGCAGGGCCGCCAGGACGGTGCCGGAGCGAGACAGGGTAAGCACGTGGTCCCCGGCGATTTTCGACGCGGCACGTTTGGCCGCCTCGGCGTCGGCCCGGTGGGCGTCATGGATGGCGTCGTGGGCGTTGGTCTCGATCGTCGCGGGGGGAAGGTCGGGGGAACTCGCCGCCATCACGCGGTGAAGGCGATTGGCGAGCGCCGCCATGGACGGGCGGGCCTCCAGGAGGCGATGGGCCGTCTCGACGAGCCGTGCCCGAGCGTCTTCGATCGTGGAGACGTCGGAGGTGGCCAGCATGCCGGCGCGGTCGCGCAGCACCTCCAGGGCCCGCATCGAGAGGTACGCCGAGCCGTGGGTCGTGTCGTCCGTGACGCCGAGGATGGAGGGCGCCACGCGACGGTAGGAGGTCCAGAGCTCCGGCACCGTTTCCCGCCGCAGGAGAGTGGTGGGGGAGACCCACTCGGCCTCCGCCGTCTCCCAGTTCGTCTCAATCGATCGGGTGCCTGCGTCGAAGAGAAACGGATGGACCTGCCATCGAGTGTCCCGGTCCTCATCGTTGACCGTAAACGAAGAGCCCTGCCGGGCCAGGGTCACGTCGTGTTCCTGCAGCCCCGTCTCCTCCTCGATCTCCTGACGTGCCGACGTCTCCGGATCCTTCGTCTCCAGGTGGCCGGCCACGGCGCCCCACCGGCCCGGGTAGGAGCCCACATCCGGGCTGCGGCGCAGGAGGAGCACCTCCCCCCGGTTGCGCAGGAAGACGGTGACGACGGGCGTCGAATCGGACTCGGACATGCGACAATCAATCTATGGCGTCGGGGACATGGCGCGTTGCATCCTTCGCACGCACCCGACCGCCGGACCGATCCAGGCTCTGGGCACGAGATTGGAAATTTCGCTCCTGCTTGCTACTACCGTCGGTTCTTTGAGGCTTCAGACGCCCCATTGCCGGAGCTTCGGCGATACGCGAACGACCGTCTCGACACGCTTCGTCCGACCCTGCACATGCAAAAGGAGGGTCGACCGTGAGAGGGACAACAAAATCCCGATCCGCGTGGGCAAAGGAGGTGAGAGAGGGGATCCAGCGCGGCCATCTCTAGTTAGAAGCGTCTACAAATTACAGCCTACACCCCGTCAGACGGGGATAATCGGAAATATCGGGCCTCCAACTACAGCTGACTTCTCAGTGCCATGCGACGAATAGCCATTCTCTTCGTCTTTCTCCCGTTCCTGATCGCGTCTAGTGCGGTTGCGCAGCCCGAAGTGTCCGTCCGGGGAGACGCAGGGGCTGCGTTTTTCCAGTCTCCGGAAGGGCTGAACACGGTGCTGAACCCTGGAACCAACCTCGGACTGGGGGCCTCTGTTCATGTGACCCGGGGGCTGGAACTCGTCCTGGAAGGGAGCTACGACCGGTTCACATTCAACGGAGATACCTTCGGGGTTCTCGTCGACGATCTATCAGCCGGGTCGGAGGTGAAGGGCGGAGACCTCAGTTTGCAGAACGCAACGGTCGGGTTGCGCTACACGCTCAAGAATCAGAGCAATGCACACCCGTATGTGGCGGGGGGAGTAGGATTGTACCGGTCCGTGCTCGAACGAGCTACGATTCCAGAGAGCAACGATACGCTCCCGCGCCGCGCCACGACCACCCGCGGATATCACGTCTCGGTCGGCTCGGAATTTCGCATCAACGAGACTTACAGCTTCTTCTTTGAGCCGCGACTCGTCATTGTCGATACGGCAGAAACGGAGCTCGAGACGCAAACCTCTACTCGCTACGTGACCGTTCTGATGGGCGTGGACGTGCAGTTTTAGGAGGTGGTCTGGATGTTCACAGCACACGCCGGGGCCTCTAGTGCAGCGTCAACCATCATTGTATGGGTGTAAGCGAACTCAAAATCCCGAAAACTCAGCACGTCATCCCGAC
>JBDGQM010000132.1:11468-18957 GCA_042219065.1 Salinibacter sp. | reverse complement strand
TCGAAGCCCGGACACCGCTCTTGAACGTAAGGCAGCACTTCATCGTCGACCACAGACCCCTGGGAGGTTCGCCGTAGAGACAGTTCAGCTACGCAATACGAAATACGCAATACGAAATACGCAATAACCACCCTCCCACACGCCTCACTCCCCAAACCGGTAGATCGTGTTCGGAAAGTCGACCGGCTCTCCCTCCCGCAGAAACGCCGCCACGATCCGCTCCTGCTCTTCACGGGCCCGGTCGAGGGTAGTGGACAGGGCCGCCTCCGCCGGTGGGTCGCGGTCCGGGATGGAGTACTTGTGCCCCACCACGAGCCCCGCGCACGGAATTTCCAGCTCGTTGGCCAGGACGACCTCCGGCCCCAGCGTCATCGAGTTGACCTGCGCCCCGAGGCGCGGCCACGCCCGGTTTTCAGCGGCGGTCTTCGAGCGGGGGCCCTGCACGTAGGCGAAGGTCACGTCGTCGGCCACCGACGCCCGAACCCCAGCGGCGAGGTCGCGGACCTGTTCGGTGAGGGCGGTCGCGAAGAGGCTGTCGTCGAGGATGAGGTGGCCGTGGTCCTCGGACGGCTCTGTGAACATCGTGCAGGCACTGCCATCGGGCAGTCGGTTGTCGAGCATGATGAGGTCGTCCACCAGCAGCGGGCGGTAGAGCGGCACGTCGGCGTCGAGCACGCCCACCGAGCTGGTGACGAGGAGCGCGCCGCAGCCGACGGCCCGGAGCGCCGCGGCCTGCGCCCGGTAGTTGATCTGATTGGGCAGCAGGCGGTGCGGCAGGTCGTGGCGGAAGAGCACGTACGCCGGGCGCTCGACCTCCCGCATCCGATACAGCGTCTGTTCGCCCCATTCGGTCTCGATCGCCTCCGGCTCCAGATCCAGTTCACCGGGCAGCGAGTCAGCGAAGGCACTTCCGAGGATGGCGGCAACGCTCATAGGAATGGAAGCTTGGATGCGTGGAGGTACGGACGCGTGGAGGCATACACGACTGTGCCTCCATGCTTCCACGCGTCCACGCGTCCACGCCTAAAATTCGTACCGCACGCCGAACTGGAATTGCCGCGGCGGCCCGGCGTTTTTCTCCTCGATGTCGGAGCCGGGCGGGCCCACCTGAATCTGGTTGCTCTGGGTGGCGTTGTTGGCGAAACCGCTCAGATTCTTCGTGTTGAAGACATTGAACACGTCGGCCCGTGCCACGACGCGCCCCCCGCCGATGGGCCAGCCGTACTGCACGCTCAGGTCCAGCCGGTAGGACCACGGCAGGCGATCGGTGTTGCGGGACGCCCCCGGGAAGCGGTCGCTGGCCCCGACGTACTGCCCACCGCGGTACGTCCCGTCCCCGTTCAGGTCGCGGGTGCCGAAGCAAATCTCGTCCTCGGCCCCTGTGCCCGGCTCGCACGCGTTGGGCACCCGGTTGATGGGCTGTCCGCTCTGGAGCAGGCTCGCGAGCGTCACGCGGAGCCGATCGGTCGGGTACACCGATCCGATGGCGCTGACGACGTGGCGCCGGTCGTTGACCGAGGGGCCCCACTCCTCCTCGAAGTCATTGGCGTCTTCGGCGCGGAAATTGATGTCGTCGGTGTTGTTGCGCCGGCTCGAGAGCGTGTAGCTGAGGCGGTACGAATAAAGGTCGTCGCTCCGGTCCTTCACCAGGTTAAAATTCGCGGCCCAGTAGCGCGCCTCGCCCTTCATCTCCGTCATGGTGATGCGCCGCGCGCCGCCCGGCCGTGGGGCCACCGGCCGCGTCTCGTTGGCCTCCGCCACGCTCCGCACAAGGTCCGAAGGATCTCGGTTGGGGTCGTTCTGCACTTCTTCCAGTTCCTCCCGGGTCACCTCGTACGGGGCCGGTGCGTTCAGGTCGCGAATGCGGTAGAGGTTGTAGGTGCGGGTGTGGATGAGATCCACGTACGCCAGCAGATCGGTGCCGAACTGGCGCTGAACGCCGAGCGAGAACTGGTGCGTCTCCGGATTTTCGTACCCGTTCGGGTTCAGAATCTGGGCCTGGCTCAGGACGTCCGTGGGCGTTCCCTCCACATCCGCGGCCGTGGGACCCTCCAGGTATTCGGGCGGTGGCGTCGCCCCGAGCGTCCGGTTTCCGTTGAAGGTGACCTCCTCCACGTTGGTGTCGGACGGCAGGCGGCCCTGCTCGATGAGCTCGCGAACCTGCGCCTGAAACCCGTCCGTGTTCGTGTTCACCTGCAGCGCATCGCTGACGACCGAGTAGACGATCTTGTCGTAGAAGATGCCGTAGCCACCGCGCAGCGTGGTGCGGGCGTCGGCGGAGTAGTTGAGGCTGAGGCGCGGGGCGATGTTGTTCCAGTCCCCGTGCTCGCGCCCGAGGGTCGCCTCCGAGAGGCTATCGTAGTCCCAGCGCAGGCCCGCCGTCACCGTTAAGTCCGACACCGGTGAGAATTCGTCCTCCAGGTAGAGTCCAATGAGATCCTGGCGCGTACCGAACGTGGACGGGCGAAGCTCGACGCGGTAGTTGGTCACGTCGAGGGCCTGCGCGTCCACGCCCAGCGCCCCGGGCAGCTCGGCGGGCGTCAGCGACGGGTCGAGGTTGGCGCTCCGGAAGCGGTCGAACTGCGACTGGGTGAGCTGCACCACGTAGTTGCCGTTCGGGTTGCCGCCGCCCGCGAGGCTGTGGTCGGACAGCAGGAGGTCGGCTCCCGCTTTCAGGTTGTGGTCGCCGAGGGAGTACGACACCTTCTGCTGCAGCTGAAACGTGTTTTCCACGCTGTCGAACGTGAACCCGGGGTGGCCGAGCGTCGCCCGCAGGGTACCGCCCGGCCCTTCCACGTCCACCCGCGGGCTGCCGGGGTTGCGCGGGTTGCCGGCGTCCCAGTTGAACCAGCTGTACTGAACATTGCTCTCGTACACGAGCTTGTCGCCCACGTAGGTGTTCTGGAGGGCCGCGTGGACGCCATCGCGTTCCTCTGTGCTGGCCGCACTGGCGAACCTGACCCCGCCGGTGAGCCCGCCCCCCTGGTTTTCGATGTGGACGCGGTTGGCGTTGAGCCGTGCCGTGGAGCGCCACCGGTCATTCCAGCGGTGGTCCACCCGGGCCGAGGCGTACGTGAGGTGGTTCCGGCCGTCGATCGTCACTGTCTGGTCTGCGCCCGGCGCGTCCAGCCGGTTGTCCTTGAGGTCGGTCGTGTGCTCCACATTCACGTGGAGGAAGGTCTGGTCCTCCACGATCGGCCCGCCGAGCGCAACGCCCCCCTGCTGGCGCTGAAAGCCGCTCTTCACGGTGTTGCCCGACAGGTCGCGCTGCGTCGGCGTGTTGTCGCCGAACTCGCCGTCGAGCGGCTGGCCGGGACGTGTCAGGTAGAACGCCTCCCCCGTCCACTGGTTGCTGCCGGACTTCGTCGTCACGTTGAAAATGCCGTTGCCGGTGCGTCCGTACTCGGCGGAGTAGGTGCTGGTGAGCACGGTCACGTCCTTCACCACGCCCGTGGGCGCGTCGAACTGCGGCCCGCCTAGGAACTGTTCGTTGTTGTCCATGCCATCGATCAGGTACTGGGTGTAGAGGCCGTTCGTCCCGTTGATGGTCACGTTCGGGGCCTCGGCGAAGAAGCCGGTCGACGGGGTGACATTGGGCAGGCGGTAGAGGCTCTGCGTGAAGTTGCGCCCCTCCACGGGCAGGTCTTCGAGGGACGCGGCCGAGAGGCTCGATGACACCTCCGCGTTCACGCGATTGACCTCGGCGATGCCCTGACGCCCTTCCACGACCACCTCGTCGAGCTCGAACTGGGCCACTGGCTGCAGGAGCAGCGTCACGCTCCGGGTGAAGTTGGCCCGCAGCTCAATGTCGGACACCCGGGCCTCGTAGAATCGGTCATTCTCTTCCACAAATACCGTGTATGCGTCCGCGGTGGAAAGGCCCGGCCATTCTGCCGACCCCTGCTCGCCCGTTTCCTGGGTCGAAGCGAAGCCGATGCTTTCGTTTTCGAGGTGCACGGTCACCCCCGATACGGGCGTCTTTTCGACCACGTTGATGACATGGACCTCCAGCCCAGCCTGGGCCTGGGCTGTCGGGGCTCCCAGAATGGGGAGTGCCGCGAGCAGGACTGCAATGAATAGAATGCGTCGGATTCGGAAATCGGACGTAGCGTTGCCAGTCGTCATGAGAACACAGCGGGACATTTCGTAAAGGACCACCGAACGGTCGGACAGTGCGCTCCCCGGTCGAGTGTCCACGGCAGCCGAACGTCGATGCGCGGATTCAAAACGCGCACGGGTGCCACGTGGAGCTGTGAGGAGAGCACAGGACGAGACAGTAAGGACGCTGACAGCAGGCCATGGTCGGCCGTCGCGTCCCATTCACCCTGAAGAGCCGTCGCGTCGGGGGACGAAGAGGCACGTTTCCCCCGAATGAACATCGGATGCTGATACACTCGGGGCGGAGGATTCGAGGACACTCCGCCGAACGACTGCTACCGAGCACGACTGCTCGCCAGGGCGGATTGGGGGGGTCCCCGCGAGCGACGCTCAAGGATATGACGCGTCGCATCTCGCTGTTCAGCGCGGACAAAGCGCGTCGCCTCTCCCAGGACGCGCCGGAGACGCACGAGGAGCGGACGGGGGGCGGCGTGCCGACGCAGCAGCGCGACGAGGTCGTCGTGCCCGTTCACGTCCGCCCGCGGGGCAAGCATCGCAGGCCCGGGGCCCGACGTGGCGTCAAGATGACGGGCCAGAGCGGGGAAGAGTGCGGATGTTTTCCACGGGAGCGCCGCAAAGGCCTCCGGGTCGAAGTGGGCCTGGGTCATGCCGATCAGGTACGCCCCGTCGCGCTCGGGGGTCGGGCCTAGGACGGGCGTGTCTTGGTCGAGTTGATCGGCAACCGCCGCCCATTCCACTTCGTGCAGGGACGGACAGTCGCCCCCGACGATGATCACCCGCTCGTAGCCGTCCGCAAACACGTCGGCGGCGGCGTTGGCGAGCCGGGTGCCAAACGTGCCCCCACGCTGCTCCGCCCCGTTCACCTCCCGCACCGGGAGCCCACTCTCGGCCACCGCCTGCGAGGCATGCTGGTAAAACGCCTCGGCGACCTGTCGCTGCTTGGCGTAGTCCTCCTGCACAAACCACTTGTTCTGCCACTCCCGCTCGGGACGGTGGCTGAAGAACAAAATGGCGGTGCGATCACTGGACATCGGGGTGGAGGTTAACGCCGAGAGACGGGTCGCTACTCAAAGAAGCACCGCGGATGGCACAAAAACACAGTTGAGAAGTGTCGTCCGTGCAGGATTTGTTACGCCCCCGAATGTGAGCATTCCGTAAACGGTCTTTCGCATGCCCGCTCCCCAGTTCCCTCTCGCCCGTTCCCCCTCTCGCCCGTTCCCCCTCTCGCCCGTTCCCAACCGTCTACGCCCCCACCGGCCGGTCGGTCGGTTCGCCGTCGCCCCGGGGCGACCCCGGATGTGTTCGGGACTGATCGGCGTACTGCAGGTCGTAGAGCTTTCGGTAGAGCCCGTCCAGGGCCAGCAGCTCCTGGTGCGTGCCCCGCTCCCGAATCTCGCCCTTGTGCATCACCAGGATCTTGTCCGCGTCCTGGATCGTGGAGAGGCGATGGGCAATGGCGAGGGTCGTACGTCCCTCCGTGAGCCGCTCCAGGGCCTGCTGAATGAGCGCCTCCGTCTCCGTGTCGACGCTGGAGGTGGCCTCGTCGAGCACCATCACGTCCGGGTCGTAGATGAGGGCCCGCACGAAGGCGAGGAGCTGCCGCTGCCCACGCGAGAGCGACGAGCCGCGTTCTTTGACGTCCTGATCGTACCCCTCCGGCAGGCGCTCGATGAGCTCATCGGCGCGCACGGTTTCTGCGGCCCGTCGCATCAGGTCCTCGTCTACACTCGGATCGTTGAGGGTCAGGTTGCGCCGCACCGATCCGCTGAACAGAAACACGTCCTGCGGGATGAGCCCAATGTGCTCGCGCAAGTCCTTCAGCCGCAGGTCGCGGATGTCGTGCCCGTCCACGAGAATGCGGCCCTTCTGAATCTCGTAGAAGCGGAGCAGCACGTTCATTACCGTCGACTTGCCTGCTCCCGTGGCGCCCACCAGCGCCGCCATTTCGCCCGGCTCCACCTTAAAGGACACGTCCTTAAGCACCCAGTCGGGGGTCCCCTCGTTGTCCTCCTCATAGGCAAACCAGACGTTTTCGAACTCGATGGTGCCCTCCACCGTGTCGAGTTCCACCGGCGCCTCCGGCTCGTCGAGGCTCTCGTCGGTGTCGAGCACCCCGAAGACGCGCTCGGCCCCCGCCATGGCCCGCTGCAGGGTGTCGTACTGGTTCGAGAGGTCGCGGATGGGCCGGAAGAACTGCCGCGCGTACTGGATGAAGGCCACGAGCACGCCGAGCGTGAGCGCCGAGCCGCCGAGGGCCCGAAAGCCGCCGAACCACAGGACGGCCGCCAGGGCCACGTTTGAGATAAACTCGATGGACGGCCAGAAGATGGCGTAGTAGAAGATGGTACGCAGGTGGGCGGCCCGGTGCTCATCGTTGATGTCTTCGAACCGATCCCGCTCTTCCTCCTCCCGGTTGAAGAGCTGGACGATGTGCATCCCCGTCACGTGCTCCTGGATGAAGGAATTGATGCGGGCCATCTGCTTGCGGGTCTCGCGGTACTGCTCCCGCACGTTGCGCCGAAACCAGAACGTCACCCACACCATCAGCGGCATCACCAGCAGCGTGACCACCGCCAGCATCCAGTTGAGGGTAAACATGAAGTACGCGATGAAGAAGAGCTTGAACATGTCTCCCAGCGCCGAGACGAGCCCCGAGGAGAGCGCGTCGCTAAGGGCCTCCACGTCACTGGTCGTCCGCGTGATGATGCGCCCGATGGGCGTGTGGTCGAAGTACGAGAGGGGCTGGTTCTCGACGTGGCGGAAGAGGGTCGTGCGCAGGTCGTAGATGGCCTGCTGTCCGATCCACTGGGTCAGGTAGTTTTCGCCGAAGGACAGCAGCCCCTCCCCCACCAGCGCGAGCACGAGAAACAGGATGATGCGCTGCAGCCCTTCCAGGTCGCCCACGACGATGTAGTTGTCGATGCCCTTCTGCACCAGCCACGGGCGAATGGGTCCCAGGAAGGACGCCCCGAGCGTGATGAACAGCGCCAGCACGATGAAGCCGGCATACGGCTTCAGGTAGCGGGCCAGCCGCCGGATCAGCCGACTGTCGAACGTGTGGACGTCGTCGACACTGTCGTCCGGCTCAAAGTGGTCGTCGGAGGCGTCGTCAGACAAGTGACGGAGTGGGGGTGATGCGGGGTTTCACGAACTGCACAGAAAACAGTAACTTGGAGCCCGCGCGCAGTGTTGCGTTCGTCGGGACACCGGCGTGAGATTGGTCGCCGGAGTTTCACGTTTCGTCCAGCGAGGGACCTCTGTTGTAGCTTCGGCTACAAATTGGGAATGGCGGCCCTCATCTCGGCGGATGATACCGATCTTCTGCCCACCGTCCAGGATTGCGCTCAATGTACCGGCGACAGGCGCGCCA
>JBDGQM010000132.1:0-11368 GCA_042219065.1 Salinibacter sp. | reverse complement strand
GATCTTCTGCCCACCGTCCAGGATTGCGCTCAATGTACCGGCGACAGGCGCGCCACTCTTGCTCATTCCAAAGAATACGGTCGTGATACCGCGATTGCCAGACGGTGGCACCTGGTGTCCGTCGGTGTTTGTTCATCCGCTTGGTCACCGCGGCCTTGAACCCACCGACCATGGCCGACAACGATTTTGCGGACGGACCATTCGGACTCTCTCCTCTCCGGGGAGGCTCCTCCTCACGCTGATGTAGGGACGACCCGCCGGTCGTCCCTACATCGTCGTCTGAGGTGGTTTTTGCACGGGCTGGGTTCGATCCCACGTCCAAGTCATAGCCCCGTGGTGACACATCGTCCACGTCCGGCGGGACGAGACAGACAATCCCGTGCATATGATTGGGCATCACGACGAACGCATCCAACACGACCTCGTCGCGCATTTCTTCGGATCGCTTCCATTCCTCCCCCACGATTTCCCCGTATCCATCGAGGATCATGCCCCCGCGCCACACCGCCCCGAAGAGACACCGGCGCTCGTGGGTGCAAATCGTGACGAAATACGCAGCGAAGGACCGGTAATCGAAGACGGGATGCCGAGGATTTGTACGGTCGCGCATGGGACGAGAACCGAGTTGACGCAGGAGAGGAGTCCCCCTGCAAGACACACGCCCCCCTGCTCGCATAACGCCCGACCGCGAACGTACCAGCAAGGAAGGTTGCGATCCGGATCTCTCGTGCTCACGACCGGCGGCCCTCACAGCGAAGCAGGCGGACGGGGGAGCGTTCACATCCGAGCGACCGTCACGCTGAGGACGGGCCGGGCTCTTTCGCCCGCGGATCGAGTTCGTAGCGGCGGAGCTCCTCGGCCACTGCCGCCTCGGAGAACACCGACTGGGCCTCCCGCTCCAGCGGCGCGGGGTCGGGGTAGCGGGCGCTCAGGTGGCCCAGGAGGAGCCGCTTGGCGCCGGCATCCCGCGCCACCGTGGCCGCCTGCCGGGCCGTGGCGTGGCCCGTCGTCTCCGCCCGGTCCCGGTGATCGTCGGCAAAGGTGGCATCGTGGTAGAGCAAATCGGCGTTCTCGGCGAGGGCGCGGCCGCCCTCACAGGGCCGCGTGTCGGTGACGTACGCGAACGAAATGCCCGGCCGAGACGGCCCCAGCACCTGCTCCGGCTGCACCGTCGACCCGTCCGCCACCGTTACCGGCGTGCCGTCCTGCAGCCGCCCGAACGCTGGCCCCTCCGGCACGCCCAGCGCCCGCGCCTGCTCCGGCTGAAACCGACCAGGCCGAGCCCGTTCCTCAAGCCGAAAGCCCATCGCAAACCCGCGGTGGTCCAGCGGCCGCGCCTCGACGGTGAACTCGTCCGTCTCGTAGACCACCGTGTGCGTCAGGTCGGCGCCCACCTCCCGAATCCGCAGCGGGAACGGCACCTCCTCGGGCCCGCCGCCCGGAATGGCCTCCAGCATCGCGCGGCCACCCGACGGCACGACCAGCGTCACGGGATCGTCTCGCTGCTGCAGCGCGAGGGTTGACAGCAGGCCGGGCAGGCCGTAGCAGTGGTCGCCGTGCAGGTGCGTCACAAAGAGGGCATCGACCCGAACGCGGGGAAGATCGGCGTGCAGCAGTCGGTACTGCGTCCCCTCTCCGCAGTCAAAGAGCAGCACGCGCCCCTTCCGCTCCACGGCCACCGACGAGAGATGCCGCTCCTCCGTGGGCAGCGCCGAGGCCGTGCCGAGGGGGATGACGGTGGTTATCATCTGTACAACGTGTTCTCATGTCGGTCGGGAGTGCGCTTCGACGGGGGAATATAGTGCGTGGTGCGTATTGCGTATCTGGCACTGCTGTACTTGGCCGAGACGCAATACGAAATACGCAATACGAAATACGGACTACAAAGCCTGAATCTCCTCCTGCAGCAACTGCTTCTCGTGGAGGTCCGCGTAGAGCCCTTCCTTGTCGACCAACTCGTCGTGGGTGCCGCGCTGCACGATCTCTCCCTGCTCCATCACCAGAATGAGGTCGGCCTCCTGCACGGCGCTGAGGCGGTGGCTCACGATTACCAGGGTGTGGCTGCCCTGCCGGTCCCGCAGCGAGCGCAGGATGTTGCGCTCCGTCGCCGTGTCCACCGCCGAGAGCGCATCGTCAAAGATCAGGACGCGCGGGTCTCGGATGAGCGCCCGGGCAATGGAGGTGCGCTGCTTCTGCCCGCCGGACAGCGTGATGCCCCGCTCGCCAACGTACGTGTCGAAGCCGTCGGGAAAGTCCTTCACGTTCTCCACGAGATCCGCCTCCGCGGCGGCCCGTCGAATCTCGTCCCGGTCGGCGTCCAGGTCGCCGAAGGCAATGTTGTTGGCCACCGTGTCGCTGAAGAGAAACACGTCCTGCGGCACGTAGCCCATGTGGCCGCGCAGCGTCTCCAGCGGAATGGTCTCAATCTCGTACCCGTCAATGGCCACCGTCCCGGCGTCCGGCTGCAGAATCCGTGGGATCATGCGGACGAGCGTGCTCTTGCCGGAGCCGGTGCGCCCGACCACCGCGAGGGTCTGATCGGCCGAAAGGTCGAAGCTCACGCCCCGCAGGGCCGGCTCGTCTTCGTCCTCGTACTGGAACCACACGTCGCGGAAGGTGATGCGCCCCTCAAGGGACTGAATCGCCGGGTTCGTCGCGGGGCCGTCGTCGACCTCCGGCTCCCGGTCCATGATGCGCTGCAGCCGCACCACCGACGCCGACGCCCGCTGAATCATCGTGATCACGAAGCCGAGCGAGGCGACCGGCCACGTCATCATGTTGATGTAGATGATGTACTCGGCGATATTCCCGATGGTGATCGCCCCCTCTGCCACCAACCGACCCCCCATCCAGACGACGATCACCGTGGAGACGCCCACGAGCAGCAGAAACGACGGCCGCCACGCCGACTCGACCAGGGCAAGATTGAGGTTGCGCGCCCGGTACTCCTGACTCTCGTCCTCAAAGGCCTCCGCCTCGGCATCCTCGCGCGTGTATGCCTTCAGCACGCGGATGCCCGACAGGGCCTCCTGCACGCGGCTCGTGAGCGTGGAGTACTGCTGCTGGAGCCGGTCGCTACGGTAGTGCACCATGCGCGCCATGAAGAAGACCGCGATGGCCAGCAGGGGCAGGGGCGCAAGCGCATAAAGCGTGAGGGTGGGGGAGATCACAAACATGACGGACGCCGCCACCAGCACCATCACCATCGAACGGGTCACGTACATGATGGCCGGCCCGATGTAGCGCCGCACCTTCTCGATGTCGTCGGTGGCCCGCGTGATCACGTCTCCCGTCGCGTACTCCTGATAAAACGCCGCCGAGAGTTGCTGAAGGTGATCGTAGAGTGAGTTGCGCATGTCGTACTCGATGTGCCGGGAGGCCACCACCACGGTCTGGCGCATCAAAAACATAAAGAGCCCGCTGATCCCCGAGAGCGCCACGATGACCGCGGCGAAGAGAAGGAGGGTGACGAAGAAATAGGCGTAGAACTCTGCCTGGGCCGGGGTTCCTTCGTAAAGCGTGTACAGGCGCACGAAGCGGGGAATGCTGTCCACCGCCTGCCGCACCACCATCGGCACGGTGATTTGGAACCCCGCCGAGATCATGGTGAACAGCAGCCCCGGAATGAACAGGTACTTGTAGCGCCAGAAAAAATGGTTGAGGCGAGCGAGAGGCCCCATCGACAGGATCGAGATTGTAGAAAACGGCGTGATCGATCAGGAACAACGGAGAGGGCAAACGGCCTGATCCCAAATGCGCGTTCAAAGTCTGCGATCTCCCAAAGATGTCGACAGTTTCTAAATCGTATGCGCACGACTGAGCGACGTTGTCTTGCGTATTTCGCACTGCGTAAGCCGCAGGACGGAAACAGCACAATGTACGCATCGGGATCGATCAAGCCCTGAGAATGCATCCCTCCTTCGCCCCCACACTTTCAGGCCTCCACACTTCCATACCTCCCCCTTTTACACCTCCGCCGGCACGTCGGGCTCCACGGCCTCGGCCGCCTCCGTATAGGTTTGCAGGGCCGTCAGGGAATCGGTCCGGTCCTCGTAGCGACGAATGAGCTCTACGTGCTGGGCGGCCAGTTGCCGGGCCAGGGCCGCAATGATCTCCGTCCCCGCCTCCGGATTGCGCCGCCGGACGTTCTTCAGGTCGGGCCGGAAGAAGCCCAGCACCTGGGCCTCCGTGGCCGTCTCGGCGGTTTCGAGCCGACGAAAGTCCCCGAGCAGCGAGAGCCCGCCGATCATATCGTTTTTCTCGAGCACTCGAAGTTCGTCGGAACGATCCGGGTCCCGGTCCGCAATCAGGCGCACGCGTCCCGACTCCACGATGTACAGGCCCAACCCCGGATCGCCCTCGTAGTACAGGGCCTCACCCCGCCGATAGGTACGCCGGTGCGTGACGCCGGCCATCGCGTAGAGGGCGCTGTTGGACAGATGACTCAGGGCCGGAACGCCCCGGAGCCGATCCGCAATGTCTCGAGTATGCGCGTCGAGACGCCGCCGAAAGAGACGCCGGTAGAACCGGGTCCCGGCCCGAAAAATCGACCGAAAGACAGACATCAAAGCGAGCAGTGGCCGAGGAGCATCAAGGCGAGAGACGGGATCCGGAGCAGGAGGCGAATGTGCTCCGGGGGCGAACGAGAGGCCCCGGGCGCACCGAGACAAGCGCAAGCAGATTTCAATGCCAACCGGACGAGAATGCTCCAGTCACGGCGTCCCGCTGCACTGTGGAAAGGGTCCCCTCAGAAGGCCTGCCCGATCCCGAAGTGAAGGAGCGGCCCGCTGAAGTCGTCGCCGAACACGTCATCGTTCCGGGGCGTGGGGTCGTGCAAGCGGTAGGCGAGATCAAAACGGACGACGAGATATTGCCACTCCAGCCGAAGCCCGACGCCGCTTCCCACCCCCACGTCGAGCAGAGAGTCGATTCCCCTAAACTGACCGTCCGGGGCATCTGTTTGGGCGTTCATTTGCTGCATAATCGCCGCCGACTCTTCGTCGGGGTTCTCCGCCCCGAACCCGCGGTTGCGCGGCCCAAACCACACGTTGCCCGCATCGAGAAAGGTGGCGCCCACCCACCGGGTGGCCAGGAAGTTCTGGAGAAGGGTCGTCCGGAGCTCCAGGCTCGACTCGAGTTTGATGTCCGCCCCCAGAATGTTCGACAGCCCCCCGTCCACCGACGGGGTCGTCTCGTCGGGAAGCTGAGCGCCGCCGGGTCCCAAATCCCGGAGCCGCCAGCCCCGCACGCTGTTGGCCCCGCCACTGAAGAACCGGCGGTCGAACGGGACAACGGTCGGGCGCCCCGTCGGATGGGACAGCCCCCCGAACAGTTTTAGCCCCAGGGTCGTGCCCTCCCCGAGCGGCTCGTACCGTCGCAGGTCGACCGACACCCGGACGTACGGCCGGTACAGCAGGCGGCCGCCCAGTCCTCCGCTCCCCCCAAAGAAGCTGGGCACGGAATAGTCCAGCGTGCCGGGGGCGAGCACAAACCGGTCGAACAGAACAGGAATCGTGTTGCCGACCTCCCCGGACACCTCGTAGATGTGTCCGTCCTCCCGCTGCAGGGGATTGGCCGTGGCCGATCGAAACGTATACCGGACGGCCGTATTGATCTGCGGCTGCGTGTAGTCCTCCAGAATCTGCCGGCGCTGAACGGGATCCTGCACGTTGCCCCGGTCGGCCCCAAACACCCGGTCCAGAAACCTCGAACTGAACTCATCCAGCGTATCCGGATTGCTGACGCTCAGGTCGACGACATCGACCAGCGAGGACGCCGTCGGGGTGTGGTCCAGTTCCAGGCGCAGACGAGCATTAATGCGACTGCGAATCCGTAGCCCGAGGCCACTGCGCAGGGCCGTAAGGGCCGTCAACGAGATGCGCGTGCGGGCATTCGTCAGATCGAACCGCTCCAGCGGACGAAACGGGCGGAGGAGGTACGGCAGAGTGAGGGACGTGCTGCCCTCGAACTGGTACGAGCTGACGAGCGTCGAGTCAAGGTCCGTGGCCACCGATCCCGACGTGCGAAGTCGAAACGTCTCGCCCCCGCCGAGCGCGTTGACGTTCTCGTACACCCCACTGAGCCCGACCCCGAACTCGTTCAGCCCCAGCCCGGCGTTGGGCGCCCCCACGGACTCCCGCTGGAGGGCAAACGTTTCGGCCTGCACGCGGTGCCGCTGCTGTGCCCGCCCTTCGATGCGGAAGGGCAGGTAGCGCGTTCCGGCGGCCCCGGCCCCAGCCCCCTCCCCGAACTGCGGGGCAAGGTTGGTAAACGAAAAGACCCCCGTGTCTTCGAGTCGACGCTTCGTCGCCTCTACGGCCGACTGGTCGTAGTATTCGCCCGGTGTAAACTGGAGGCTTCGGCGCAGGAGGCCCGTCGCAAGGTGACTCTCATCTTTGATGCGGGACGTCACCTGTGGGCGGTAGCCCCCGCTCGTGTCCACCGGCACGTCGAGCGTGTCGAACCGGGGCGGGCTCGTCTCGGGCCCTTTTATCTCGAACCGCACATCCCCAAACCGGTACCGCGGACCGGTGCGCACGCGGAGGGAGACATCGAACGAATCGGGCGCCACGCGATACACCACCGCCTGAATGGAGTCGCGGCTCACCCCGGCGTAGCCTTCATTTTTCAGGAAGGAGAGAAGCCGCCGACGCTCCTCGAGCAGCGTGGGCTCCCGATACCGCTGGTCCCGAAGCGCCATTCTGAGCGTGTCGCCGAGCGAGACGGACGACGGGTTGAACACCGACCCGTCGACGAGACGGCGTTTCTGAGAACGCTTCAGTGCATTGAGCCCCGTGTACAGAACGCGACGAAGGTACGTGGCCGACCCCGGCTCCACCTCAAACACCACCCGGACACGCTTGGCCCGCTGGGAAGACTCGACCCGATACGAGACCGACACGTCCCGAAAGCCACGCTGCCGATAAAACAGTTCGAGCCGATCGACGTCCGCCGTGACCGTCGTAGAGTCGAGGTAGGCCGGCGGCTCGCCCCCCGACCGCAGGGCCGCCCCCAGGCGCGACCACATCCAGTCGGCACTGCCCAACTGGTACACCCAGCGCCACCACGTGAGTCCGGGAAGGCCGAGAATGCGCCGGTTGGGACGCGTTTGGATCCGCTCCTTCAGGGTCCCTGCTGAGAAATGGTGGGTGCCCTCGATGTCGACACTCCGGATGATGGGCGCAGTCGTGTCGGCCGCCGCCCGATTCCGGCTCGTCTCGTCGGCCGCCTGCACCGATTGGACGCTGCCTCCGGCGAGCAGTCCCCCCATGATCCCCATCAGTACGACGTCCAGTGTCGTCCGAAACCAACCCCGGGGAGTCGTCGCAGAAGGCGTGGACATGAGCGTGCAGACGGCAAAAAGCTCCGGGGATGCAACCTAACGCAGAAAAGGCCGACGGGAAACACATCCTCCGAATGCACCCGAGGACGAGATCTTTCCGAGCGACGACCGAAGCGGGACCAGACTGCGCACGCGCAGCACCCTCGGGAGCTTCTCGCTCCCGGAACAGCAGGCCGCCCGAGGCACAACGCCTGAACACCACCTACCCCATGGCGAGACCGGCGTTCCCGGACGCTTCTACCGGGCGGCCGGTGACGCCGCAGTGCCCTCCCGCATCCTGCTCGCTCGGTACTGCTCGGTGCGCCGCTCAAGCTGGCGGTAACTCTCCGGGTTCATGCCCGGCATCAAGAAATGCATGGGATCGAGGACCTCCCCGCCCAGGGTGTGCACCTCGTAGTGAAGATGCGGACCCGTCGACAGCCCGGAGTTTCCGCTGTACGCAATGGTGTCGCCCCGTTGCACCTCCACCCCCCGATAAATGTCGTCCGGAATCTTGGACAGATGAGCATACCGGGTCATGTACTCGGACTCCGGATGCTTGATTTCGATCACCTTGCCGTAGCTGGGACTCTGCTTCGCGCTTTTCACCGTGCCCTCCGCCGTGGCCATGACGGGGGTCCCCGTGCGGAGGAGAAAGTCAATCCCCTCGTGCATCTTGCGCACCTTCAGGATGGGATGCTGCCGCATTCCAAAGTTCGAGACGATGCGCCCCTCCGCCGGACGGATGGCCGGCAGTTGCTGAAGCCGCGCTTGACGCTCCTGAGCGACGCGGAAGAGCTCCTGGTAGCTGGATTTCTGCAGGCTCATCTGCCGCTCGAGCTTGTCGAGCTTCTCGGCCGTAGTCTTCAGGAGAGACCGGGTCTTGCCCTCCATCCCCTCAAACTGCTTATACGGGTCGGTGCCCCCCACTCCGACCTGACGCACATCGTCCGAAATGGGCTTCATCTGGAAGAGCCGGCGGTACAGCGTTCGATCCCGCTTGGCCAGCGTGTCGAGCCGCGCTGAGAGAAGGGTCATCCGGTCGTTGACCTGGCTGAGCTGGCGCTCGAGGGCCGCGTTTTCGATCTCCAACGTCTCCTCGTGGGGAGAGCTTATCCAGTGTCGATCCAGCCCCCAGACGAGGAGTCCGGTCAGGATGACGGCCAGGCCAACGATTTGCCCCGCATACGCGAGGGTGTCGTTCCAGGTCGTTTCAACCTCTTTGAAGGAGCAGGTCTCCGGGTCGTAAACGTACCTTGATTTCTGATCCATGACAACGTCGTCTGTGCGTGTCCGGTGGGGGAAAGAACGCCGCAGCAGGGACAATCCTGCGACGAAGGGGTATGGGGGGAAGACGTCGATTTCTAATGCTGAAAGAACTCGGGGGACACTGTCCTCAGAGAGGTTTACCGAAAAAATCTTGGGTGATCTTTTCAGCTACATTTCATAGTATCGCCCCCAATGACAATCACAACCTGGGATTTCGAGTCCCTGGACGGATTGCGGGTTGGAGCAAAAAGGACACCAGCGGCCCGCACCGCCTCTCGTTGGTTACCTTACTCGGTTGTGTTTTTCTAAGTGCAATGGTTCGGTGCACCGCCCAGTCGGTCTCAACGGTCCTCATATAGAGGCACTCCACCTCTGTTTTAATCCGCAATTGTTTTGAGCGCCTCCCAATATAGCCGGGAGTTACACCTCTGTCAAACGAATCCGCGCCGCCAGCGGCCAGCCAAAATTTTACTCATAATCTTGCTCGAAGTATTCAATTCCGCGGCGCGGCATCGGGGATCCTTCCTGCTGGATCCGATTCCGGAGCCGCTCGGTGAACACCTCGGCCGGATCGTGGCCGTAGTGGCGGAGCAGATAGTTCATCGCGATCACCTCGCAGATGACCGTGATGTTCTTCCCGGGCGTGATGGGCACCCGCACCATGGGCAGATCGAGCCCCAGAATTTCGTGGGTGTCTTTCACCATGTTGATCCGCGTGTACTCCTTCTCCTCGTCCCAGAGCTCCATATTGACCACGATCTCGATGCGCTTCTGAAACCGGATCGCCCGGATTCCAAACATGGAGCGGATGTCCACGAGCCCCAGCCCCCGCACCTCCATGAAGTGCTGCACGAGATCGGTCCCGGCCCCCATGAGGATGGACTCGTCGCGCCGGGTGGCAATGACCACGTCGTCCGCCACCAGCCGGTGTCCGCGCTCCACCAGGTCCAGGGCGACCTCGCTCTTGCCGATGCCGGGCTCGCCGATGAGGAGGAGCCCGATGCCGTACACGTCCACCAGCGACCCGTGCACCGCCCGCTGCGGCGCAAACTGATCGGTCAGAAAGCCGCGGAGCGACGACATGAACTGCACTGTGGGCAGGGGCGTGCGGTAGACGGGAATGCCCGCCGCCGTGGCGTCGTCCACCAGCGACGGGTGGAGGTCGTTGTCGTCCGTCACGACGATGCAGGGCACCGCGAACTGTGTGAGGTGCCCGAATGCCTCCGTCCGTTCGGCCGGGTCGAGGTGATGGAGATACTGCGTTTCGGTATTGCCGAGAATCTGGACGCGCTGGTGCGTGAACAGGTCGACGTACCCCGCCAGGGCGAGCCCGGGCCGGTGGAGGGTGCTCTCGGTAACGGTTCGGTCCGTCGCGTCCGCCTCGTCGTTGACCGGGACCACCTGCACGCCTACGGTCTCGCGCAACTGGCGCACCATGAAGTCGACCGTGATCGACTCTTTCTGAAACGACTTGGGACGGTCCATGCCGGGAAACGTCTACGGGTGACGCAAAACAGAAGGGCCGACCGGGGTTCTGCCGATACGATCAGGGGACCTCCACGCTGCCGAGGATGCGCTCCACGAGCTCCGACGCGGCGACCTGCTCGGCCTCCGCCTCGTAGGTAATGACGAGGCGATGCTGCATCACGTCCATCGCCACCGCCCGCACGTCCTCGGGCGTGACGTAGGCCCGGTGACGAAGAAAGGCGTGGGCCCGGGCGGCCAAATTCAGGTTGATGCTGGCCCGGGGGGAGGCCCCATACTCCAACAGCGGGTCCAGATCGTCGAGGCCGTACGCGCCGGGGTCGCGCGAGGCCAGCACGAGGTTGACGATGTACTGCTCCAGCCGCTCGTCGATGTAGAGATTATCGATGAGGCCCCGGGCGCGCAGAATCTGGGCCGGGGACGCGACCGCACTTACCGAGGCGGTCTCGTTCGTGCGGGCCATGCGGCGCATAATCTCCATCTCCTCGTCCTCCGTGGGGTACGTCACGTCGATCTTGAGCATAAACCGATCCACCTGTGCCTCGGGCAGCGGATAGGTGCCCTCCTGCTCGATCGGGTTCTGGGTCGCCAGCACCAGGAACAGGTCGTCGAGGTCGAAGGTGCGCTCGCCGATGGTCACCTGTCGCTCCTGCATGCTCTCCAGGAGCGCGCTCTGCACCTTGGCCGGCGAGCGGTTGATCTCGTCGGCCAGGATGACGTTGGCAAAGATCGGCCCCTTCTTGATCGAAAAGGTGCCCTTTTTCTGGTTGTAGACGAGCGTTCCCAGAAGGTCGGCGGGCAACAGGTCGGGCGTAAACTGGATGCGCTGAAAGTCCGTCCCGATGGCGTCGGAGAGGGTTTGCACGGTCAGGGTCTTGGCCAGCCCGGGCACCCCCTCCAGCAGCACGTGCCCGTCGGCCAGCAGACCGATGAGCAGACGCTCGATCATGTACTGCTGCCCCACGACCACCCGGCCAATTTCGTCCAGCAGATCGTCGATGAACGCGCTCTCGGTAGCGATGCGGTCTTCGAGCTCGGACAGGTCGTGTTCGGGCATGGGGGTGGGGGATTAGCGTCGGGGGGCGGGAGGACTCGCGAAGAGAGGTTTCGGGACGTAATACCGTCTGCGCCGAAACGGTGTGCAGATCCAGAGGGGTCGGCGCTGTCAATAAATGGGAACCGAAAGGTAGATTTTGCCTCCATCTCGGTGTAGGGACGACCGGCGGGTCGTCCCTACGTAAACGAATAGGAGCAATAATGCACATTGAACGCCCGCAATTGGTATAACCCAAA
>JBDGQM010000131.1:3167-8236 GCA_042219065.1 Salinibacter sp. | reverse complement strand
GTCCCAACGGATTTTAAGTCCGTTGCGTCTGCCAATTCCGCCACCCCGGCGACGCAATCTGCTCGTGAACCCTGAACAATGCGACCTGCGTCTGGATCCGGCGTGAGGCGACGCGCACCGGTCGCGCCTCCACGGGGCACCACGCGTTCCGATTCGCGACCGGGCGCGGCTCAGGGGGGTCCGGCGCGGCCGATGACGCCCTTGCCCTCGCCCATCGCCGCCGGTCTCTTGGGATGCATCCCGCTCAGTCCTCCGCGTCCGCCGTGTAGCGGGCCCGCACAATGGCCAGTGCATCCCGGTCCGCGGCCGCGGCGAGGGCGTCGCGACAGGCCGCCGGGTCGGTGGGGGTGTCGAGGGGGACGACTCGCTCGCGATGCCCGGCCAGCACCGTGTCGATCGCCTGTGTCGAGACCGGCTGCCCGCCCGTGGCGTGGGCGCGGCGGTTTTCGAGGAGCACGACGTTGAGGGGCAGGCCGCGCTGCTGCGCCTCCAGGAGCCCAAGGTGGCCCGCCGCCACGAACCCGAAGTCGCCCGTCACGGCCCAGGCCGGCGTCTCCCCGACGGCCTGGCCGCCGAGCGCGAGCGGGACGCTGCCGCCCATGTATGTGCACAGGTCGACCGCCTCCACCGGCGGCAGGGCGAAGAGGGTGCCCACCGTGGTGTCGCCCGCCGCCACGGCACGCGGCCGATCGGCCAGCGCCCGGAACAGCGGCTGGTACTGCTCGGCCACGGGCCGGTACGCGTCGGGCAACTCGTCGGGGACGGTAGGCAGATCCGGGCGCGGCACCGTGTCGGGATCTCTCCCGTCCAGCCGCGCCTGAAAGACCGAGTGCTGGTACTCAGCGAAGAGCGGGCAGCAGACGTGCCGGGCCACGTCGCGCTCGTAGTCGACCGCGGGTGCGGACCCCACATCGGGCGGAGCCAGCACCTCCTCCGACACGTCGTCCGCTTCCAGGATGACGAGGTGCGGGAGTCCCTGCGACTCGGAGTGGTGCAGGGCGTCAGGAAGGACGGGGAGCCGCCGCGCCCGCTCGGGCCGATGGACGGGGAGATTCAGTTCGCGGGCCGCCCCTTCAATCTCCAGCACACTATCGGAGTGCGCGCCGGTCGGGTCGTGAAACACGACGAACAGCAACCCGGCGGTCGTGCCCGCCGCGAGGCTGTCGGCGATGGCGTTCGCCGCCTTGAGGAAGCCGTGGGCCTTGAGCAGGACGGCCGCGCGGTGCCCCAGCAGCGCGGCGCCGTGCGCCATGCCCACCGCCACCTCCTCGTGGTACGAGAAGGGCGGCGGCGCGTCGCTCCCCTGCTGCCACGCGGCGTAGGTCTGGGTGGCCCCGTGGCCGGGCACGGCCGTCACCAGGCGGACATGGCTGCGGCGGAGGGTGTCGGCAATGGCCTCGGCGGTCGTCATGGGTATGCCGTTTTTTCGTTCATCGCGACGGCCCGAAAGCAAAACGAAGCCGACAGACTGACAAGGATCTCTTTCTCCGCAAACATAGAACGTTCAACGTTTTCACGTTGGTTGGCATTTCGGGACTGTGCGTTGACATCGATGGTCATCGGCAGCGCCCGGCATGACCGCGAACCGCCGACGACGGGCGGCCGTGTGTCGTCCGCCAACGGCGGTCTGGGGCCTGAGCCCAGCGAAGGTCATCCCGTGTGGCCGTCCGCCGGCCGCGGTCGTCGCACATCAAGGCAACACCCCCGCAGCCAACGCACAGTGTCGGAGTACACACCAACGTTTGGAGTCTCGTCCATACGTAAGACAGGCAAACCCGTTTGGTCGGACCAGAATTCTCAGCCTGATTCCGTGCACGATACTCTTGCAGGACAGCTTCACCGGTATCCCGCGAGGCGGCGGCGGGTGCGCTCCAGCCCCGGCGGCACGTCTTCTGGCGGCGTGAGCTCGCCCCGCAGGTTTTTCTGCACGAGGCGGCACACCTCGTCTGGGTCGTGGTCCTGCTCGAGGAGGTAGTAGAGCTTCGCCAGGGCGGCCTCCGTGGTCATGTCGTAGCCGCTCACGACGCCGGCGTCGGCGAGGGCCTGCCCAGTGGCGTAGAGGTCGAGGTCGGCCGTGCCGCGAAGGGGCTGCGTGACAGCCACAACGACGACGCCCCGCTCGGTCGCCTCTTGGAGCGCAGTCAGGAACGCCTCGTTCTGGTCCGGCGCGTTGCCGGCCCCGAAGCATTCGAGCACGACGCCCTGCACGGGGGGCGCCAGGACGTTTTCCAGCGAGGCCGCGTCCAACCCCGGAAAGAGCCGAAAGGCCGACACGGTGGCGGTTCCGAGCTGGGTGACGGCCGGCGTGCGGGACGGACGGTGGGGCGTCGGCACGCGGTCCCAGTCCACGTCCAGGTCGATCCCCGCCGTGCCCACCGCCGGAAAGTTGGGCGAGTCGAAGGCCGCAAACGCGTCCGCGTTCACCTTCGTGACCCGGGTGCCGCGGTACAGGCGATCGTGGAAGAACAGATGGACGCCCGCGAGCCGATCCGCGAAGCGGCCCAGCAGCCGAAGCGACGTCAGCAGATTGCCCTGCGCGTCGGAGCGGGTCTCGTCGAGCGGCAACTGGGCGCCCGTAAGCACGATGGGCTTGTCGAGGGGATGCAGCATGAACGAGAGCGCCGAGGCGGTAAACGCCATCGTGTCGGTGCCGTGCACCACCAGGAAGCCGTCGTAGGCGTCGTACCGCGCCCGGATGTCCCTGGCGATCTGGAGCCAGTCGGCCGGCGTCATGTTCGCACTGTCGAGGAGCGGGTCGAACTCGCGGACGTCGTACGCGGGCACATCGTCGGCCTGAAAGGACGGCCGCTCCGCCATGAGGGCCTGCAGCGTACCCGATCCCGGCACGTATCCCTCCTCGCTTTCCACCATCCCGATGGTCCCCCCAGTGTACAGCACGAGAATGCGGGGCTGGGACGCGGGCATGGAGCAACAAAAGGGCGAGGTGGCGGGAAGAGGCTACGCAAGAGAAACGAAGTAGGGCCAATGGACCGCCATTTTTCATGTTCTCATTTTTCCATTTTTGGCTGGACGTGGCGGGAATGCGCATCCATCGCACTCGCACTTTTACACTCCCACACTCCCATTCCCCAACGCTCTCTTCCCCCATTCGCCCGTTCTCAGTCTTCGTCCAGGATGTAGATGTCGCTCAGGTTGCGGGCGAGCTGGCCGTAGTCGAGCCCGTACCCGATGACGAAGAGGTCCGGGATGCGGAAGCCGACGTAGTCGAGCCGCAGCTCCGGCTCGGTCGCTCGGGGCTTGTGGAGAAGCGTGGCTGCGCGGAGAGAGGCCGGATTGTGTTCCCGGAGGCGGTCCTTCATGAACTCCATCGACAGCCCCGTGTCCACGATGTCCTCCACGATGAGCACGTCGCGGCCCTCCAGGTCGGCGTCGACGCTCTTGAGTTCGTGCACCTCCCCACTGGACACCTTCGCGTCCCCGTAGGAGGAGAGCTTGATGAAGTCGATCTCGCAGTCGATGTCCAGGGCCCGCATCAGGTCGGCCGTGAACATGAACGCCCCGTTCAGGACGCTCACGAGGATGGGCGTGGTGTCGGCGTAGTCGCGGGCAATGGTCCGTCCCATCTCGGCCACCCGCTCCTGGATGCGATCCGCCGACAGGTAGCGGCGAAAGCGCTCCCCCTGAACGGTGACGACGGACTCGGTGGGCGGGGCGGGCGTCCCCAAAAGATCGCGCGTAGCGGGCATATCTCAGGCCAGCAGTCGAGGAAAGTGAGCAGTGCAACGCACCGCTAAGCTAGGCGGCGGCTACGAGGATTGACAGTGATCCGAGGGTTTTTCACGAGGTCGTAGGACGAGCCGGGCCACCTGCTCGGTGTCGGGTCGCACGCGCACCCGGTGGTCGAGGCGGTGCCCCACCACCCAGGCAATGCGGTCGGCCGTGCAGAGGACGCAGACGCCGCGCCGCCGATGCGACGGCACCTGGGCGTCCGTCAAGAGGTCGCTCACGGTCTTTGTGCCGTCCAGGCCCAGGGGCCGGATCCGGTCCCCGTCGGTCCAGGTGCGCACCGTCGGGGACGTCCCGAGGCGGGCGGCGTCGGCGTAGGCCACGTGCGGGCTGCCCGAGTCGAGGGCGGCAGGCCGGCCCGCACACGCCTCGATCCGGAGCGTGCCCTGCGGAATCGACACCGGCTCGCCCCAGTCCACGGGGGTTGGCGGAACCCGCTCCGGCGCGGCGTCCGCGGGCAGGAAGCGCAGGCCCGTCCGCTCGCGCCAGACGGCCCCGTCTCTCGTCTCCACCCGGCGGCCCACCTGGGCGTCCACCAGGGCGTCGAGCGCCTCGGCCCTGGCGGAGCTGTACGAGGCCGTGGGCAGGCTGCGGCGCAGGGCCTCCAGCAGAAGGCGACGGCGCCACACCGGCGGCTCGTCGGTCAGCGCCTCCAGCGCCAGCCACCCGCCCGCCTCGCAGTCCACGAACGCCTCGTCCATCCGCGCCTCCAGCGCCGGGCGCAGCGCCTGGTCCACGTATTCCTGCATCAGAGACGCCGACCGCGCGAGGCGGTCCCGAACGCCGTCGAAATGATCGGCGAGGCGGGGCAGAATCTCGGTGCGCATCACGCCCCGGTCGTAGTCGAGACTGCGGTTGGTCGGGTCGGTGCACCACGGAAGATCGACGGCCTCGGCGTAGGCCTCGATGTCGGCCCGACGGGCGTCGAGAAGCGGCCGCACGAGCGACACGGAGGGCGCGTTCTGGAGGGGACGCGCCGGGCGCATCCCCGCGAGTCCCTCCGGCCCGCTCCCCCGCACGAGGTTGAGGAGGAGCGTCTCGGCCTGGTCGTCGCGGTGATGGCCGGTGGCGACGGCGGCTGCATTGATTTCCCGTGCATGCTCGGCCAGGGCATCGTACCGGAGCCGCCGGGCGGCCTCCTGCAGCGACTCGTTCTCGGCCGCGGCCCGCGCCTCCGCATCGAGCGACACGACGGTGAGGGGCACGGACGGAGATTGCTCGTGGCACCACCGACGCACGAGGTCCGCGTCCGCGTCGGCCCCCTCGCGCAGGCCGTAGTTCGCGTGGAGCCCGTGCACGTCGTGGCCGAGCCGCCGGAGCAC
>JBDGQM010000131.1:0-3067 GCA_042219065.1 Salinibacter sp. | reverse complement strand
ACGACGACCATGTTGAGGACGGTCGAGGTCAGGAGCCCCCCAATCGTGACGATGGCCAGGGGCGTTTGAATCTCCTTGCCCGGCGCCCCGCCGCCCAGGGCAAGCGGGACCAGGGCGAGCCCCGCCGTGAGGGCGGTCATCAGGATGGGGTTGAGCCGCTCCATCGAGCCCTGCACCACGGCCTCTCGGAGGGACGCGTCGTCCGTGAGGAGGTTGAGGTAGTGGCTCACGAGGAGGATGCCGTTCCGCACCGCGATGCCGAAGAGCGTGACGAATCCCACCATTGCCGCGATGTCGAGGGTGCCGTTCAGGAAGAGAAAGAGCGCGGCGACGCCCCCGGTGAGGGCAAGGGGCAGGTTGACCAGAACGAGGCCGGCGGCGCGGGCGCTCCCAAACTCCTGGTGGAGAAGCAAAAACACGACCAGGAGCGCGGCCAGCGACAGCCCCCCAATCGTCCGGGAGGCCTGCTGGGCACTCTCGTACTGCCCGCCCACCTCGTAGTAGTAGTTTTCCGGCAGTTCGACCTGGCCCTCGATGCGCTGGCGCAGGTCGGCCACGACACTTCCCACGGCCCGCCCGCTCGTGTTGGCGGAGACCACGATCGTACGCTGCACGTCCTCCCGGCTGATGGTGTTTGGCCCCCGCTCGTGCTGCACCGTGGCGAGGCGGGCGACCGGGACCCTCGGCCCCGCCGGCGTGTCGATAAGCACGTTCCGGATGGACCCGGCGCCCGCCCGCCGGGCCGAATCGAGTCGCAGGGTCAGGTCGAAGGTCTGCTGTCCCTCCCGGACCTGGGAGACCGTCTCGCCCCCCAGGAGGGCTTCGAGGGTGTGGTTGAGACGGCCGGGCGTCACGCCGTACTTGGCCATCTCCTGGCGCTCCGCGTAGATGCGGAGCTGAGACACGTCGGCCTGCTGCTCGACCGAGAGGTCTGCGAGCCCCGGCGTGCCCTCGGCCGCCGCGCGGACCCGTTCCGCGAGATCCCGAAGCTTGTAGAGGTCCGGGCCGAAGAGTTTGAGCGCAATGTCCGTGCGGGTGCCGGACAGCATATGGTCGATGCGGTGCCCGATGGGCTGGCCGATCGTGATGTTGGTGCCCGGAATGGAGGAGAGCGCCGCGCGCACGTCGGCGGTCACCGCGCTCATCTCCATCACCGAGAGGTCCACCTGCACGTCGATCTCTGACCCGTTGGCGCCCTGGGCGTGGGCGCTAAGCTCGGCGCGTCCGGTGCGGCGGGAGGTGGCCGTGACCGCCGGGTGCTCCAGGAGACGCTCCTCAATCTCTTGGGCGATGCCTGTGGAGGCCTGCAGGCTCGTGCCCGGCGCCGTCACTGCGCTAATCACGAGCGTCCCCTCCTGGAAGTCCGGCAGGAAGCCGCGCCCCAGGAAGGGAAGCGTCGCGAGCGTGGCGGCCAGGAGCAGCACGGCGCCGCCGATCACGATCCGCGAATGGCCCAGCGCCCAGTCCAGCGTCCCGCGGTAGGCACGATGCAGGCGCCGCACGAGCCACGTGTCGTCGCCCTCCTGCACCGTCGAGGACGTAGGAAGCAGGAAGTAGCACAGCACGGGCGTGACCGTGACCGCCACGAAGAGGGAGGCGAGAATCGCAACGATGTAGGCCAGGCCGAGGGGCTGGAGGAGTCGTCCCTGGATGCCGGAGAGGAAGAAGAGCGGAACGAAGACGACGCTGATGATGAGCGTAGCGTTCAGGATGGGCCCCCGAACCTCCATCGACGCCTCATACACCACCCGAAGCACAGGCTGCCGATCATCTTCAGGGCGCTGGGCATTTTCCTTCAACCGCCGGAAGACGTTCTCCACGTCGATGATGGCATCGTCGACGAGCGCCCCGATCGCGATGGCCAGGCCCCCGAGCGTCATGGTGTTGATGGTGATGCCGAGGCCGTACATCACCAGCAGCGCGACCGACAGGGAGAGGGGAATGGCGAGCACCGAGATGGCCGTCGTGCGCACGTTCCAGAGAAACAGGAACAGGACGAGAATCACGAGCAGCGCCCCGTCCCGGAGCGCCTCGATCACGTTGTTCACGGCCAGCGAGATGAAGTCGGCCTGCCGAAACACGGACCGATTCACCTCCATCCCGGCGGGAAGCTGCTGTTCGATCTGATCGAGCTCGTCGGCGACGCGCTTGGTCAGGTCGAGGGTATTGGCGCCGGGCTGCTTCTGGATCGAGACCACGACGGCCGGCTCCCCATTGACCGACCCCGTGCCGAGAATGGGACGCTGCGTTCCCACCCTCACCTCGGCGACGTCGCGAAGACGAATGGGCGCACTGTCCCGGCTCACGACGACGGTGGCCCCAATCGCCTGCACCTCGTTGGTCCGCCCGAGGCCCCGAATCAGCACCTCGCGGCCGTCCTGCTGGTAGACGCCCCCGGCAGCATTTTCGTTGGCGCCCTCCGCCGCCGCCCGCACCTCCGCAAGAGAAATGTCGAGCGCGCGCATCCGCTCCTGGTCGACGATCACCTGGTAGGCCTTGACCTCGCCGCCGTGCGGGATGACCTGGGCCACCCCATCGACGGCGAGCAGCCGGCGGCGAAGGGTCTGATCCGCCGCGGTGCGGACCTCGCGCATCGAGTGCTCGTCGCTGGTGAGGCCGACGAGCAGAATTTCGCCCATGATGGAGGTAATGGGCGCCATCACCGGCGCGTCCACGCCGTCGGGGAGCTGCCCACCGACGAGCTGGAGCTTCTCACTGACGATCTGGCGAGCCTGGTAGATGTCGGTCCCCCATTCGAACTCGACCCGCACAATCGAGTACCCCTGCGCCGAGCTCGACCGCACGCGCCGCACGCTGGCCGCCCCGTTGACCACCGACTCGACCGGCCGGGTCACCAGCGTCTCGACCTCCTCCGGGGCCATGCCGTGCGACTCGGTGACCACCGTCACCTGCGGGGCCGTCAGGTCCGGAAACACGTCCACCGGCATCGTGAGGGCCGCGTACCCGCCCGCCGCGAGCAGCAGCGCGGCCACGACGAGCGTCGTCAGCCGGTTGGTAAGTGCCCACTGGATCGTGCGATCGAGCATCCTGCGTCTGCGTGTGTGGG
>JBDGQM010000130.1:0-4467 GCA_042219065.1 Salinibacter sp. | reverse complement strand
CGTTCCTTCTTGGCGCGTTCGGCGTACTCCTACCAATTGCGAGCGTTCAATATGCATTGTTGCTCCTATCCGTTTGTGTAGGGACGACCCGCCGGTCGTCCCTAACATCGAGATGGAGCCAAAATCTACCTTTCGGTTCCCATTTATTAGCCGTGCCGCCCCCTAGATTTGCACACCGATTTGGCGCAGATGGTATCCGTTCACGAAGGGTCTCACGCATCGGCAAATGCGTATTCGTCCAGCGATGTACTCGGTTATGTCCTGCCGTCTTTCTCTGTTTTGCCTCGCGGCCAGCCTCGTGTGCGGGGGATTTCTCGTCATGGGGACCGGATGTGCCGACATGGAGGCGTCGACCTCCGCCGCCCCTGCGCCCGATACGCTTCCGGGGACGGAGCCCATTTTCGACGTGCGGTCGGTGACGCTCGATGCGCGCAATCCGCCCGATCCCCGTCTGCTCGTCCGGCTCCGCGATCTCGGGGTCACGCACCTGACGCTCGTCTCGTTCGGGTGGCAGCGGGCCGCGGACGAGCCGCGCGTACGGATCGACACGTCGGACGGCTGGTACAGCGAGTCGCACCGCGGCATCCGCACCCTCGCGCGGCAGGCCGACACGCTGGGGATGGGCGTCATCCTCAAGCCGCACCTCTGGGTGGGCGGGTACGACGAGGCGCAGGACCGGAGCGAGATCGGGTTCGACACCGACGCTCGCTGGCGCACTTGGGAGGCGGACTACCGCCGGTTCCTCATGGTCTACGCCCGCCTCGCGGCCCAGATTGACGCCGACGCGCTCGTGCTGGGCACCGAGTTGACCCGGTCGGCGACGGAGCGCCCGGCCTTCTGGCGAAGCCTGGCGGCGGACGTTCGCACGGTCTACGGCGGCGCCCTCACCTACGCGGCCAACTGGCACAAGGCGTACGAGAAGGTCCAGTTCTGGGACGCGCTGGACTACGTGGGCGTGCAGGCGTACTTTCCCCTCACGGACGTCGCGTCGCCGTCCCTGAGCACGCTTCGGAAGGGGTGGCGTTCGCACCAGGCGGCCCTGGCCCGCGTCCACGAGCGGACGGGACGCCCCATTCTGCTGACGGAAGTGGGCTACCGGAGTGCCGCCGGGGCGGCCGCGGCCCCGTGGGAGTGGCCGGAACGGGACGATGGGGCGGTGCCCGACTCGGCCCTCCAGGCGCGCTGCTACCGGGCCTTCCTGTCGACCGTCGGGCGGGCGTCGTGGCTGAAAGGGAGCATCATCTGGAAGTGGCACCCACCCTCCGAGGTAGAGGGGCCGACCGCGTTCACCCCGCAGGGCAAGCCGGCCGAGGCCGTCCTGCGTCGCTGGTTTCGTCCGTCCGCCCCCGCGCCGGGACCGTGAGGGGGCGCCCCGGTCCCGGGGCGCGCGTCTGCCGCTCCACGTCGATGGGGACAGAGGCCCACAAAAGGAGGGGCAGGAGTAACATCGCGTCGCGTCCGGTGGCCTCCGCGCGTCTCGATGCTTACGTTGGCTTCTGTCTTGACGGCGTATCCTGCCTTCGCGCCAACAATCTTTCGTTCCATCCCCACGGCAATCGCACCTTGGCTTCAGGCCTGATGTGACTTTTCTCCGGGGCAGTGTGTCCCGTGCTCCCACGCCCCCACTCGCCCGTGCTTGTCGGGCTATGTCGTTGATCAGAGGCGGGCGAGCCTCCCTGCCGGAAAGGAAGCTCTCAACATACGATTGCCCTGTCATTCCATTCCCCACTCCGCATTCCACAGTCCGACCCCGCAATGGTCTCCGACCTCTTCGATCCCGACGCCTGGACGCCCGTCGAGGGCTTCGACTTTGACGACGTGACCTACCACCGCGCCGCCGACCACGGCACGGTGCGCATTGCGTTCGACCGGCCCGAGGTGCTCAACGCCTTCCGGCCGCCGACCGTGGACGAGCTGTACCAGGCCCTCGACCACGCCCGCCAGAGCACCGACGTGGGCTGTGTGCTGCTCACCGGCAACGGCCCGTCCGAGACCCACGGCAAGTGGGCCTTCTCTTCGGGCGGCGACCAGCGCATCCGGGGCCAAGACGGGTACCAGTACGAGGACGAGGCGGGCGACGCCGACGAGGCGCGACCGGGGCGCCTGCACATTCTGGAGGTGCAGCGCCTCATCCGGTTTATGCCCAAGGTGGTGATCGCCGTGGTGCCGGGCTGGGCGGTGGGCGGCGGGCACAGCCTGCACGTGGTGTGCGACCTCACCCTCGCCAGCGCCGAGCACGCCAAGTTCAAGCAGACGGACCCGGACGTGGCCAGCTTCGACGGCGGCTTCGGGTCGGCCCTGCTCGCGCAGCAGGTGGGGCAGAAGAAGGCGCGCGAGATTTTCTTCCTCGGCAAGACCTACTCGGCGGAGGAGGCCGCGGACATGGGCATGGTCAACGAGGCGGTGCCGCACGAGGGTCTGGAGCCGACGGCGCTGGACTGGGGCGAGACGATCAACGGCAAGAGCCCCACGGCCATCCGTATGCTCAAGTACGCCTTCAACATGGCCGACGACGGGCTGGTGGACCAGCAGGTGTTTGCGGGGGAGGCCACGCGCCTGGCCTACATGACCGACGAGGCGCAGGAGGGGCGCGACGCGTTCCTCGAAGGCCGCGACCCGGACTGGAGCGACGTGCCCTGGCACTATTAGACTACGCATATCATGTCAACCCCCAACATCAAGGCCTTTTTCCGCCTGGCTCACAAGCACTTCGACACGCTGGCGGCCCTCTTCGACGCACGGAGAGGTATGCGGGAAACTGAACTCCGAGCTCATCTCGATGAGCACTCATCCCACACAGCCTCGTCTGGCTATGTCTTCCGACAGTTCCAGGCACATCGGTTAATTGAACCGATGCCGGAGGAGACGGCCTCTTTTGAGTTGACTCCACAGGTGCGCGATCTTTTTCAGACGTTTCGTCGCAAGCAGGCGCTGAGCACGCCCAATGCGATAAAGCCTTATCTCGATCGTCTTCAGGAGCTGACGGAACGGCTTGATCAACACACCGACCAGTCTTCCGGCACCGGAGTGCAGCGGGTACTTGAGCCCATCAACACTGAAATCGAAAATATTCGGACGCTTTCGCGATCAAATCGAGAGGCCGTCCTCAATCGGGTTACCGAACTTCGGGCCGGGACGACCACTCAGTCTGTTCGAGAACGCTTTGAGACCATCAACAAACTGTTGGAGGACTACGTGACTCCGCTTCAGGACATCGTTCAGAACCAAGGAGCGTTTGAGCGGCTCTTCTCTCAACTCAGTGCAATGCTCGAAGAAGCAGAGTCCGTCTTCACAGATGACCCGTCGCTTACACGAGATCTCAAATCGACGGCGGCGCGGCTTCGCCGGGTTCGGCAATCGGTGGTCGAAAACTTCGAGGTGGCTCGCCGAGAAGCGATGCGTCTCTATGAGCAGCAGAAGGTGAACAACGACATCCTTCAAGGGGCCTCTTCCCTGCTGAATCGCGTGCACCACGAGGGACCGGAATCGCTGGACCTGATCGATGAAATGAAACTGGGAAGCTTCACGATGCGAACGGTGTTCCAGGACGAGGGCCTCCGTGCGTACTTGCACAAAATGGTTGACTACGAACCGCCCGACCCTGATCCTATTCAGGAGCCGTCCGCTTTAGAAGCCCCTTCACTCCTTGACAAAGAGACGCTCGTGGACACGGCCCGTTCGGCCTGCCCGATCCCCGACGCAATGGGCTGGCTCGTCGAGACGCTCGAGCCGGACTCTCCCCGGCGTGCCCTCCGTGCCTACCGCTACCTCCTACAGAGCCCAGCGCTCGACACCACGTTTGGGGAAGGACGCCGGGAATACGACCTCGGGGAAACGGTCCTAACCGCCGTTCCGGTTCAGGTGGACGTAGACGATGGTGAATCTGGCCACCCGTGATGCCAAGAACAGTGCCCCTCGATAACTACACGAGCGTTGCCCTCGTCACCTGTCCGGCATAGGTCATGGATACCCTTCCGCACTTAGAATCCATTTTCAACCAGCTCCGACGGGGATATCACGTGACGCCGGAGGATGGGGAGGTCTATCGTGCGCTTCGCGATCGGTTCGAGGACTACCAGACGCTTCTCGACAGTCTCGGACTCGATCTGAGAAAGCACCCCAAGGACGTATTCTACCTGGTCGCGAATGAAAATGTGACCCCGAGCGAACAGGCCCGAAAGATGGGTCTCTTTATGCTCGTACTGATTGAGCACGTCGGGGAGACCCAGGAATCTATCGTCCCATCGCTTTTCGAAACGGTGTTTCGGGTTGAGAAGCTGCCTCACTTGAAGAAGACCCGGTACGAGGAGTACATGAATGCCATTGACGTCCAAGATGCTGACGATTTGAGGACCATCGTGAAGACACTTCGACGCTTCGGCTTTGCAACGCAGACCGAAAACGGCTTCACCTTCCGACGAGCCGCCTACCGGTTTCTGGACCTCTGTCGGGATGCCTCTGACTTGG
>JBDGQM010000013.1:0-5550 GCA_042219065.1 Salinibacter sp. | reverse complement strand
CGCGACAGCCTTGACGCCGAGTAGGGCGATCGTTCGGTCGCGGCTGCCGTCTACTGCGTCAGCTCCAGCTCCGCGTCGGGCGCCATTCCCGCGTCCTGCTTGGCCTGACGGACCATGTCTTCCACGTCCTTCAGCAATTGCTCGGCGTCGAAGACGATTCCGTCCTTGATCGTGTAGTCGACGCCGCCCGCCCGCTCCAGGGTTCGTGCCTCTTTGTTGAAGCGTAGGGCGCCCGTGCCGTACAGCACCTTGAAGTTTTCCAGCGGATTCTCGTCGACCAGGACGAGGTCGGCCTGTTTTCCCACCGCCACCGAGCCGATCTTGTCGGCGCGGCCCATCGCCTGCGCGCCCTCCAGGGTGGCAGAGCGAATCACCTCCAGCGGGTGGAATCCGGCCTCCTGCAGCAGCTCCATCTCCCGCACGTACCCGAAGCCGTAGAGCTTGAAGATGTAGCCCGAGTCGCTGCCCACCCCGACGCGCCCGCCGCGGTTCTTGTACGCGTTGACGAACTGCATCCACCGGTCGTAGTGGGTGTCCCACGCCGCCTCGTCGGCGGTCGACCAGAAGTAGTGGTAGGAGCCGTGGTTCTCGAAGCTCGGGTGGAAGAAGTTCCAGAGCGAGGGGAGCGTGTACGTGTCGTGCCATTCCGCACGGCGGCCCCGCATGAGGTCACGGTTCGCCTCGTAGATGCCGAAGGTGGGCACCATCGTAAAGTCGAGGCTGCGGAGGGAGTCGAGCACGGTATTCCAGCGCGCACTTCCCGGCGCGGCGGCCTGCTGCCACATCCGCCCGGCATAGGCAAAGCGGTCCTCCTCGTCCTGATAGTTGTAGTCGGCGGGGTAGTCCTGGATCGAGCGATCCGTAAAGAGGGCTTCCGGATAGCCGTAGAAGTGTTCGCCGGTGGTGAGGCCCCAGGTGGCCGTATCCAGCACGTCGTACTGCACGGTGCCGGGCTGGGCGTGGTGCATGGCTGTGCGCAGGCCCTGAGCGTTGGCCTCCTGAATCGCGGCCTCCAGCACGTCGGGGGGCGCCTCGAAGAACTTGATGCCGTCGGCCCCCTCTTCGGCCACGCCCTGAACCCAGGTGCGCGCCTGCTCCGGGGTCGAGATCGGGGCGTCGCGCCCGGTGCCGAGTGCGGGATAGACCGACAGGCGCGGGGCCGTGATGTCGTTGGCGGCACTGCGTTTCCGGTGGCGAAGCGTCCAGTCCAGCCCATTGCCGGCGGCCACCTCGCGGGCCGTCGTCACGCCGTGGGCCATCCACAGCTTGAGCACGTACTCGGCGGGGGTGCCCTGCGGCGTGCCGCCCAGGTGCGCGTGCATGTCCACGAAGCCGGGAAGCACGTACATCCCGGACGCGTCGATCTCCCGGTCGCCCTCCTCCGGCCGCGCATCGTCGTTGATGGGACCGCCCGGTGCCCCAACGCCTTGCACGTTTGTAATTCGGTCCCCCTCGATCACGATGTCGACGGGGCCGCGAGGGGGTGCGCCGGTGCCGTCGATGAGCGTGGCGCCCCGAATCACGAGACGATCGTACGGGCCGTCTCCGCGGGTCCGGTCGGGGGCGTCGGGGACCTGGGCAGTGGCGGGAAGAGCTGCGAGGAGGAGGCAGGCTGTGCAGAGGAAGAGTCGCTGGAGGGGGCGCATGGCGCCGATTCCGCTGCTAAGGGAGGCAGTCATGGGTGCATGGGTCATGAGGACTCTTTGTCGAACTAGGTCTTCGTCCCGAACCGGTTTAGGAACCGAGGCTGGTGGTGAGGGCCGTGGTCAGGTCGTCGACGAGATCCGCGGGGCCTTCGAGCCCGACGGAGAGCCGCACGAACCGCTCGGTGATGCCCAGGTCCTCGCGGACCGCCGGGTCCACATTTTTATGGGACGTGTGAATCGGCTGGGTGATGAGCGTTTCGACCCCACCGAGGCTGGGCGCCCGGATGGGGAGGGAAAGCGCGTCAAAAAAAGCGTCGACAGTGGCCGCCGGAACGAGCTCGAAGCTCATCATGCCGCCGGACCCGTCGAGCAGGGACTGTGCCCGTTCGTGATCGGGGTGGGAGGGGAGGCCCGGATACCGCACGCGGTCGATCGCGTCGTGATCGGCGAGGGCCTCGGCGACGGCCTGGGCCGTCTCGTTTTGCTGACGCACCCGCACGCCGAGGGTCTTGAGGCTGCGATGGAGGAGGAAGCACGCGTGCGGGTCGAGCATTCCGCCCAGCAGCTTCGTGGTGTGGCGCACCCCGTCTAGCAGCCCCGACGGCCCCGCCACCACGCCCGCGGCGAGGTCGGAGTGGCCCCCGAGGTACTTGGTGGCGGAGTGCAGCACGACGTCGAACCCGATCGTGGCGGGACAGAGGTTGACCGGCGAGCCGAACGTGTTGTCGATCACGGCCACGAGGTCGTGGGCCTCGGCGAAGCGCCCCATCGCCTCCAGGTCGGGCACCTCCAGGAGCGGATTGGTGATCGACTCGGCGTACAGCACGCTCGTGTTCGGCTGCACCGCCGCCGCCCACGCGTCGGGCGAGTCGTCCGCCACCAGCGTGTGGTCGATCTCGAAGCGGGGAAGCAGGTCGTCGAAGAGATCGAGCGTGCCGCCGTAGAGGGCGCGGGGCGCGACGAGGTGGTCGCCCGCGTCGAGGAGGCTCAGGAGGGCAGAGGAGATGGCCGCCATGCCGCTGGCCGTCACGAGGGCACTCTCGGTCTGCGTGAGGGACGCCAGCTTGTCGTGGAGCGCCTCGTGGTTGGGCGAGTTGTTGTAGCGGACGTAGCGGGGCGAGGTCTCGGGGTCGTCGTGGGTGTAGGTGGCCGTCTGAAAAATGGGCAGCGTGACGGCGCCCTCGACCCGGGGATCGGGCTCGCCGGCGTGGACGGAACGGGTGTCAAGGGTGGGCATGGCCGGGGCGGGGCAATTGCGGGGGAAACGTTTCCGTGGAGGGTTCGAGCCTTCCCTGTCTCTGGTCGGCGACACTGCCGAGGCAGCACGCGCGAGGGGGGTGTGGAAGCACGAGTACACCGCCCTGGACAGGGGCAACATCCGCCCTCAGGCCAGGATGCGATTGTCGTGCGTGGTGGAGGGCGACGAACCCGTCGCTACAGGCTCGAGGACAGCGACCGGTTGCGCAGCTTGGACTGCAGGGACGAGAGGTCCTCCTGCAATTCTGCGTCCGATTGCAGGGCGTCCTCAATCTTTCGGTAGGCGTGAATGACGGTCGAGTGGTCGCGCCCCCCGAAGCGGGAGCCAATGTGAGCGTAGGATTCCTCCGTGAGTTCGCGGCAGAGGTACATGGCAATCTGCCGGGCCTGCGCCACCGATTGCTTGCGCGACCGCGAGAGCAGGTCGCTCTTTTCGAGGTGAAAATAGTCGGAGACCTGCTCGATGATGTCGCCCGCGTCGAGGGCCGACGGGCTCTCGTCGGTGTGCTCCCGCAGGAAGCGGCGGGCCGTTTCCAGGTCGAGCGTACGGTCGTCGAGCTGCACGAGGGCCGTGAGTCGGGTGAGCGCGCCTTCGAGCTGACGCACGTTCGAGTCGATGCGCTGGGCAATCAGTTCCAGGACGTCGGGCGACACGGCGATGTCTTGCCGGGCGGCCTTGCGCTGGAGGATGGCGATGCGGGTCTCCAGGTCGGGGCGCTGGATGTCGGCGCTCAGGCCCCACTGGAACCGCGAGAGGAGCCGTTCCTCAATGCCCGGAATCTTGGCGGGGGGACGGTCGGCACACAGAAAGATCTGTTTCCCGTTCTGGTGGAGGTCGTTGAAGATGTGGAAGAACTCCTCCTGGGTTTTCTCTTTCTCGCCGAAGAACTGCACGTCGTCGACGATGAGCAGATCGGCCTGGCGGTAGTAGCTGGAAAACGCGGCGATCCGGTTTTCGCGGACCGACTGCACGAACTGGCTCGTGAAGCGGTCGCTCGACACGTACAGCACCCGCTCGGCGGTGTTGTGCTCCAGGGCGTAGTTGGCCACGGCCTGCGCGAGGTGCGTCTTGCCGAGCCCCACGCCGCCGTACACGAGCAGCGGGTTGTAGTTGGTGGTGCCGGGCTCCTGGGCCACGGCGAAGGCTGCGCTGCGGGCCAGCCGGTTGCCGTCCCCCTCAATGAACTCGTCGAACGTGTATTCGGGCCGGAGGTGCTCCTTGGCCTGCTCGTAGAGCGCCGAGCGCTCGTCGGGAGAGCCGGCGCCGCTCTGTTGCGGATAGGACGACGCGTCGGCCGAGGTGTCCTCCTGCGCGCGGGGCACGGCGTCGTCTACCACGTCGGTAGACGTAGGCGCCGAAGAGGACGAAGGGTCGGCGGAGGCGGAGGACGGATCCGACGGGGCCGACCTGGATTGGGGCGCACGGTCGGTCCCGGTTTGCTCCGCCGCCGGGGCGGCCGAGTCCGGCGACACGGGGCGGGGCGATCGCTCGTCTTGAGCGTCCGGCCGGGACGACGAAGACGAGGCGGGGGACGACCGGTCCGGCGCGTCCGGCGTGCCCGTGTCGTCGGTGTTCTCGGGAGGCGAGCCAGAATCGGTCGTAATCTCGTCGGGGCGCTCCTCCTCCGGGGCGACCTGATACATGACGTCCGTCGGCTCCCCCACCGCATCGGTAACGGCCTGCTTGATGGAGCGCTGGAACCGGCTGCGCAGGTACTGAATCCCGAACGGCGTGGGCACCTGCAGTGTGAGCGTGGGCGCCCCCTCGTCGGTGTCAAGGGAGAGCGGGTCGATCGGGTCAAGCCAGTTCTGTACCGTTCGCTCCGGCAGCGTTTCGCGGAGCTCGCGAAGCGCAGTATGCCAAGCGTCGGAGGCGGACGGAACCATAGACAGGGAAGGACCGAGCGTTAGCGACGACAGAGAAACGGCGTCGGCGGGAGGCTCAAATCGACGCTTACACAACGTAGACCACAGCCGTCCAGAACGCAAATGCATCCCGGAGAAATTTATAAAGCACCGGGTCTGCGACGCTCAGGCGCACTTCACGATCTGGGGTGCTCACGTCCGCTTTGAAAGACTGCAAAAGGTTCCTGCTCCCTTATTGTTCGCCTGCAGGACCGCGGCGAAGAGGCCCCCTCCGTGGGTCGACCGCGCGGGTGACATGCTGCCAGCAGCGGCTACAGGTTGCCGCGCCGCTCCTGCTCCCGCTCCATGGCCTTGAACAGGGCCTTGAAGTTCCCGGCCCCGAACGAGCGCGCGCCCTCCCGCTGGATGATCTCGAAGAAGACTGTGGGCCGATCCTGCACCGGCTTGGTAAAGATCTGCAGGAGGTATCCGTCCGGGTCGCGGTCCACCAGGATGCCAAGCTCCTCGAGGGCATCGATGGATTCGTTGATGGTGCCTACGCGCTCGGTGAGCACCTCGCGGTCGTAGTACGTGTCCGGCACGTGAAGAAACTCAACGCCCCGGCGCCGGAGCTCCTGGACAGCGTCGATGATGTCGTCCGTCGCGAGAGCAATGTGCTGCACGCCCGGTCCGCGATAAAACTCAAGGTACTCTTCGATCTGGCTCTTCTTCTTGCCCTCGGCCGGTTCGTTGATGGGGAATTTGATCTTCTCGTCGCCGTTGGCCATCACCTTCGACATCA
>JBDGQM010000129.1:22213-24209 GCA_042219065.1 Salinibacter sp. | reverse complement strand
CTGTCACAGCCCACCACGAGAAGGCCGAATCCAACGAGCAGGATTGCGAGCTTGATCGGGATCTTCGAGTAATTCGTAAACATGATTCTGTGCAGGGTTGAATGGTCGAGTCTTTCGAGAGGGGAGTGCGGAGACGGCTCGTCGGAGCCGTCCTTCACAGGAAGAGGGGGCGAGAGGGCCCGACCCCTTGTGCGAGGAGACAGGTCCGGTCATCATGCGACGCACAATGTCCAGGAGCGGACGCAAAGATGCATGCAAATATCGCGCGGACTCGTGTACAAATCGCGCGTGATGTGGGAGAAAGTACCGGCACACGATCCGCCCTGCCGTGTGAAAATTACCCAATTCGGAGTCTCGTCATCCGTAGCAACAGGTAGATGCATTCCGATTCTTTTTGTTCCCGAAAATGGTCTGTGGTCGGAATTAGAGTGGGAGGATGTTGCTACACGCCTGGCTATCGGACCGTTTTCAGGGGGGGCGACCGATGTCCCGAAAAATCCCGGATTTCAGGCACGTCCTCCCGAATGCCTTCGCGGATCTCTCTGAATTCGGCGATGCGATGGCCGGAAAGACCACCGATGCGTGAGGACCTTCGTGAACGGAGTACGCCGACCTCGATCGAGAATGCGCTGGCAGAGCGGGGTTAAGTGTGGGCGTTTTCTCATACCCACATACTCGCAGACGCCCGTACCCAGAGGCGTCATCGTCGGAGATTTCTGCACGGCTCAGTAACTACGCGGAACAGGGGTCCCGTCCTCCCCGAATTTTCTACAACGGTCCGACGCTTTTCTGCAAGCGGAGTCCGAGGACGGGACGTACGTTAGCTAGTGCCATTTTGCCCTTCCGGTCTGGAAGGACCCTCATCCGATCGTAGATCAAACCGGTATCGCGCATCCGTTATGGAAGACCGATCCTCGAAGTCCCGTGCCCCCCGCCGTCTCGACGCCGACGAGCGCTCGTCTCTTCTCATTGTCGGCGGCGACGCAGACCTCCGCCTGTTTCTGCAGGGCAGCCTGCAGCGGTGGTACCAGCTGGCCCAGGCCGCCACGGGCGACGCGGCCGTCGAGCACCTCGCGCACTGCCCCCCGCGAGGGCTCATTGCCGGTCGGCTCGCAACCGGCGACAAGGAGCGGCTGATCTCGGCGCTCTGCGAGGCGGACGGCCCGCCGGTCCTGAAGCTCTGGCGCACCCGTCCGCCGTCGGGGTGGGCCGACCGGACGCTCCGCCACCCCTTTACCCGGGCCGCCCTGCTCCGGGCCGTCGACCGGCTGGTGTACAGCGACGAGCTGGATGCGGAGCGCGACGACCGACCGCGCCCGACAAACGTGCGTCTCGAGGCGCAGGCGTGATCCCGCTTGGGCCTTGTCGTGTCGTCTCGAGAATGAATCGAGGTCGACCGACGGCATTATCATTCGTCCCCGGGGGCGTCGACGTGGCGCCGGAGGAGCGTCCGGACGTGCTCAATCTCGTCCGCGTTCGTGGTGTGGCCCAGGCCGTCGTAGATGCGGGTGGTGACGTCGGCGTCCAACCGGCGCAGCCGCTCGGCCGTCTCGTGCACGCGCTCCTCGGGAATGTACGGGTCCTGGTCGCTGCACCCCAGGAAGACGGGCGTGCCGTCGAGCGAGCCGTCATCGTCGACCGTCTCCCGGCTGCCGTCGGGCCCGATGAGGCCGCCGCTGAGGCCCACGACGCCGCCGTACCGCTGAGGGGCCTGGGCGGCGTAGGTGGTGGCGAGGCAGGCCCCCTGCGAGAAGCCGAGGAGCACGGTGCGGTCGGCGGGGAGGCCGTCATCCTGGAGGGTCCCAAGCACGTCCTCGATGACCGACAGGGCGGCGGAGAGCTCCGGCTCGTTCTGTTCGCGGGGCGCCGTGAAGGCCTGCGGGTACCACGAGCGCATCGTCGCCTGGGGGGCGCGGTAGGCCACGCCCGGCACGTCCAGCGCGTCGGCCAGGCGCAGCATGCCCTTCGCCGAGGCGCCGCGCCCGTGCAGCAGAAT
>JBDGQM010000129.1:4269-22113 GCA_042219065.1 Salinibacter sp. | reverse complement strand
GGGCGTCGGCCGGGGCCGCGCCTTCGGTGCGTACCGGCTGGTTTTTGTGGGGCGTACTTTCGGGCATGGGGGTGTGGGAGTAGAGGGTGTGGGAGTGGAGGGTGTGGGAGAGCGGGAAGCGTCAGGGGGATTCGGAGGAGGATGGAGCGGTGAGGGTGGGGAGGGCGGCGGAGAGCTCCTCGCGGCGGGATTCGAGGTGGGGCGGGAGCGTGAGGGACTGGCCGAGGGCGGACCGGTCCTCGTCGGTGAGGAAGCCGGGGCCGTCGGTGGCAATCTCAAAGAGAATGCCCGAGGTCCAGTCCGGGTCGCGGAAATAGATGGACCGGAAGTACTGTCGGTCCTTGACGTCGGTGACCTGGAGGCCGTGGTCGCGGAGGGTTTGTTGCCAGGCCTGCTGGGCCGCTGCGTCCGGCGTCCGGAACGCGACGTGGTGCACCATGCCGCGGCCCATGCGCCCGGAGGGATGGCGGTCCCGCACGAGCAGGTCGACCGCGGCGCCGCGGCCCGGCTCGGGCGCCCGGAAGCGAACGCGGTCCCCGTCCGTCCCGTCCCGCGACCAGCCCAACACGTCCGCGAAGAGCTCCACGGTCCGGTCCTCGGCGAAGACGGGGAGAGTGGGGGCGTGGAGGCCGCGAATCGCCTGTGCCGCCGACACGGGCCCTTCGGTCCAGGGCGTGGCGTCGCCCGCCGTCTCGGTCGCCACCAGTGCCAGCGGCAGGCCGCTCGGGTCGGTGAACTGCAGGCGGTCGGTGCCGAAGCGGCGCTCCGGGTCGCTGTCGACGCCGTGCTCGCTTAGGCGGGCCGCCCAGTCGTCCAGCGAGCCCGCCGGCACGGCAAACGCGACGGCGCGGGCCATGCCGGCGCCGGGGCGGCCCTGTGCGGCGCGGGGCCACGAGAAGACCGTGAGGAGGGTGCCGGGGCGGCCGGTGGCATCGCCGTAGTAGAGGTGATGGGTGGTGGGGTCGTCGAAGTTGACCGTGGTTTTGACGCGGCGCAGGCCGAGCACGCCCACGTAGAAGTCGAGATTGTCCTGGGCGTCGCCGGACAGGGCGGTGATGTGGTGGAGGCCGGCGTTGGGCATGCGGATGCGTGAGGAGGGTTGTAACGAGTCGTTGCCCAATGCACTCGGATCCGCTCGAATGGGGAGGGAGCGAGTATGGGAGTATGGGCGTGTGGGCGGTTTTTTCTACACTCCCCAATGCCAGACGGCCACACGTGGCGGCGTTCTCGTTAAAAACTAAGCACAGATCAGTACGGGACGAGGGCGCTGTTGAGGGAGTGACAACAGACCGCACCCTCTTACGTCGCGGGTGGCGCGTCGGTTTGGTCCACGACGGCGAGCGTGCAGCGGCTCGCGCAGACGAGCTGGTCGTCCGCGTCCCGGATCTCGACGCTCCACACCTGGGTGGTGCGGCCGGAGTGGAGGGGGGTGGCCGTGGCGGTCAGCGTGCCCTCGCGCACCGAGCGCACGTGGTTCGCGTTCACCTCGATGCCCGCCGCGGTGCGGCCGTCCGGGGCCGCCAGGTGGCCCCCAACGCTGGCCGCGCTTTCGGCGAGGACGACGCTCACGCCCCCGTGCAGCATCCCGAAGGGCTGATGATGATCGGGCGTCACCGGCATCGTCGCCGTCACGCGCTCGGCGGACGCCTCGGTGATCTCGATGTCGAGGAGGGCGGCGACGCCGCCGAGGGATTCGGGGAGGGGGGGCTTTTGTGAACTGCTTTCGTCGGGGGAAGAGGACACTGCGCTCATGTTGTATGGGGAGGACGGCCGACCGCGGTCGGCGGACCGCCGTTCTGACAATGAGACGGAGGTCAAAAAGGAGGGGCCGTGTCGTACAGCACATCTTCCTCCTGTACCGTTTCTGAATCGTCGTCCAAAGCGGTGCGGAAGGCCTGAAGCTTTGCAAAAAGGGTTTCGCTGGAGCGGTACGCCTCGCGGAGTCGATCCAAGTCATCGATGTACCCCCGCCGCTGAACGAGGTGGAGTGTGCGAACCGCCAGCATTCTGACGTGGTCTTTCGGGACGAGCATATCGTCTGGAAACGATCCCGGCTGCGTTCGAACGCAGCCGCATCCGCCGTCGGCCGTCTGCGGTCCGCCGTCCCTCTTGTTCGCGGTCAGTCGTCAAACGCCGAGAACGCCACCGTCGTGTTGTGGCCGCCGAAGCCGAAGGCATTGGTGAGGGCCGCCGAGACGTCCCGCTCCACCGCCTCGTTGGGCGTGTAGTTGAGGTCGCAGCCCTCGCCCGGCGTGTCGAGGTTGATGGTGGGGGGCACGCGCCCGTTCCGGATGGCGAGGATGGAGGCGATGGCCTCGGCGATGCCGGCCGCCCCCAGCATGTGCCCGGTCATGCTCTTCGTGGCGGAGAGGTTGAGGTCGTACGCGTGGTCGCCGAACACCGCCTTCACGGCGTCGGACTCGATGACGTCGCCGACGGGGGTGGACGTGGCGTGCATGTTGATGTACTGCACGTCCGTGGGGGCCAGTTCGGCGTCGTCGAGGGCCTTCTCCATGGCGAGGGCGGCACCGCGCCCGTCCGGGTCGGGGGCGGCGTAGTGGTGAGCGTCGTTCGACTTGCCGACGCCCGTGACCTCGGCGTAGATGGAGGCGCCGCGCTCCCGGGCGTGGGCCAGCGTCTCGAGCATCAGGGCGCCGGCCCCCTCGGCGGGGACAAAGCCGTCCCGGTCCGCGTCGAACGGGCGGCTGGCGCGCTTCGGCTCGTCGTTGCGCGTCGACAGGGCCCGCATCGAGGCAAAGCCGCCCACGCACAGCTCATTGATCGAGGCCTCCGTTCCGCCCACGAGCATGGCGCGGGCGTGGCCCTGGCGGAGCAGGAGCAGCCCGTCGGTGATGGCGTCGTTGCCGGTGGCGCACGCGCTCACGACACAGTGGTTGGGGCCGCGGAGCGTATGCTCGATGGCCACCAGGCCGGCCGCCATGTTGCTGATCATCATGGGCACGAAGAAGGGGGAGATGTGCCGCGCCCCGTTCTCGTCGAGGTCCAGCACCGAATCGACGAACAGGTCGCTCCCCCCCACGCCCGTGCCGAAGATGACGCCAATGTCGTCCCGGGTCTCCGGATCGAGCGCGGTGGTGTCCAGCCCGGCGTCGTCGAGGGCCTGCTGGGCGACGGCCAGCGCGTACTGGCTAAACGGGTCCTGGCGCCGCGCCTGCTTCGAGCTGATGTAGTCGGTCGGGTCGAACCCCGAGATTTCGCAGGCAATTTTGGTCCGCACGTCGGAGGCGTCGAACTTGGTGATGGGGCCGGCCCCACTCTCGCCGTCCAACAGGCGATCCCAAAACTCGGCGACGGAGTGGCCGAGGGGCGTGAGGGCCCCAAGACCGGTAACGACGACGCGATTGGCAGGATCGGTAACAGCCATGAAAGAGGACGTACTTGTCGGCAGTCGATGCTGGGCGAGAGCACGGCGGGCAGCACGGCACCGTCGGTCCCTCCGCGTCTCTCGCAGGCGGCCCGATGCGGACGGCAGTCGCCCTGAGCGTGAGCCGGCCGGGGACGAAGGTCCCCACAGATGCTCGAAACAGGGCCGACGGGGGGCGACGCACACTCGGAATTGTGTAGTGTAGCGTCCCACCTGTTTCGAAACAAGGGGTTCCGCTGGGGTCATGCGGAATTAACCAAGCCGGAATGGGACGGGGGGCCCGGGCAATCGTATGTTATACCGGCTATGACAGATGACTGTACAATTTCGGGGGATTTGCATCTCCTGCCGGCTCCCTGAAACTCTTCTCTTCCACGGAGGAGGGTCGACCGGCCGGTCGACCCTTCGTCAGTAAATTTGGAAGGCGGTGTACAATAAATCGTCGTAATTGGTATTAAGCGTTTCCGTTCCGGAAAGGGGGCCGCCCGCCACGGCAATCGCATCAACTACGAAACGTCCTACACCGTCGCTCTGAGCTTGACTCAGAGCCTATCCAACCCTGCGAAGAGGCCACATCGGCCGGATGGATAGGCTCCAAATCAAGTTTGGAGCGACGAAAGTACGTGCATTTTTGTCCTAAATGCCCGAAAACAGGCGATCTGAGATTCTTTCGAACCAAGCAGCCGTTTGATGCGATTGCCCTGGGCCGCCCGCCTCCGATCAATGAAACAGCTCAGGACGAATGGGCGAGTTTGTCCCGTGCCGATGGCAATCGCGCAGGGCACACGATTTCCATCGGTGCCGATTCCCGTTGGGAAGGGAGCGTGGGAGCACGGGCACACTGCCTCTTAGGCCGTACCGATCCGTGCAGGAATTCCTAAACGTTATTCCAGGATCTAACGGTGAGTAAAGGCGTCCCGCCGGGACGCCTCAACGCTTTTAAGAACTTCCTCACGCATCGGTAAGCCGAGATGCGATTGCCGTGGGGAGTGTACTGCAGCCTCAACCGGTCTCTTTTGGGCCAAAAGTTCTCCGGATCTGACGGAAGAACATTGTCCTGGGGGGATTGCCCCACTACTGTCGGCTTCGGTGGATTCGGGGAGATTTCTCGACTCCGCTACGCTACGCTCGAAATGACCCTACCTCAAGGGGATTGCTTGAGACTACAGTACACTGCCCTGGATGAAGTTAACATCAGACCGCTGAGGCCAAGATGCGATTGCCACGGGGGCGGCCTGCGGGGGGCGAGCAGGGGCTAATGGGCCGAACGGCAAAAAAATGTCCCGATCCAGGGCACAAAGGACCGCTGGGGCTTTCTTCTCAAATTTGCCTTCTTATATTGGGGACGTGCGTTGAGGGCGCCCGGCCGGTCGGTCGGCAGTGACCGAGGCCCCGCGTCCGCTTTCACCCTGATTCCTCACGAGCTGATCTCCGAAAGCGCAATGTCTACCCGTTCTGCTTTCCGTTTTGATCCCAAGGCCATTCTCGGGTCCTTCGCCATTGGCGTGGTGTTCGTCGTGCTCTTTACGGCGCTGACTGGGAATGTCTTCGCGCGACCTGTCTTTCCCCTGCTTGCCATGACCTCGGGCTTCATTCTGGCCGGGGTGGGATACGGCTATCTGAGTGAGGGGGAAACGGTCATGGAGCCGGCCCTCGCCGCCATTCTGGTGTCCGTGGTGGCCTACTTCATTATCGACGCCCTCAACTTCGAGGCGTTTGGGAGCCTCGTGGAGGAGGGAAGCTTTACGTACATGATGGTCATCGCATTCCTGAACGGGCTCGTCCTCACGTTCGCCGGGGCCTGGGCGGGTGAGACCCTTCAGCGGACGTACGCCGGGTCCGGCGAGTCGGTCCTGGACTGGGGCTGGATCATGGCCGGCACAATCATCGGCTTTGCCGTGAGCCTGTTTCTGACCAACCTCGTGATCTGGCTGTTTGGCACGCTGGGGTCGGGGCCGGGCGCGGCCTACGCGGCGCTGGAGCCCACCAACGTGTGGATAATGCTGCTCGTGGTCTTCCTCGGGCTGGAGGCCACCGGGTATGCCTGCGCGTTCCGGTCGCCGGGCGACACCTCCTACGAGGCCGCCATCGCCGGGCTCATCACGCTCGTCCTGCTGATTGACGTGTTCGTCTTCGCCCTCGGCGGCCAGTCCATCCTGAGCTACGGCCGGATGGTGCTCGTTCTCATCATTGGGCTCCTCGCGTCCCTCGTGGGCGGCTACTTTGGGGAGCGCGTGCAGTCGCGCGTGGAGGGCGCAGGCTCGACGACATAGGGCTGCGCTCCGCTGCGGGGCCGCCCGGAAGCGGGGTCAGGGGCCGGACGGCCGCTCGATCGTGATCGCGCGGCGGTCCCGCACGTAGCTGCCGAAGACGCCGGTCCCGCCCTCTATGTGCTCGATGACGTTGGGAAGCTCGCCGGGCCCGAGCCCGTTTCCCTGCCCGCCCGATGCCTGGGCCTGCTGGGACCGGATGATGTCGAAGAGGTTGTCGTCGACCACGTGGACGGCGGACGCATTGGGGCCGTAGAAGGCCACGGAGATCCACGGGAGCTCGGTCGTGATGCGCCCGGCCTCGTCGCGCTCGAAATTCGCCTCGTTGAGAATGCCCGACGAGGTGGTCCGGTACGTCTCGAGGGAGTCCTCCTCCGGATCGTAGTCCTCCCGGTAGAACGGCGTGAGCCGACGGCGAAGGGCGGAGTCGGGCTGGCTGAAGTCGAGACGGGAGGTGGTCGTGAGGACGAGCACGGTCTGGCCCGAGCGGCCACTCTGGGGCGGCGTGATGGTGAAGGCCGGCTGGGCCTCTCCCTGGTAGGGGACCGTCTCGTTCTGCGTGTCTACGATCGAGATGGTGTCGGGCACGGTGGTCGTCGCCGTAATGTCCGCCTCGCCCGCGGTCACCGAGAGCTCGTACGTCGTACGGGGCTGAACGCGGGGGGGCGGGGTGGGCGCTGGCGCGTAGAGGCCCGCGCTCACTTCCACGAACGGAATCGTTTTGGCCGTCGTCCCGTCCGCCGCGAGTTGGCGGATCTCGACGGTGGCGTTGCTCACAGCGGCGTCGGCGGGCCGATAGGCCCGGTCCGGGGCCACGCTTCGGGTCAGGCGAATCGAGTCCATGGACGCGCCCCCCTGCAGGTACGCCTCCACGACCACCTGCGAGTCGGGCACGGGGGCGGTCGTGTCGCAGCCGACGAGGCCAACGGCAACGAGGAGCAGTAATGCGATGGGACAGAGTCTTTTCATGGGTGTTTGCGATCGCGAATTCGGCACATTGAGGGGGGGTCCGTAGCCGTCCCACCAGGACGGCTTCACAATGCGGCCCCAAATCTGATATCTGGTCGGACGGGTTAGAAGGTGAGGGAGAACGACACGTTCGGCACGGGAACCGGAATTTGCGGGGTTTCAGTCCGGGAGAGGGTGGCGTCGTCCTCGCGCTCGTACTGGTAGAACCAGATGTTGCGGCGGGAATAGGCGTTGATGACCTGCAGTTGCAACTCGTAGTCGGCAATCCCGAAGAACCGGCCGGTGCGCGCCACGCCGAGGTCGAGGCGGTGGTAGGGCGGCAGGCGCGCGTCGTTGAAGGGGCTCACGAGCACCGTCTCGGTGTCCCCGACGCCCGGGCTGAACGAGAAGGGACTGTCCACGAACTCGTAGCTCTGCTTCGGCTTGGTGTAAGGCCGTCCGGTAGTGTAGTTGAACGTGCCCGACACGCGCCACTGGTCGGTCATCTGATAGTTGACCGCCAGCGTGAGGTCGTGCGTGCGGTCGTAGTTCGGCGGGTAGTACTGCGGCGCTCCCGATTCGGACGCGTTGACGTTGGGAAAGCGACGCTCGGTGCGGCTGAGGGTGTAGCTGAGGAAGCCGTTCAGCCGGCCCTCCGGGCGCCGGAGCAGCACCTCGGCCCCGTAGGCCCGCCCGTCGCCGACGCGGAAGCGATCGCCGTAGGGCACGCCCGCCACGTCGGGCAGGAACGGATCGCGCTCGAAGAGGTCGCGCATGGTGCGCGCGTATCCTTCCACCTCGAAGCGCCAGGTGTCGCCGAGGCGGGTGGTGACGCCCACCGCCAGCTGGTCGCCGTACGACGGCAGCACCCCGTCGTCGCTCATGAGCCAGGTATCGAAGGCCGTAAAGAGCTGGCTCGTCTCCAGGGTCAGGAACTGGTGGTACCGGCCCGCGGCCACCTGAAGCTGTACCGACGGGGTGAGGGTGTGCTTGACCGACAGGCGCGGGGCGAACCGCACGTAGCCTCCTTCCGAGAAGTAGGTCACCCGCAGGCCGCCCCGGAGGGTCCAGTCCGACGCGAGGCTGTAGGTGTCTTTCAGGTACGCAGCGGCCTGCAGGGCCTGCAGGTTCTGGTCGAACGTCTCGTCGCCGTCGAACGTGTTGCGCAGCCCGAAGGCCAGCCGCCCGGCGTGTAGGCCCGTCTCGATCGTGTGCTTGGGGCCCGGCACGTATTCGAAGTCGGCCTTCAGCGATACGTCCTGCACGGTGTTCGTCTCCGTGAAGCGCGTGCCGGCGAGCTTGAAGATCGGCGTGCTCTCGTAGCGGGAGCCCGCGACCGTAAGGGTGGAGAACAGCTGGCTGGAGAAGAGGTGCGTCCAATTGGCGCTGAGCGTGCGGTTGCCGTAGCCCACGTCGAACTCCTGGTCCTCGCTGGGGGTGATGCGAAGCTGGTCGTGCCCGCCGTACGCCGACAGCGAGAGCTTGTCGTTGGGGCCCGCGTCGTAGTTGATCTTCGCGTTTACGTCGTAGAAGTAGAAGGCGTCGGGGATTCCCTCCACGTCGTCGAGGGCGGCGAGCACCGGTTCGAGCGTTGAGCGGCGCACGGCGACCATGTAGGAGCCGGTCGGGTCGCCGTCGCCGCCCGTGCCGTAGGGCCCCTCGATGTAGCCGCGGGAGGCGAGGGTGCCGATGCTGAGCCCGCCCGCGGTTTCGCGCCGGTTGCCGTCCTTGTTGTAGATGTCGACCACGCTGCCGAGGCGCCCGCCGTACTCGGCGGGATAGGTGCCCTTGTACAGCTGCACGTCCTTGATCGCGTCGGGGTTGAACGTGGAGAAAAAGCCGAAGAAGTGGGTGGGGTTGTAGACAGTGGTGCGGTCGAGCTGGATGAGGGTCTGGGCCGGGCTGCCGCCCCGGATGTAGAGGTTGCTGGAGTAGTCCGACGCCGTGGTGACGCCGGGGAGCAGGGCCAGGGAGCGAAACACGTCGGGCTCCAGGACGGAGGGCAGCTCCGTAACGGAGGCGGTGGGCAGCTTGTCGACCCCAATCTGCTGCTCCGTCGCCTCGTCCCGCTGCCCCGTTACCACGACCTCCTCGGTTTGCAGGTCGGTGGGCGGCAGCGCCACGTCGAGGCGCCGGGTTTCGCCGGCCGCGAGCGTGACCTCTTCCGTGCGCGACTGGTAGCCGAGGTAGGAAAAGACGAGGGTGTAGGTCCCGGGGGGCAGGTCCCGGATTGTGTAGTACCCCTCGTTGTTGGTGGCGGCCCCGCGGCTTGTGCCCTTAACGATGACGTTGGCCTGGAGCAGCGTCTCGCCGGTTTCGGCGTCCCGCACGTATCCGTTCAGGGCGGCGCCGTCCTGGGCCGCGGCGGGCGGCCCGGCAAGCATCAGGGCGGTGGCACAGAGGCCAACGAGCAGCAAGACACGGCGAACACACGCAGTCATACGGGCGGGAGACTTGAGACGAAGGGGCGTTCGATGGGAGAGCCAGACGTGGCTCGTTGTGACTAACAGGACGGACGGACGTGTGATGCCCGCCATTCGACGAATCGCTTGTATAGAGTAGTTGCCAAACAGTTGGGGGCGAGATGGCCCGGCAGGAGGGAGGGATCGAGGGACGAGGCGACCCGTACAGACCTATGCTTCTGCAGTGCTGAAAAAATTCACGCCGGCTTGTTCGTCGACGCCATGGCACGATGGGCCACTCGTCTTCTGCCCCCCATCGCTATTTTGCTTTCCCTCGCAGCGGGCTCGGCCGAGGCACAGGGCCATGCCGAGATGACGCCTGACACGTCGGCGACGGTGCGGGCCGCCCAGACGGCGGCGCAGGCGTGGCTCGGGCACGTGGACGCCGGGGCGTGGGATGCGGCGTGGGACGAGATGGCCCCGGGCCTCCGCGACACTGTGTCGCAGGAGCAGTGGCGAACGCGGCGAACTGAGGCCCGGGCGGCCCTCGGCGCGGCCCGCTCGCGCCAACTCGTCCGGGCGGTCGCCCGCGATTCCCTCGGCCGCGCCCCCAACGCCGGTCCCTTCGTCCTCCTGCGCTACCATTCCACGTTCGGACCTGATCTCTACGTCGAGGCGGTGCTCGTCGAAGACACGGGCGATGCCTGGCGGGTGGCCGGCTACGAGGTAGGGCCTGTGGCGGGCCGCCCGGAGCGGCATCCGCGTCCCAGCGACGCCGACGCGCCGGCGACGGACGACGGCCCGTAGACCGCCGGCGCATACACACAAATGGGACGACCGCCGGTCGGCGGCCGTCCCACGGCGTCAGTGCTCAACGGGTCCGGTGGGGAGACACGCTCAGGCCTCCTCGCCGACCAGCGGGTGCCCGGCCTGTCGCCATCCCGCGTAGCCGTCCTCGAAGTCCGTCACGTTCGTGTAGCCCATCTCTTCGAGCGTCTCCGCGGCCGTCGGCGAGGCATCGCAGTCGGCATTGGCGCAGTACACCACGATGGGCTCGTCCTTGTTGGGCACGAGGTCTTCGACCCGGTCGATGTCGTCGACCGGCACGCTGACGGAGCCCGGAATGTGCTTCGCCTCGTGGGCGTCCCGCGGCAGCGTGTTGATGAGGACGGGCGGCGTCTCGCTGCCGAGCGCGTCCTTAAGGTCCTCAGCGGAGATGGTCGTCAGTGTCGTCGGCATGGTTGGTGGGATGCAAGTCGGTTTACAATTGCAACGAGGGATTATCCAAATGCTCCATCGTTTGGAACGGGGAGCCTCGGAACGGGATTCTCCGTGCAAGGGAGCGCGCGAGGCGTTACAGGACTTCAAGGGTTTTACGGACGGTGGGAGGATCTGCGGGGGGGCCGAGTCGTTGGGCGCCGTCGGTTCGTTGTTGGATCCTGTTCCTCCCCCACCATGCCGCACTTCCGTTTGGCTGCGCTGTGCCTGCTTCTCGTGTTGCTCGTTCGCCCGGCCCCGGCCCAGGACACGTCCGACGTGGCCTTTTCGGTGCAGATGCCGGATAGCGTCGTCGTCACGGCGGCGCGCGTCCCCACGACGATTCAGGAGACGGGACGCCATGTGAGCGTATATACGCGGCAGCACATTGAGGCCCTGTCTGTCAATTCCGTCGACCAGCTGCTCGATCAGGTGGCGGGCCTCGACGTGAAGAGCCGGGGCGGCTTCGGTGTGCAGGGCGACCTTACCATGCGCGGCTCCACCTTCAACGGCGTGCTCCTGCTGCTGGACGGGGCCCGAATCAATGATCCGTACACGGGGCACTTTCTGATGGACCTGCCGGTGCCGCTCTCGGAGATCGCCCGGGTCGAGGTGCTGCACGGCCCCGCCACGGCCCTCTACGGCCCCGATGCGCTGGGGGGCGTGGTGCACCTCATCACCAGGACTGCCCTCCGGAGCGGCGGGGCGTCGGAGGGCGGCCTCTCGGCACGGGCCGAGGGACGATACGGGACCCACAACCTGTATGACGCCGGGGGCGCAGTGCGGCATCGGGGCGAGCAGGGTGCGGTGAGTGCCGCGGCGGCGGTGCAGGGCAGCGACGGGCAGACCGTGTCGGCCCCGCCCTCGGAGACCTTTCCCTCCCTCGCCAGCACCGTCCAGACCGACTTCGACCGCCGCGTCGCCACCGTTGCGGGGACCCGCGACCTGGGCGGTGCCACCCTCTACGCCCGCGCCGGGGTCGACGACCGCGCGTTTGGCGCCTACCACTTCTATTCCGACTTTCCCGGCGACCGGGCGCGGGAGGCCACCTCTACGTTCTGGGTGCAGGGCCGCCTGTCGAGCCCCAGCGGCGCGGACACGCCCTGGCAGGTCCAGCTCTTTGGCAAGCAGCACCGCGACCGGTACACCTACAACCCCGCGGTCGGCGCCAACCGTCACATCAGCCGTCGGCTGCGGGTGCAGGGACAGGCGTCCCACGCACTGGGTCCGGTGCGTGTGACCGGGGGCGCCTCTGCGGGCCTCCGCGGCGTCGACAGCAACCGAGACGGGGTGCACAGCGACCCCTCCGCCGGGGCCTTCGTGGGCCTGCGCTGGCGGGCCACCCCGCGCCTCACGCTCAACCAGAGCACGCGCGTCGACTACGACCCCCTCTACGGGCTGGAGCCGACGCCGCAACTCCACCTGGCCTACGCCCTGGGCCCGGTGACCCTGCGGGCCGGCGGGGGGCGCGTGGTGCGCGTCCCCAACTACGTGGAGCGCTTCATCGACTCCCCCTCCAACCAGGGCAATCCTTCGCTCGACGCCGAAACGGCCTGGTCGGGCGAGGCGGGGGCGGACCTGCGCCTGCCCGCGAGCCTGTCGCTTTCCGTCACCGGCTTTCGTCGCGCCACCGACAACGCCATCGACTACCTTCGACAGTCCGGCGTCTTCGTGGCCCGCAACCTGGACCGCACCACCACGACGGGGCTCGAGACCGAGCTGTCGCTCGACCGGCGCCTCGGGACGGTCGGCCTGAATCTCAGTGCGGCCTACACGCTCCTCGACGCCACCCTTGACGGCCAGCGCCCGGCGGCCGACTACAAGTACGGGCTCAACAGCGCCCGCCACCACGTGCAGGGCAATGCCTCGCTGAGCGCGGGGCCTGTAACGCTGGGCCTCCAGGGCCTGTGGAAGGATCGGATCCGCGACGCGGGCGGGGCGACCGACCGCTACGGCGTGATGCACGGGCGGCTGGGCTACGACACGCGCCTCTCCGGCGCACGCGTCACCCTGTCGGTGGAGCTGCGCAACGCCTTCGACCGGCAGTACAGCGAGGTCTTCGACGCGCCCATGCCGGGCCGGACGCTGCTGGTGGGGGCGACGGTGGCGCTGTAAACACCGCGGTCCGGCTGGGGGGGCGAAATGCGTGGTGCTACAGCTCGGTGAGAAGCAGGACGCCGAGCAGGCCAAGTAGAAAGACCAGCATTCCGTCGTCCCCTCCGGAGCCCTCCTCAGATGGGGATTCTCCCGCGTCGGAGGGCGCCGACGCTGTGTCGCCGGGCGTCTTCGGGACCATTTCTGAAGGGGTGGGCGGAGACACGTTCTCCTGCGTCTCCATCTGCGACAGGGCCACGCCGCGCAGCGATTCGAGCTTCGCAAGCGCCGGAATTTGATCGATCGGCAGTCGTCCCGACACTACCCGTCCGGCGGCCGCCGCGTCTTTGACCCCGAGGTCTTTCAGGTCCGCGCGGAGCTGCCGGGCCTCGTCCTGCGCAATGGCGTCGATGGTGACGTGTCCGTCGGTGACGCGGCCCCCCGATACGCTGGGCGAGAATGTGTCGCCGCCCCGCCGCTGAAACGCCCGATATTCGTGGTAGAGCATCAGCAGGTCCAGTCCCGCCTTGGCGAGCGGGCCGTCCTTGCCTGTCATGTCGGCCCCGTGGTAGTCCTTCAGGGCCTCGGCTCGGAGGCTGTCGGCGGGCTGCTGGGCCGCGGCGGGGAGCGCGGGGAGGAGCAGCGTCAGAAGGAGTCCGGCGAGGGCAGCGGGACGCGCAAGCGAAGCGTAAGACATGGGCCGAGAGGCAGTTGGACGAGGGAACCGCCGAGGTTACCGGACGCGGACGAACTTTCGGGTCGCCGAGAACGACTCGCCGTCGACACGGAGAACGTACATGCCGCTCTGCAGGTCGGTCCCGACCGTCAGCGTCGTCGGGTCGTGGGCGGCCATCGGCCCGTCGTGGAGGCGGGCGACCCGCTGGCCGAGCACATTGAACACGCTAACGCGCACGTCCTGGGCCTCCTGCACGGCCACCGACACGGTCGCCTCGTCCGAGACGGGGTTCGGGGACACCGGCGAGACGCTGTACGCGTCGGAGAGGGTCCGCTCAACGGTGCGTTCGTCGCTGTAGGTGGTCGACCCGTCGAGGTCTTCCTGGCGGAGTCGGAAGGTGTGGGCGCCGGGCGCGAGGTCCGCGGTGCGGTAGCGGTACGTGCGCGCCTCGGTGGTCGTACCGGCTCCGTCCCTGAAGGCAATCGTCTCGAACGTCCCGTCGCCGTGCTTGTGCTCGATGCCGAAGCCTGCATTGTTGGTTTCGCTGGCCGTAGTCCAGGTCAGAATGGCCGTTTCGCCCTCCACGACGACGTCAAACCGGGCCAGCTCTACCGGGAGCGTGGCGGCGGTGGCCTGCACGAAGCCGTGCCCGCTCCAGGGATCCACGCCTGAGGAGATCCCCACGAAGTTCCCCGCCCGATCCTGACGAAGGGTTACGTCCTCCGCGTTCGATTCCAACTGGTCGTAGACCTCGGTGGGCGTGAAGCCGGGATTCGTCTCCAGGATGAGCGCCGCGATGGCCGCCACGTTCGGGGCCGCCGCCGACGTGCCGAAGAAGTTCGGATGCGGGTCTGGATCCCTGAAGCCAATGTCGTTCCCGAAGAAGGTATTATCCACTGCATCTGTGCCGGTCACGTCGGGCTTCTCGCGTTCCTCGGGCGACGGAAGGAGCACTCCATTTTGGTCAAAGCGGATTTTAATTCCTCCTTTCGAGGAGAACGACTCCAGTCTCGCCGGGTCCGTGCCATTGAATGCTTCGGTGTCGAAAAACGGGGCCGCGGCGACCGCCATCGCGTTCTCGGCCATGGGGTGTCCGTAAATCGTGGGGCCGAGCGTGTCATACTCCTCCACGGTGAAGCCCTGTCCGGAGTAGACGTATTTCACCTCGTCGGGATTTGGACCCGCCGCCTTCTCAATGACGAGGTGAAACGTCGAGTCCGCCACGCCGTCCTCGTCGGCATCGATGTTCCCGTTGTTCGCGTGTTCGAGGACGCCCTCGACGGGGATGCCGGTTAGTACGTTGTTTCGGGAGGACTCAGCCACGATGCCGAGTGTGTCGTTCACGAGCGCCACATCGATGTCGGTATCCGCCCCGGCCGACCCGTCGACGATTGCGGAGGGATCGGTCCACTGCAGGGTGAAGATGCGGAATTTTCCCCCCTGACGGATTGTAATCTCCTGCAGCGTATCGACCGCGCTGCCGTCATCAAAGTCATGGGCGACGGACGTGCTGTTGATCACGCCCTGATTCCCCGAGTTGCGGAAGGGGGCCTCGTAGGAGTTCTGTCCGTCATTGCCGGCGGAGGAGAAGTACGGAATGCCTTCGTTGGCGACGCTGTCCGCGACGTTCGTGATGGGACCGTCCTGATAAAACGGTTCGACGTTGTATCGGATGTCGTCGACGATCACGTCGCAGTTGCCCTGATCTGGGTCCGCGAAATCCCGGATGCCGTTCACGAACACCCCGACTCCCCCGAGAGCCGTATGGAACCCGAGCTCGGCCCCGGGGGCAATGTCGTGGATCAGTTGCAGCATGGCCCGCCCCTCGTCGTTGCCCGGCTCACTGTCGTCGAGCACGTCGACCGGGATTGTATTCCCTTCGGGATTGCCCGAGCCGGGAAGATCGCCATCGGAAATGTCCTGGGAGGCATCCTGCGGCGGATTGGTGCCCGAATCGGGATTGTCGTAGCTGGTGGAGAGCGCGCACACCTTCTGCCCACTTCCATCCACGCTGAGATCGTCCCGACCCTGGTACGCTCGGTGGCTCGTGTCGGCCTCCGATCCCACGCTCCCGACCTGCGTCTGCGCATAAGCCGGCATCAGGCCCCGGAGCGACGAGAGCTGCGCCGCGTCCTTCAGCGCCGAGATGGGGAGTTGCCCTGAGACGACGCGGCCGGCCGTCGCGCCGCCCTCCAGCCCGAGAGCGCGGAGGTCGTTCTGCAGGCCGGTTGCATGGTCCGCCGCGACGGCGTTGACGGCAACGAATCGTCCGTTCGGCGAGACCGGCGAGTGGTACCGTGCCTCGGGGGCCTGAACGGTGCGCTGCGTCCCGCCGAGCAGGCGCTGCACCCCAGTCGGCCCCTTCGCCTGGTGCTGGTAGTAGAGCGCGGCGAGATCGCGACCAATTTTTGCCATCGGACCGTCCTTGCCTGCCAAATCCTCGCCGCGGACGGCCCGTCGCACCTGGGTCTGCACGCCAGGGGACGCGGCCTGCACCTGCGGGGTGATCGGGACGGCGGCGCTCGGCGCGGCGCGCTCCGTCGGGGCAGACACCTGTGCAGAGGCAGGGCCCACCCCGAGCAGGGATACTGCGGCGCCGATCAGAACGACAAGCAGGCGAGGGGAGGATCGGCGGTCAGGCATAGCGGAGGGTAAGCGAATGAGGAGACAGCGACGTTAACGCCCAGCCATCGTCACGCGGAGGAGCAATCTGTCACGACAGGCAACACAAACGGCCATTCGTCCAGGAGGCCTTGTGAGAGTAGCACACCGGAATGTCGATTTGAGCGCCATGTTACTGCATACACGCGTCCTATTCACCATGCTCCATCGACTGCAGCGTCCACGCGGGTCGGTTCTCGTCGGCGTCATCCCCGCCCAAATCAGGTCGGTCGCCGGCGTGCCGGAGGGTGATCGGTCGAGGGCCGGTGCCGTCGAGCGTCGCGGCGTCCCGGTCGTTCAGCACGGAGGGAGACAGCCGCACGGTGTGGTCGCCGGTCGGGAGCGGGGGCGTGCTCGACCCGTAGGCAAGCACCTCGTCCACGCGAATCCGGCAGCGTGCCGGCTGGCCCTCCGTGGTGCAGGACCGGATCTCGGCCCGCACGCGAGCAGTGCCGGGCGCCGGGGCCGGCGGCGGGGCGGTAGGGTCGACTGAGGCATCGGACGGGGCGGCGGCCGTATCGGCGGTCGCGTCGGGGCGTGTCGTGTCCGGCCCGGACGTAGTCGTGTCGGGTCCGTTGGTGCGGCACGCGCCGAGCAGCAGGCACAGGAGGCCGAGCGCGCAGGTGCTTCCGATGAGCATGGGGCGGGGACGAGGCATCGGGCCGACGAGGAGTTTGCGTCACGGCAGTTGCGTTCCGGATCGCCTCGAACGGTTTGCCCTGCGCCACCGGAGGCCCCGACGGAGATGCCATTCGCGAGCACACCAATGGATCCCGGCGACGAGTCGGAGCGGACGGGACACACCGTCAAAGACGTTCTGAGGACTTCACTGGGACCCAGCCGCTCCTGTTTCTTCGAGTGCACGGGGACGGAGGCAGGGCACTCGTATGTTAAGCGTTTCCGTTCTGGAACGGAGGCGCGCTCGCCTCTGATCAACGACACAGCCCAATAAGAATGGGCGAGAGGGGGCGTGGGCGCACGGACACACTGCCCCGGAGAGAAGCGACACCAGGCCTTGAGTCAAGATGCGATTGGTGGGGCGCAGGCCGCACGTCCCGGTCGAGATCGGGCGCAGAACCGATGGCGAGCACGCTGGACGCACGGTTTGGGGGCGTTCAGTCCAACCGATCCGCGAGCGCCTGTGCTCGGCGCCGGCTCATCGACAGCGGGTCGTCGCGGGCCTCCATGTGGACGGTGTAGGTCCGGCCGGCCTCGCGCTCGACGCGCTGCACGCGCTCTACATTGACGATTGTGGAGCGGTGGATGCGGGCGAAGTGGGCGTCGGGCAGGCGGTCCGTCCAGGTGGAGAGCGTGGTGGACGTGAGGGCCGTCGTGCCGTCCGTGAGGACGAGTTCGGTGTAGTTGCCGGCGGCCTCGATGACGGCGATCTCGCGGATGCGAATGAAGCGGGGCCGCTGGCCCTCTTCGTAGAAAAACACGTCGTCGTAACGGAAGGCGTCCGGGTCGTCGTCCGTGGGCGTCTCCGGGTGCTCGGGAAGGGCCGTGTCGGCCGTGCGGGCGCGCTGGAGGGCCTCGGCGAGGCGGTCGGGGTCCAGCGGCTTGAGCAGGTAGTCGAGCGCGTTTACCTCGAAGGCGCGGATAGCGTACTCGTCGTGGGCGGTGACGAAGATGACCTGCACTGCCGTGTCGATCCGGTCGAGCAGGTCGAAGCCCGTCTCGCCCCGCATCTGCACGTCGAGCAGGACCACGTCGGGCGCCTCCGTGCGGATCTGTTCGGCGGCCGCGTCCACGCTTCCGGCCTCGCCCGCCACCGCGACGCCCGCCACCTCGTCGAGGGCACTGCGGACGGACCGGCGCGCCAGCCGCTCGTCGTCGACGATGAGGACCTGGAGTGCATCGCTCACGCGACTCAAGGAATGGCGCACGGCTCTGGCGAACGGGGATGCCTATTCCTTCTGCGCAGCCGGCCTGCGGTCCTCCGGCTGAGGATCTTCGTCCTGGGCTCGATCAAGGAGATCTTTCATCAACTGGTCCGGGGTTTTCCCCTCTTCCGCGGCCACCGCGGCCCCGAACTGCTCCAGGGCATCGAGGTGGGCAAACTGAGCGTCTGCGTCGAGTCGGGTGATATATGCCATCAGTCGCGAGAAGTTGCGGCGAGCAATGACGAACGCGCGTCACTCGTAGCGGTCG
>JBDGQM010000129.1:0-4169 GCA_042219065.1 Salinibacter sp. | reverse complement strand
CCTCCTCGGTGACGGTGAGTCGATGCCGGTCGGGGTACTGGGCCTCCAGGCGGCGCCGGACATTGGCGAGGCCCGTGCCGGTGCCGTCTGTGTTCGTGTCGGTGCCGCGCCAGTGTCCCGTGTTGGCCACCTCGATCACGAGCGCGTCCTCGACGAGCGCACCGGTGACACGGATGCGCAGGGGCATGGGACTCGTGTGCTGGCCGTGCTTCACCGCGTTCTCCACCAGCGGCAGCACCAGGAACGACGGCACGACCACCGGCGCGGCCTCGTCGGCCAGGTTCACCTCGACGGCGAGGTCGTCCTCGAAGCGAATCTTCTCGACCGCGAGGTAGTGCTCGGCGGCTTCAACCTCGTCGCGGAGGGGGGCGTCGAGGGCCTCCTCGTCGAGCAGCGTGTAGCGGAGAAAGCCCGACAGCTCGCGCACGGCGGTCTTCACGCGCTGGGGATTCTCGTCGGCCAGGGCGCCGATGGTGTTGAGGGCGTTGAAGAAGAAGTGGGGGTTGAGCTGGTAGCGCAGCATGCGCAGCTGGGCACGCTGGGCCTCGGCGTCGGCCTGGAGGCGCCGCCGCTCCTGGGTCTGCCGGGCGTACCACTGGGCGATGCTCAGGTACGCGCCGCTCCAGACGAGCAGGAGGATGGGAAAAGCCGGGGCGCTAGACAACAGCGTCCCCTCGCCGGGCCGAAATGCCCCGGGCCCGGTGACAGGCGCGATAAACGGATTCACCCACTCGACGCCCCATGCCTTGACCTGGTACCACGCCAGGCCGAGCGCGAGGCTGGTGCCGAGGGCGACGAGGGCCTGCTCTACGGGCCGCCGCTGGGGCAACCGGAGGGCGCGGTAGAGCCCCCCGAGCAGGGTGCTGAACAAAAGGCCACTCCCCGTCGCGATCAGCGTCTGCTTCCACAGGAGGTCGCCGAACGGCTGGTACGACCGCAGCGTCAGGTAGTAGGCAACGCCGTAGAGCATCCACCCGGCGAGGTGCAGTCCGACGAGGATGGACGGCCGAAGCGGCGGCGAGGAGGCCTCGGGTCCGCTGCGGGCGTCCGATTGGCGCGTGGAGGTGGTGGACGTCGTGTCGGTCACGGAGGGGGGCTGCTTTCGGAACGGCGGGTACCACAAAAAACCCAGGCGGCCGCGGAAAAGGAAACGGAACCGGGGGGCGTGTCCTCGTCAAATTGGTGAGCGGGCATCTTCGTTGCTGAACGGGGCATCTTGTCCGCCGGAGGCCCATATGACTCAGCAACGCTCGAAGCCCTGCGGGCCCTCACGCGCAGTGGTGTTGGGGAGAATGGGGGAATGGGAGAACAGGAGATTGACAGCGGGAGAAGGAGTGCATAGGACGCTGCTCGCCTGGGGGCTTACAGATTGTCTCCGTTTCCCTTCGCCTCACTCTGTCACAGTTCACGTCTGAACGCATGTCATTTCCGTTGCGGCGTTCAATCCTTTTGGGGCTCGGCCTCGCGCTTTTCGGCGGTCCCACGGCCTCTGCACAGGAGGCCCTTCCGGGGGCGTGGTCGGGAACGCTCGACACGGGCGCCGCCGAGCTGCGGATCGTCTTTCACATCGAGCAGGGTGAGGACGGGCTGACCGCCACGATGGACAGCCCCGATCAGGGCGCGACCGGCATCCCGGTCTCCGACGTAACGGCGGCGGCCGACAGCGTTGTGCTCACGGTGGCCCGGATCGGGGGCACGTACGCGGGCGCTCTGGCGTCGGGCGGGGACAAAATCGAGGGCACGTGGACGCAGGGCGGGCAGTCGCTTGCGCTGACGCTCACGCCCGCCGAGGCGTCGGACACAGGTCCGCCGCCCCGCCCCCAGCACCCGGAGCCGCCCTACCCGTACGTCCAGGAGAACGTCACTTTTCGGAACGAGTCGGTGGGCCTCACGCTGGCGGGGACCCTCACACGGCCCGAGGGAGACGGGCCGCACCCCGCCGCGGTGCTCGTCTCCGGCTCTGGACCGCAGGACCGCAACTCAGAGGTGTTCAACCACAAGTTGTTCCACGTGCTGGCCGACCACCTGACGCGCCAGGGCCTCGCCGTGCTCCGCTACGACGAGCGCGGCGTGGGCGCGTCCGAGGGCACCTTCGACGGGGCGACCTCCGAGGACTTTGCCGGGGATGTGGCCGCGGCGGTCCGCTTCTTGCGCGAGCACGACGCCGTCGATGCCGATGAGGTGGGGCTGGTGGGGATGAGCGAGGGCGGCCTCGTGGCCCCGATGGTCCACACCCGGTTCGAGGAGGTCGACTTCCTCGTGCTCATGGCCGGCCCCAGCGTGCCGGGCCACGACATTCTGGTGGAGCAGCGGGCACAGATCGCCGCCGCGCAGGGCGTGCCGCCCCTGGCCGTCGACTCGGTCAAGCGGGCGCAGCGTCGGATGCTCGACAAGGTGCGCACAGCGTCCGACTCGGCGGCCATCGCGGAACGGCTCCGCCCAATGCTTGAGGAGCGCGGGGCGAACGACGCACAGGTCCGCAGCCAACTCGAAGAGATGACGGATCCCTGGTTCCAGTTCTTCGTCCGGCACGACCCGGCCCCCGCGCTGCGCCGGGTCGACGTGCCTGTCCTGGCGCTCTACGGCAGCAAGGACCTCCAGGTGCCGCCCGAGCAGAACGCGGCCCCGATGCGCGCCGCCCTGACGGACAGCCCGAGCGACGACGTGACGGTGCGCGTGCTCGACGGCCTCAACCACCTGTTTCAGCCCGCCGAGACGGGCCTCCCGAGCCGGTATGCCCAGATCGACACGACGATGGCGCCCCGCGCCCTGGAGACGGTGTCGACGTGGATCCGGGCGCGGACCGCGATGGACTGACGGCCGGTAGCGAACCGCAGTAGAGCTCCTATTTCCGGTCTTCGGGCTCCAGCACGGCGGTCGGCCGTCCGCTGTCGGCCGTCCTCCTAAACAATCCGTTTTTCCCAACGCAGACGATTTTATACTTCAAGATGCATTGGTTCTCGTCTCATGCTTCCATCCCCATGCGATCATCGCTCTTCATCGGCGGACTTCTGGCGCTCCTTCTCACCGTCCCGCGTCCCCTTGCCGCCCAGTCGAACGAACAGGCCGTAGAGGCCGCCAAGAAGGCGGCGCAGGAGTGGTTTGCCCTCCTCGATGCCCAGAAGTACAAGGCGACCTGGGAGGCGGGCGCGACGTTGATCAAGTCGAAAGTGACCGAGGAGCAGTGGGCCGCCCAGGTCCGACGGGCACACAACTCCCTGGATAGCCTGCAGTCGCGCTCGCTCGTGGCGGCCCGCTACACGACGAACATGCCCAACGCGCCGGAGGGGGAATACGTCGTGGCGCAGTACAAATCGATGTACGGAGAGAAGGAAACCGTCGAAACCATGTACATGAAGAAGGACGACGGGACGTGGCGGGTGGCCGGATACTTCGTGAAGCCGGCGGGACAGTAGCAGGGACTCGTGCATCGACCGGGACGACAACAACATTCTGTTCCGCCAAACAGAACTTCTCGACACGATGCGATACGAGCACACGCAAGTTGGCTACGTGACGGGCGGCGTCCTGCTGGCCGTCCTGCCGCTCATCTACTACGCCTTCATGGTCGAGGACGGAGAACTCGGGGTGTTCGGCTCCGCGATGCTCGGCGGGTTCGGGGTCCTTGCCGTCCTCTTTTCCAGCCTGACGGTCAAGGTGACCGATCAGGAGCTGCTATTCTATTTCGGGCCGGGCTTCTGGACCCGGCGCGTCGCCCTCGACGACATCCTCCGCGTCGAGGTGGTTCGGAACTCGGCGCTCTACGGCTGGGGCATCCGATACACACGTCACGGGTGGCTCTACAACGTGTCTGGCCTGCAGGCCGTGGAGGTGCGGACCCGCGGCGAAGGGCAGATCCGCATCGGGACCGATGAGCCGGACAAACTGAAACAAGCGATCGAGCGGGCCCGGAATCCGAGTCCCGCCGGCGACCCGGCAGGATGAGACGACGCAGCTGTCGAGGCATACGACGACGTTAATCACCTCTTCCGGGAGGCGGGGACCTCCACGACGGCAGACGCCCCTCTCGACGCCCTCATCACCTGCATCTAGGAACGCGTTGTGCTATATGTCGAAAGTATGTGTGCCCCTCTCTAAACGTCAGAAAGGAGCCACGTTGTCGTCCCAAACTTGATTTGGGACCCATCCGACTGGACGGGGAGGCTTCG
>JBDGQM010000128.1:0-5801 GCA_042219065.1 Salinibacter sp. | reverse complement strand
ACACGCACCTCTTCGGCGACACCTCGATGGAGGCGCGGGTGGCGGACCGGCTGCTGGCCGACGACGCGCCGCTGTCGCTCCTCGAAACGGCCGATGCGCCCGCCGAGACCGATGGCCGGTACGGCGAGCGCGTAGGCGACATCCTGGTCCCCGAAACCGTCACCCTCGGCGACACCCTCACGATCGGCCGCTTCGAGGTCACGCGGGCGCAGTTTCACGCGTACGACGCCGACTACGACGTCCCGTCCGGCACGGCCGACTATCCGGCCAACGGCGTCTCGGCCGAGCAGGCCGAGGCCTACGTCGAGTGGCTGAGCGCGCAGACCGGTCGCTCCTACCGTCTGCCGACGGCGGACGAACTTGAGGCCCTCAAGGCCGCGCGGAGCGGGCCCTCCGAGAACACCCCTGCGTACTGGGCCGGCTTCACGCCGAATCCCGACGAGTACCGGGATCTTCGAGCGCGGCTGGACGAACGCGCCCCCGACGCGCTCCTCATGACCGTGGGCAGTCGCCCGCCCGGCCACGGCGCCGACGGGGCTGGGCCGCTCGTCTACGACGTAGACGGAAACGTGGCCGAGTGGGCCCGGACCGATGAAGGCCTCGCGCCCCGAAACGGCTCCGTGCTTACCCTGAACGACCCGCGAGCGGAAAGCATGCCGGAGGCCCCACGCCGAGCAACGGGAATCCGAGTCGTTCTCGACCAGTAACCAAGTCCCCGACCCGCATGGATGCGGCCCCGATAGCCGACCGGATCGCGGACCGGCTCGACGAGATCGAGGCGGAGCACCGGATCACTGTGCTCTACGCCTGCGAGTCGGGAAGCCGGGCGTGGGGCTTTCCCTCCGCAGACAGCGACTACGACGTGCGGGTCGTCTACGTCCATCCCCGCGACTGGTACCTGTCGCTCGACCTGGAGCGGCGCGACGATACGATCGATCCGCCCATCACAGGCGACCTGGACCTGCACGGATGGGACCTCCGAAAAGCCCTCCAGCTCTTCTACGGCGCCAACCCGACGCTTCTGGAGTGGCTGCAGTCCCCGACCGTGTACCGCGAGGACGAGGCCGTGATGAATCGCTGGCGCGATCTGATTCCCGACTACTACGTGCCCGGCGCCGTCGGCCCCGCCTACCGCGGCATGGCCCGCAGCATCGCCGACCAGAACCTGGACGATCCGCCCATCCCGCACAAGGCCTACCTCTACGTCCTCCGGGCGCTTCTGGCGGTGCGCTGGGTGGAGCAGAATCGCGGCCCCGTCCCGGTCGCGTTTGCCCGCCTCGTCGACGCCGCCGACATAGCCCCCGAACTTCGTACCGCCATTGATACCCTCCTCGACCGGAAGCGGGCGGGCGCGGAGGCCGACGCGGGACCGCGCTTGCCCGTCATTCACGATTTTATCGAGGCCGAGATCGAGCGGCAGTCGGCAGTGCAGTTCCCCGATGCACCGTCCCGCCCCGGCATCGAGCCGCTCAACGCCGTCTTCCGCCGGGTGCTCGATCGGTCCGGACAGCACCAACTGTGAGAGTGCCCGACCTTGTCACGGCATCTTCAACGCGCGCCGGACGGGGACTGGGATCCTTTTTGGCCCGCGCAGGTGTGAGTACACCCCGAGTTCTGACAAAGTGACAGGTTGTGTTCGCGCGAGTCGAGCATCCCCGTGCTGGGGGCTGAGGGGGACAGGGACGCACGGTGCCACGTGCTCGCTGAATGTCCCCGTCGCCCGACGAAGGCGACGCTCCTGACGCACAACGCCGAACGCACAACGCTGGACGTAGAACGCTGAACGTAGAACGCCAAACGTACAACGCTGAACGCACACATGGACCGCACTTCCATCCAGGAACGCTTCGGCATCGTCGGCGAGTCCGACGTCATCAAGAACGTGATCGACCAGGCCCGCCAGGTGGCCAAAACGGACATCACTGTGCTGCTGCAGGGCGAGAGCGGGGTGGGGAAAGAGCTGATCGCGCAGGTGCTCCACGAGCTGTCCACGCGCCGGCACGAGGACATGGTGGTGGTCAACTGCGGCGCCATCCCCGAGGGCCTCATCGAGAGCGAACTGTTCGGGGCCGAGAAGGGGGCCTACACCGGCGCCGTAGAAGAGCGCGTCGGCTACTTCGAGGAGGCCGACGGCAGCACCATCTTTCTCGACGAGATCGGGGAGATGCCGGAGAATGCGCAGGTGCGACTGCTCCGCGTGCTGGAGACGGGCCGGTTCACCCGCGTGGGCGCCTCCACCCAGGAGCAGGTGGACGTGCGGATCGTGGCGGCGACGAACAAGGACCTTGGCGAGGAGGTGGAGGCGGGCAACTTCCGAAAGGACCTGTACTACCGACTCAGCACCGTCCTCATCGACATTCCCCCACTGCGGGAGCGCCCGGAAGACATCCTTCCCATCTTCGAGACGTTCCTCCACCAGTTTTCGAAGGACTACAACTCGTCCCGCAAGCGCCTGACGGACGACGCCAAAGACCTGCTCAAAACGTATCGCTGGCCCGGCAACGTGCGGGAGTTGCGCAACGTCGCCGAGCAGGTGGCCGTGTTGATGCGGGACGACATCGCGGAGGTCGACGACCTGCGCCCCCTCCTGCGCGATGTTGGCCGGGCCGTGCCGTCCACCGATCTGATGCGGGTGGAGGACGAGGCCGAGGGCCCGGAGACCGAGGGGGACGACACGTCCGACCTGCGCCAGCGCGAGTTGCTCTACCGGGCCATCCTCGAGATGCGGATGGACATGCGCGACCTGAAGGATCAGCTCGACGCCCTCATGTCGGACGTCGGGGTCGTGGTGCCCCGCGAGGTGGCCGAGCGCGGCGACTTTCCCGGCGACTACGACGACTTTGTGGTGGTGCGCAACGAGGAGACCTCCGGCCCGCACCCGCCGCGCCGCGATCGCGATCAGCCGGAGGGGGGCGAGGTCGACTCCATCATGCGCGACGTCGTCTACGAGGTGGACGAGGACGGCCCCGCCCGGCCCACCACCCCGCACCCGAACCGGCCGTCTACCTCGGACCCGCAGCCGCCCCCGTCGACGGAGCCGGACATCGAGGACGAGCCGGAGTCGACCGATGAGCCCGACGACCTCCCGACGCTGGAGGAGGCGGAGAAGAACCTCATCAGTCAGGCCCTAAAGCAGTTCGACGGCAACCGCCGACGAACGGCTCAGGCCCTCGGCATCAGCGAGCGCACCCTCTACCGCAAGCTGAAAGACATCGACGAGGATCTGTAGAGGAAGCGGCGTTCAATCTCTGCGTTCTTTCCCCACCACCCCGCGTATGCAACAGCTTCTTGCGATCGATCTCTGGCTCGTGGAAACGGACGCGCTCGGCGGATGGCTGCTGCCGATCCTGCTGCTGTGGGTCACCCTTGCCGTCGCCACCGGAAAGGTGGCCGGCGATCGGGGACGGGGGCGGGCCCGGTGGGGCATCATGGCGCTTTTGATTTCGCCGGTGCTTGCGTACCCGCTGCTCCGGAGCGTTCAGCACATCGGGGCCTCGCAGGAGCACAACATGCCCCTTGGAAGCGAGATTGGCCACTGCCCCACCTGCGGCGAAACTGTCAGCGCATCGCTGTCGCACTGCACCAACTGCGGGGAGGAGTTGCCGACGAACACGTAGGCCGTCTGCCCCCCGCGTTCCCGCCGCGGAGCCATCCGGCGCCGGACACGTTGGAGAGAACCAGTGTCGGGACGTACGGACACGGAGAACGCCGTTCACAGAAGAAACGCTCTCGTGGCGAATGTCCGGCGCTTCCGCGATCTCGACGTATCCGAGGCCGCCGTGGACGGGGCGATGGAGATCTTCGAGCGGACCAAGGGAGTCCCGGAAGAGAAAACCTACTCGATGGTGGATCAGATGCGCCCTGACGCCGACGACTGGATCCTCCGAACGCAGTCGAAAAAGCAATCATGTTCCTGCACTTCACCACATCGCCGCGTCCCCGCGCCCCCGCGTCCCCCCAGCTCCCTCACACGGAGCTCAAGTACCTTCTGGGGGTCCTGTTGCTTCTTCTCGGGGCGGGAAGCCTCTCCGGCTGCACGGTCTACAGCTTCAGCGGCGCCAGCATCCCGTCCAACCTCGAAACCATCGCCATCCCGATCGTCCAGGACAACACCTCCAGCCCCGTCAACCGCATGGGCACCACCCTGACGGACCTGCTCACCGACCGGTTCGTCGACCGCACGCGCCTCTCGCTCACCACGGACGACTCGGGCGCCGACGCCCTCCTGCGGGCCCGCATTCAGCGATACACGAACCAGCCCACCGGCGTGAGCGGCGACGAGCGCGCCACCACCAACGAGGTGACCATCGAGGTGCAGGTGCGCTACGTCGACCAGACCAAAGACGAGGAACTCCTCAACCAGACGTTCAGCGGCCAGGCCAGCTACAATCCGGCCGAGGCCGGCCTCGCGGGCGAGCGGCAAGCCGCCCAGAACGCGCTCGAAAACGTGGCCGACGACATCTTCAGCTCGGCGACCTCGAACTGGTAACGGCCTCGAGACTATTCAGTCTTCTCGAAGAGCCCCGGCATGTCGACCCTCCGGACGCCGTCGGCATCGCCAACGATCATCTTTCCGCGTCCCCGAAGCTGCGCGCCGCCGAACGTCCCATCCGTCCGGAGCGCGTAGAAGCGCACGTTGAAGTTGGGGTTGCCCCGATCGTTGAGGAGGCGGGGCGCCTTCGTGTTGTCGGCAATCCGCCGGCAGGCGAACAGGCAGGCCTCCTGCGGGTCGTCGCCCTCCCGCATCCGCTCCACGATGAGATGGCTCGATAGATTCCGCAGATTGGCCTCGCCCCGGCCCGTCGAGCCCGCCGCCCCGACCTCGTTGGCCGCGTACAGGCCCGCCCCGACGACAGATGTGTCCGCCACCCGGCCCGGGATTTTGTAAAACAGCCCGCTGGTGGTGGTGATTGACCCGACGTTGCCGCTCGGGGATAGGGCCGAGCAGTGAATGGTGCCGTAGTGGCGCTGGACCTCCCGCAGTTCGGACCCCAGCTCCGCGCTTCGCACGCTGTCCGGCGGCAGATAATTGTCCTCGTCCGAGAGGGTCTCCTTCCACTTCACCCAGATCTTGCGGGCCTTTTCCGTGAGCAGATCCTCGGTCTCGAACCCGTGCATCTTGGCAAATTGCTGCGCCCCCTCCCCGACCAGGCGCGCATGGTCGGTGCGCTCCATCACCATCCGGGCGACCTCCGACGGATGCCGAATCCCTTCGAGGACGGCCACGGATCCGGTGCGGTGGGTCTTCGCCTCCATCACGCCCGCCTCCAGCTGCACGGTGCCCTCGGCGTTCGGAATGCCGCCGTACCCCACGGTAATGTCGTCCGGATCATCCTCGACGATCTTGACCCCGTCAATGACAGCGTCCAGCGCAGCGCCCCCGTCGCTCATGACGTCGAGGGCCTCCCGCACCGCCTGTTCCCCGTTGTCACTCGCCACCACGAGCGGTCCCCCATCGGACTCCAGGAACGACGGGTCCGCGGCCGCGGCGGCCTGGGGCGCAAGGGCAGCCCCGGCCCCGGCCATCGAGGCCTGCTTCAAAAATTGGCGGCGGGAGGAGGACGAGGCGGTATCTTCGTCGGACATAGTCAGCTGGTGGGGTAATGAAAGAGAACCCGGCGCGATCGAGCCCCCGTTCGGCGGAGCGTCGGCCCGGGCCAACGACTGACCTGGAAACTAACCATCGACGACGGAGAAGCGAAAGCCGGAGCGCGGGGCAGCAGGGCAATCGCATCAAACGGCTGCTTGGTTCGAAAGAACCTCCGATCGCCTGTTTTCGGGCATTTAGGACAAAAATGCAC